>CAMZEN010000062.1 GCA_947305775.1 uncultured Verrucomicrobiota bacterium
CGGGCGCTTCGGGAGGTAGGTCGAGGGGAGTTGGCTGCGACAACATATTATAATATGTGGCAGAGGGGGTCGCGGGAGAATCGGGGGAGGCCTTTGACCACATATTATAATATGTGGCAAGAGCTGCTTCGAGGTAGGAGAGGCCTTTGAGGGGATGGCGGCGACCAAGGTAAAGGAGGTGGAGGGGCTTTTGGACAGGATTAACAGGATTTACAGGATTGAGCTTGAAGAATCGTTTGATGTCGGTGACTTCGACTGGTGGGCAGTGATTCCCTAGATAATCTTGTATCCAACTTTTCTCTGCATCGCATGTCGCGACAAGAGCCTTTGCGCGGCGGAGGCAGAAGCGCTCGATGGGGCCGACAAGTGTTTTCTTCCAACCATGATACTTGCGGCGGATAGGATCGTAGCTGCACTCCGGAACCCAATGTACATTCTTACCCCAGAGCGCAGCCCACCAAAGGCAAGGCTTCCAGGCGCAATGAATCCAGACTTCATCCGCCGCCCGCAACCTGCCGATGCCAGCCCAAGTCGCAAAAGACACCTTGTGCCCTTCTTGGCTCTGTTCGCCCATTATGAGCCGAGCGATGTTGGCAGCGCCATTCCACTTCTCCCATCCAGCGCAAATGTGAAGGATGTTCTTCATCCCACTCCCAACTTCTCCAAGAATTCCTTTGCCTTGGCTTCGGGGAGCCATGCTTCATGAGCCTTGGCGACGGCAGCGCGGCACTTGGAGGCAAAGTCGGCATCTGTAGCAAAGCGTTGCAACATTTCCGCCAGAGCCTTTGCATCGCCGGCCTTGTAGACACTGCCACAACCATGCTGCTCGACAATCATCTTTGCACCCATGCCGGAGCTGACCACAACAGGCAGCCCTGCATGAATCGCATCATTGACTCTCATGCCCCAAGGCTCGCAAAGACCGCAGGCCACGAAAACATCAGCCCATTTGCAAAGGCGTTCAAGCTCATACAACGGAACCCCGCCGTGCGTCCGCACAACCTCGACAGCCATGCCATTCCGCTTCAGGATATTAACCGCTTTAAGTAATGTTCCGATACCACGATAGTCAGTCTCTACACCAGCATGCAGAACACGGAGCACACCATCCTTTCTCCCACTCCAACTCTCAACTCCAACTTCTTCCTGGTCAACCATACCCGGGCTCGCATATCCGAACGGCACAATCCGCTCCTTCCGCCAGCCCATGCGCAGCAGCCTATCCATGCCGACATCACCGCTCTGGCAAAGGAACAAATCCACATGCTTGGCGACCCATCCGACCTTGCGCGGCAAGATGAATCTGTAGTAGAGCCTCTTAAGCCATGCCTTGGGCCCCAAGCACATTTCGCATGGAGCCTCGGCGTATACGACAACCCTCGACCCCTTCTCCTTCGCCTCCTTCATCAACTGCCGCCAAATTCGCGATACCTGATATACGCAAAAGACATGCACTATGCCATTGCCACTGTGCGCATCCAAAAGGATACGCCCCTTCTCCAAATCCTCTCCGACCGGCGTGAGATTCAAATCGGCGTACTCGCCCTCGACCTGTCCCGAAGACTCGCGCAACCGCCGCACATCATCACAATCTCCATGCTTCCACAATGCAATCGTGACCGGCACTCCGGCCCGACGCTTCACCTCACGATAAAGCGACATCGTAGAGCGGCATTCGCTGTGCGCCCAGATCACGATTTCATTCATGGCAACAGCTTGTCCAGAGTGCGACCGACAATCCTAAGACCCTTATGGAGGAACCGTTGCACCGGCTTCATCTCGCTTACGAAGACCGTAGACACATCCCTGGTATCGGAGGCGAACGGAGAATCAAACGGCTCGCTGCCGTATGGCGCCTGGCTGCATACCGCCGGACATGACGCATAAAGGGCGAATCCACCCCTCTCGCTCCAGCGCCGCCAGTCGTCGATAGTGGACGTCAACGGAGAGGTTGCCGCGAGCAGCTTCCTGGCGGCCTCCTGGTTCACGACGTAGCATCCCGTAGAACGCGCCCAGGGGATCCGCACGAAGCCTTCACCCTTCGCCGCCTCGCACGGGGTCATGACCACAACCTTGGCGTCGGCCTGTGAAGCCGCGAATCCTTCCGCCGATTCCAATGCATCGCAGAATCCCTCGCCAAGCGTTACGTCGTCCTCCATGATGCATGCGCAGGGCAATCCCGACTCGACAACCTTTGCGAGGGCCTTCCTGTGCGAAAGCGCGCAACCTATCTCACCCGCCCTTGCCCTGTAGCCTTGCGAGCACCACCACCTGAATCCATCGACCGCCTTGCTGCGCTCTTCCTCTGGCAACTGAATTCCGTCGACGGCATCCACGCGCTCAAACCCAAGACCGAGCGAAGCGAACTGCCGCTCCATGAAAGCCATGCGCTCCTTGCGCCGCGCAAGGTTTATGACATAGAGCTTCACCTATGCCGCCTCCTGTAGCGCATCCTCTGGATCCACCACCAGTCCGTCGCCGCACAAAGGAACCTGAGATACCAGCATATCCGATCCCGAAGCCCAAGGTCGCGCCCGCAAAACACCTCGCGAAGCAAAGCGCCCATGTTCCGCCTTATCATGTCGCGGCACTTTGCGGCGCATTCCGTCGCGCAAGGGAGCCCTTTGATATCCGGAAAGATCTCCACCCTGTCGCAGACCCAGTAGCAGCTGACCGCCAGCCCCCATATGCAACCGCTGCGATACTTTCGCGGCGTCTCGTCAAGGCGACGGATCCACAGCACCATCACGTCCATATCGCGCCTGAAGTCCTGGGTGTTGATCAGGCTTGAAGCGTTGCAGACGTACCGGTACAGCATCTTCGGCACATATGCGCAGGATTCAGCCCTCTCAAGGACCTTGGGCAACATCAGATAATCCTCCGCGACCCGGACCGTTTCATCAAAGGCGAGCCCATCCCAAAGGGAACGCCGCGTAACATAGAGCCACAGGGCGCTTGGACGGATTGTGTCGCGGTAGACATCCCTTCTCAGCCTGTCGATCGTGGCCTCATCCTTCGAAAGGCCCCACACGTAATCGCGGCGACCCTCCCAACCGACCATCTTCGCGTCGATCGTGACGACATCAGGCGACGATTCAAGGGCGGCAAGGATTTCGGGGAGCCAATCCGCAGTCACCTCGTCGTCTGAATCGACCCATGCGATGTAGTCGCCGGTCGCTTTTCTCAACCCCTCGTTCCGCGCCCTGCCGACAGGGCTCACCCCCTTGACCAGGACCACTTCCAGCCTAGGATCGTCAGGCAATCCCTTAGGCATTTCGCCTGACAGGGCAGGAATGATGACGCTCAGTTTAAACGCCACAACAAGAGAAAGGGTCTTCTCGCGAAGACCTGTCAATTCAATGAATAATTACGATAAGCGGCTACCGCAGCAAGGGATTATGATCCATTAGCATTCGGCAAGATAGTATGCCAACAAAGGATCCCCCAACCTATAGTCAACAGCCGTCTTCTCAATAGTTGAATCTGCTATCAGGCGACGCAACGCCGTATTAACCGTAGAAGTCGACTTAAGCCCATGGCGCTCTCGATAGGACTCGTCAAATTTACCAGTAGGTTCAATAGCTATCGCCCGCATCAATAGCCTTTGTGATTCCGGATGCGACCGGAAAGCATCCTCCAGCAAAATACGTTCAGCAGAATACATGGAGTCGAAACCATCCGCCACATCCGAATCAGAAACTTCATCCGCATCGCGCCCGCGAACTGCATTGAAGGTCCAAGAGCCAAGTGCTTGGAGATAGTACGGAACATTATCCACCAAGCGAACCATCTTCTCCGCGAGACATGGATCCAACTTTATCGACGAAGACGAAAACCTCTCAACAAGAAATGCCGCACTTTCGTCCTCCGGAGGGCGAAGCAGCAAAAACTTTTGCGCCGAATTATAGAACGGCCGGGACTTTGAAGAGAACATCCGTTCAAGCATGTGCGTCTTCGAGCCAAGGAACACATACGATACGTGCGACTGCTTTTCTATTACGGAACGCATGATACGTTCAAATTGTGCGCCCAGACCAAGCTCTGACACTTCCTGAAACTCGTCTATCGCAATAACAATCCTGCGCTTCTCCCCGCACAGCCGCTCCGGCAACATCAGCACTTCCCGCAGATTGTCGACAGTGGCACGGCCAGATGAAAACGATACACGCAACTCGGGTTTGCCTTCCTCATCAAGCCCGATTGATGGCGACATGCGCTTTAGGAAACCGGCTATGAGATTCAACGCACCAGACACAGGCGCAAGCTCCCTATAGACGATGCGCGCGAACCTTGCGACAAAATCCTCAAGCGACGCAACCTCCATCATATTCAGTTCCGCGCAGCACCCACCTCCTGCACGTATTTCAGACAACACTTCACCAATAAGCGAAGACTTGCCATATCGACGAGGACCATACAGAAGCACATTACTGCCACCATCAAGGACATTGCGGATATCAGACTTCACTTTGGCTCTGTCAAAGAAGGCCTGCCCGCTCACCCGCTTACCGTATACGAAAGGATTTTTCATGAGCGTATTATACAATATTTCTATTCAGATGTGAATAGCGCAAATTTGAATAGGTTTACTATTGGCCCTTCAGCCATTCTGCCGCGATTCTGCGGTGCTCATCTGTCGACGACTCGGTATCGTTCAGGCAGAACATGTATGGACGCTTACGCTCAAGAATTTTGTAGCCCCATGCATCTTCAAGACCATATGCGAGGCTCTCCCAACGCGGAGGCAGAATCCTTTTGCGGAGGCGAAAGACTCCCTTGCCTGTAGCCATCGCCCATAGTGAAAACACGTCGCGCTGAAGTTGTTCATAACTCCGGAACTTCGCAGCACCTGCTTCTTCCAGCACTTTCGGGAATCTCTCGCAGAACTCGCGCATGGAGCTTTTTATGCAAGCATCCATATTATGGTGCGGTGCACGATAAATCGCCTTTTGCCATTCGTCGGAAAGTCCGTCGGAATGCTCTTTCATAAAAGCCCTGTTGTTCTCCAACTCTGCACGATAAGATCCGCCGAAATCCATCTCACCATTGCAGTACCGGCAGATTGCCCTTCCATCGCGGGCAAAGAATTGTCTTGGGCTGGTCTTTCGCCCAAGGAACATGTCGTCGTTCGCATACACGAAGCGTTCGGAGAGTCCGGGAATGGCCCACAGCCAGAACTCGATTGAAACCGCATTGTAGAGCGGAAGGTATTTTGCCGGGATCACCTTCGAATGCTTTGCGATCCTGACCTTGGGATGGCTTGAAAGCCACGTCGGGATCTCCGTTCCATCATTCACAAATATCCATATCGTGCGGAACCACGGGGCGAACCTGTCGACAGATTTTATGGAATAGTAAAGCTCGCCGTTGTTGCTGAAGCGACACTTCTCAAGGCTCTCGAACGCCTTTCCGTTGCACCAGCAGTATACCAGGTCTATAGGTTCTTTCTTCCACTTTGGGGCATCAGAATATCTGAGCCGGAATGCGACTGCCATGTCTGTCGCGGCCTCCACAATGTCGCTCGCTACCTTCACCCAGCAGAGCAGAAGAACGCCCTGCCCGCTCCATCCGAAAGAAAGCATAAAAGCACCTGCCGCCAAAAGGCCGATCTGGATGGGCTTCTTTATGGCGTCAGTCACTAGCACCAAATCGCCGCGTCCTTTCGCCCGGATGTACTGCAGTGATATGTTCGTGATTGGCGTGAACATGACCCCCACAAGCAGAATGCGGATGTATGGCACGCATTCAATCCAGGCAGACCCAAGCACAAACCCGACAACAGCGTCCGCGAACAGCCAAAGCAAGGCCAGCATGGGCCACAGCAGCAGCGCATTCAGCAGCAGATATGCCTTTGCGCCCTTGCGCCCTTGCGCCATGTCCGGCAAAGCGACCCTGCCGACTGAATCGTTCACGACATCCGTAGGCAGCGCCGCCCAACGCTGGCCCCTCGAGAAGAGACCGACGGCTGCGGGGGAGAACATCCTGCCGACTATCAGGTTGTAGGAGTTCATGTATGCTGTGTGGATGAGTCCGCTAAGCGTCAGCTTGAGCCCATAGCCGAGCATCTTCCTGAAGTCGCCGTCGTCGTCGGTGGCGAACTTGAGCGACTTTGTCGCCGCAAGGGCCGCAAGCCTCAGCAGGGCCCCGACCACACCCATCCATGCAATGGCCCAGACACCCCAGCCGAAGAGCGCCAATACAACGGCCGCCAGGAACGCGACAAGCGTGGTTGTGACATTTACCGAAGAAAGCATCCCGAAGCGCCGCTCCCTCTGAAGCCTGGCGTTGCCCAGGACGGACGCCGCATTGAGCACCACGCCAAGCCCCATGACGCAGAGGAGAGGCTTAAGTACCGGCTCGCCGTAGAAGTCGGCGATGAAAGGCGCGGAGAGGGCAAGCGTCAGGTATATCGCGGCCCCTATGCCGACATTCCACCAGAATACGCGCCTGGAGTTGCGTCCGTAGACGACATACGCCATGCCGAGTCCGGACTCCGCCAAAGCGGCGCCGACGCCAAGAAAGATACCGAGCATGGCGGCAAGGCCGAAATCCTCGGGCCTCAGGAGGCGCGCAAGCACTACGCCCTGCGCAAAGCCTATGCCCTGCACAAGAACCTTCTCAATACCGGTATACAGCATTCCCCGCCTGATGGACATGGGAAGTAAAATGGCCCTCTCGCGAAGACCTGTTTAAGGATCGATTATCTGTGGCGGCTACCGCCGCAAGGAATTGAAATGATGAGGTGTCAGATACCTTTATAGAAACCGCTATCCGACATTTCCGCCCAACGCAAATACATCTCTTGATAATGAAGTTTTATGAAAGCCTGGATGCCAGCAATCTCCCTATCGTTCAAGCGCCCTCTTTCGGCAACGCTAGTTTCGCCGTCGGACTTGACAAAGAATTTTGCCGATCCCGCCTCAGTCAACTTAGTATCGCTTGCATGGGCGTGCATTGCCTCGACAATGCAATGCGAGGTGAAGTACAGATAGTAGCCGTAGACTTTGAAACCGTAGTACTTAGGCATCGCACCGCTCCATGAACTGCTCGTTTTCCGACAGGTAGCGCAACGCCAGCGCCAGATCAAGATCGTCCATATTCGTCTCGCTGACTTGATGCTCTCCTATGACAAACGCGGCCTTGCCGTTGCGCAAATTCAAGACACGAATCCCCGCATCGCATTTGGAGAATGCATAGCCATTCACGACAAGATCCGATTCATCGGCAATCTCTCTCGCCTTGGCTTCAGGCATACGACACCTCGACATCCTTGATGGGTTTGAGAAAACTTTCCGGCTCAATGTAAAGATTCTTCAGGATTGGAACAAGATCTATGTACTCTTCTTCCTCTTTGCCGTTGTAGCTTGCGACAACCTCAAGATAACCATTGTCCCACTTGTTGACCTTGATATACCGATCAAGCCGAGGGGAAGTCATGAAGCGAATGACATCATCGCCATACGAAAAAGACGTATAGCGCCCGTTGCTGGACAGCACGGCATGGTCAGATGTTCTCTTCATGCCGTACATTATACCATAATCATAGGCGACTGGGAATAGTGCCCTGTGAAATCCTGAAACTGACTATTCATGCAATATGCGGGACTCTTCGCGCATGTCTTCGGCGATGAACTCGCGCCAAAAGGAGGGGCTGAACAACGTGCGCAATACCTCAAGTAACCTTCTCATCCCTCAATTCGCGTTTCTTGATGAACTTGGCGGGGTTGCCGCCAATGACAGTCCAAGGCTCGACATCCTTTGAGACGACCGAACCAGCCGCGACTATCGCCCCTTCACCCACCTTCACACCTGGCAGAACTGTTGCCTTTGCGCAGATCCAAGCGCTATCCCCAATCGTCACCGGCATTGTCTGAAGCTCGAACGTCTCGCTAGATATATCGTGCGTCGCGGTGCAAATGAATGCTCCATCGCTTATGACCGCATTGGCGCCAATCACGATCTCATCCACCGAATAAAGCGAGACTCCACCATCAATCCAGCTGTTGTCACCAATCGTCAACCGCCAGGGCTGCCACAACTTCGCCCCGCCCTGTATCCTCACCCCACTGCCAATCTTTGCTCCAAATGCCCTCAGCAAAAAGCACCGCCATCCATTTAGGCACCATCTAGGCGTTGGGCGAAACAGCACCGCCCAGACAACTTCCCAAACAAGACGGCGCAACTTGCTGCCGCCACCATGTCTGTTCCGATATTGATTCAGTTTGATTTCCATATCACAATCTCAACTAACGACTAACAACTAATCACTAACGACTAACCACTAATGACTAACCACTAGCGACTAATCACTTCCCTATACTTCGCGATCATAGTCTCGGCAACCGCATCCCAAGTATACTTCTCCTCCACAAGTCTGCGGCCCTTCTCCCCCATCTTGCAACGCGTCGCACCATCCAACGACATCATCTCCCCTATCGCTCCAGCCAATTGCTTAGGTTCGTTAGACACCCACCAACCGCAACCACGCTCTTGCAGCTCTCTCCAAGGCGTGAAAGTCGAAGCTATGCAAGGCTTGCCATGCGCCATCGCATCCACCACCGTCGCTCCAAAATTCTCTGTGAAGCTCGGCAGAACAAGGCAGTCGCAATTGTCGTATTCTGCACTAAGCTCATCACCAAACTTCGGCCCGGCGAACTCAACGCTGTCACACAAGTTTAATTCTCGAACCAACGACTGCAGCTCGGACTTATGCCCCGCCTCGTCGGGACCGACAATGCGTAGTTTCCAGTTGTGGTTTAGTTCGAGTTCAGAGTTGGAGTTCGAGAGTGGAATGGCTCGGTCTTGGGGGTTGAGAGCTTGAGTCTGGACGAGCTTCCAAGCCTTGATAAGGTTTACGAGCCCCTTCACTGGATATATCCGTCCTACGAAAAGCAACCGCTTTTCACTCCTAGCAACTAATGACTGACGACTAGCGACTAACTCTTTCGTTCCTAACGGTGCGATAAAGCAATTCTTGAAACCGAGGGCTTTGTTCCACTCGACTTCCTGTTCGGTCGTGCAATGGATGGCCGCAGCCGACTTCAAATCGCGCTTCTGGTAAAGCAGCCACGCGGGGAGCTTCTTCCACCATTTATGATGCATCGACCAAGGAGCTGTCATGCCGTGAGTTGACCATACGACCGGGATGCCGTTCGCCCTCGCCCACTGCGCCGCCTGGTGGTACATCTTGAGCCAAAGCCCATGAATGTGGATTAAGTCACAGTGGGGGAGTGGGGGAGTGGAGGAGTGGGGGAAGGATGTGATGGTGGAGACATCCACGCCTACACGACTATCCACGCCTCTGGCCTGAAGCGAGGCGTCAAGCTCCCGCACGAAGGTGACGACCCCGCTCGCCCCTTCAATCGTTGATGTTATATGGCAGATTTGCATGCAACTTTAGTTTTTTCGCCACTGCAATATCAATGTAACTTCCGCCTATAATAAGAACGCATGAAATCAAAATTTGTGCAAGTTCTTGTAACGCCGCTCAAATATCATCATGCCGCCGTTTAATGTAGCGCGGAAAGCGAGGGGAGAAAGATCCTGAGCGATGCAGCGGGGTTGGATGTAATCGTCAGTAACATTACCTGGGTAGCTCGCATACACCTTCTCGTATCCAGCTTCCTTGCAACGGCGAATGATATCATCCGAGAAATAGCCTACTGGAAAGCAAAGTGAGGTGACCTTTCTGCCCAACTGTTGTTCAAGCTCGACCTTGGAATCAACAATCTCATGCCTGTACCATTCTTCTGTTCTACCATTAATTGGTTCTGACACTTCGTCATTGTATGGCCCCGCCAATGTCTGATGGCTCCAAGTATGGCATTGGAATTCGATACCATACTTATCCTGCAACTCCCTAATTTCCCTCCATGTCAAATACCCAACCTGGCCAACCAGACCAACCGCAATGAAAACAACAACTCTAAACTTACAACTCACAACTTTTAACTTTTCCCTCTCATCCCATATACCCCTAAAACCATCATCAAAGCAAACGACATCACCTTTACGCAGCAAAGCCATATGCCGCCATAAGACATTAACCGGCGTTCCCATTGGAGTCCACTTCCGGTCAATATCATGATAAACAATAACCTTTGCGGCAGAGTCACAATTTTGCCACACCGACACATACAACATCAACGTTTTAATCAATCGCCTCAGCATTTGACACCTCATTATCTTTCATATCACGGTAGATCTTATCAATAAGATCAGCCATCTTACATTGACCAGACTCATTCGGATGGATTATATCCCGGTAATCGGAATCGGGATCCAATTCAAGCAAATATACAGCAACCCCAAACTCTTCCGCCTGCTCCCTAAACCGCTGCTCTCCGTATGTCAAAAGCCCGCTTGCACTTTCTGAACGGCTACGATGGATCAAAAGTGCCTTATGCTTCACTGGCAGACGATACAATTCCGCCATGCAATTCAGATTATAGGTCTGTGCCTCTATGTCAGTCTCACTTCCCCAATGAGGGACATCAACTTTATAGTTTACTGTCCCTAGTCCTAGCTTCGAACGTATACTAGGCCATACATATCTGGTTAAAAGCTCATGAATTGCACAAATTGGCTTTTCGCCTGGAAACGCCAAATCTCTCCCGACTATACTACCGCCAGACACCCTTGGATCATCTTCCCACAAATCGTGGCTATCAACTTCAATTATTATTCCGGTCGCATCAAAACCTCCAAACTTCTTCAAGTATGCCAATATATTACCTGGGCCCCAGCTCCCTGCAGAAACATTCAACACCTGCACAACATTTGTTGGATACCTAGATTGAACTATATTTGTCGCGACATCCTTCTGATCTGTCAGTGTTCCTCCATTTATCACACTATCGCCACAAACAATGATACGATCAATACAATTTCTATCTGCATCCTTGATATCATAATCCATTCGCATTGACTTATTGTTGTATACCACCCGATTCCCAAATCTAACACACTTCTGATCAGGTCTAAAATAATAATCGATATCTGCATCCGGCACAGAGAGCAAAGGCGCGCCGAACCCCCAGATAATCCGAAGCATTATCTCACTAATCACCAAAAGAACGATAAGCGCAAAGACTACAACAAGCAATATTCTTTTCATATCTGCATACCAATAGGGCCAAATCCATACCTCGGCAACAACATCTGATCATTCTTTATGCGAAAGCCATCAAGTGTCGCGCCACAGAAAACCAATGCCCAAAACATTCCGCCCTCGGATGACATCGAGAAAAAGGAAAACTCACCAAGATTTGAAACAAGCATCGCACACAACAGACTAGCCGTCACATATCCCCCTTTTGTCTTTAACACAATTAAAGCAGGGAGCCAAAACATACAAAAAAGAATCATTCCTACAATGCCACCTTCCTCTAGTATAGCGGTGACCCAAACACCTTTTTCGATAGGAGCACTCAAATACGACAATACACTGCCACGCCCCTGATATTGCATTGCTTCGCTAACTTGGAATCCGTTGCCTATCATCATCTTTTTGCGCCAATTTGCCAATTCCGCATCGATAAGGAATTGTCGTGTCGACATTACATCGTCTGTATTGATCTTCGCATTCTCAGAAACTCCAGAATATTTTTTAAGCACATATTTTACAACGCCTTGCCGTACCTGCGGCACACATACACCTATTGCAACTAGGCATACCCCTATAAGAACAAAGGAATTAACTACTTTCATACGCCATCTTATAGATCCACGCATACTCATAGCAAGCCATAAAATAAATAGAGATGTTGCTATCATTGTCCCCATCGCCGTTCTGCTGGATGTCTTGTAGACCAGATAGGGACAGCAAAATAGCAAGAATAAATATAGTTTATCAGGCCTCCGTATATTGAATATAAGATCCGCTAAAAGGAAAACAAAGAATGCGATAATAAGTGGCCCAAGGAACTGACTGTGCCATGTCATCCCAGTAAACAGCGATACTCCATCTGAGCCATTTAGCAAATCCTCTGGCGACATGTAACTTATTCCTGGAAATGGGATCAATGCAATTGAACCAACAATAAAGAATATTGCGACAGAGAGTACCATAGATCTTAGCTTCACAGCCATATCGACCCCCCTATAAAATGCAAACTGGGTGGCTGATTGACGGGCCTAACATTCCGGGCCGTCCTTTCTGGGTGA
>CAMZEN010000063.1 GCA_947305775.1 uncultured Verrucomicrobiota bacterium
CGCCAAAACGCAAGCGGGGTTTTTACCCGGCAAAACAACAAGGCGGGGAGTGGTCACCGCCCTGTGCGTGCCAGATATGTAGGCGTCGTTACTCGACCGAGGCTTAGGCGGCGGTGCGGCCGACCGAAATCTTGTAGTATTGAACCGTGCCTGCGAAAGCCGGGGCAATGGATTTAAGGTATGTATATATCACCCTATACCTGATAAGTATCCGAGCATGCGCCGGGCTAAGGTGGATTGGGATATCGAGAAGCAAGCATTTCAGCCACGCCGCTCTAGGGCGGCATGCCGCAAGTCTGGCGCAATGCGCAGCAAGGCTCAAAGCAAAACGGCGGAGGGGATCCGACGTTTTGTGTCAGTTTCCACTGGGAATATCAAGATTGCCGCATCTACGCCCGATAAAAGCCTTGAATCCGTAATACTTGGGCATGGTCAGGCGGCAAGGAATTGCAGATTGTTCTTGAGATAGTCGAGCGCTATCCCAAGCTCGATATCGCCCATGCTGGTTTCGCTTACGACATTGCCCGGCAACACTACCGCCGCATTGCCGGTGCGCAAGTTGACCAAGCGCAAATTGTCGCCATTGCGGATTATCGCATAGTCGTTGACAATCAAATCGGCGCTGTCGGCGATTGCGGATTTTTTCTCGTCAGACATTTGCCACCTCCACTTTGTCGATTGGCGCCAGAAACTCCTTTGGCTCGATAAACAGATTCTCGAGAATCGGAATCAAGTCGATGTATTCCTCTTCCTCGCCCTTCCCATAGTCCGCCACCGCCTCGATATAGCCATTGTCCCACTTGGTTACGCGCCGATACCCCGCAAGATTCGACGGCGAAAGAAAGCGCACTTCCTTTCCGCCAAACGAAAACGAAGTATATCTGCCTTTATTGCCAAGTATTGCAATATGTTCCATTTGCCGCATATTATACCATATTTCCTGGCCGGTTGTCAAGTAGGCGCGCGCGGAAGCGTCATTTAAGGTTTTTATAAAAACCTTAAATGAACAACAGGATGGATTGGAAGGAAAGTGCTACCTATGTCCCTTATCACCACACATACAGATGTCTGCAGAAGTTGGCATTAGAAGTCTGCAGAACATAGGTGCTGAAGTCTACAGACTTTAGCACCTGCTGTCTGCAGAGTTTAGTACCTGGGTTCTTAAGACTTTAGTACTTGTCGACCAAGTGTCAAGTAAGTGTCAAACAAGCGTCAGGCAAGTGTCAGATAAACACTGACAGTAACCTGACAGAATACTGACAGCAACCTGACACTTTACTGACAATTGGATTGGCGATAATAGCGCCAAACAAAGGTAATCTACGGCAAACAGCAAGTTAGGTGCAAAAGGCATAGCAATCTCACAGTCAATAGCGCGCGCGCAAACATAGAGGCGAACACTTCCACTGTCTCGGGCGGCTATTCCCGTGGCCACGGCAAACAGTTCTCGGCCTCACGGGAGCGACCGCAAAAGTCCGGGACTTTTTGGGAAAAGTGCCGGACTTTTCCCAAAAAGTGCCGCACTTTTTGCATTTACCTAACGACGCAGAAAACTGTCTATCATGACACCCCCATAAAACACAAGGCGGGGATTGCTCCCCGCCCTGCGTGTGGATATGGCTAGATGCGATAGATTACGGCGTAAACTCCCAATGCCCAAGCTTGCGCCCGCCAACACGGGTTAGGCCAAACCGATTCTTCAAGATTTGCAAATTGTACAATACACCATTGCGGGATAGCCCAGTCTCCGCAGACAACATTGGTATCGTTATATATGGATTATTCGCTATGAGCTGTCTCATTGAGTTCAAGCCGGTATCAGAGCCGCCCTTTAGTCCAGTCTTTAGTCCAGTCTTTAGTCCAGTCTTTAGTCCAGTATCCTCAACCGCATCTTCATTGGCGGCATGCGGCCTTCTGACCGTAACGCAAACACCGCCGCAATTGGCTTCAAACTGCGGCACTGGGAGATTGGCCTGTTCAAAGCCATCGCAAATTTTCCTGATGCCACGCCCCCACGATTCGATAAAGCCAGCACGATAAAATACGGCGGCAATATTCTTGTTGCGCGGCTTCGAGGCATGCTTGCCTAGCAACGTATCAACCGTATATCCTTCCGGCAAAGCCCCATCGTTCCAAAGCTCCATCCTATCGTTATATACTTTTAGCTGGATATGAACGCCAGTATAGTCCTTATGGATTATACTGTTGAAAATCATCTCCCTCAACGCGCTCTCCGGGATTTCCAATGGCTCAATACGCTGCAGCCCTTCATAGTGCACTGGCGATATGAGATACTTGGATTTCAGCACCTCCATCACCCTGTCCGTCATTTGAATAATATTCCCCTCGATCGAATCTTGGAACATCAAATCAGACTCGTCTTTTCCGAAACGCCCAATTCTGAATTCCACACACGGAAAGAATTTCATTGGCCGCTTACCGAACAAGAGCAACGCCGCATTCTTAAGTTTGCCGTCATCATCAACCAAGCCCAAGCTCTGCAATACTTGCATCGTATCTGCATTCAACGACTCCGGCGGCATTCGTTGCGCATCAGTGGCCTTGCGCAAGAAATAATCAATCGCGCCCCTATCAATATCGGCAAGCGTTGCGCGCTCATTCCCCACATCATCCCAAGTGCGGCCCATCTTCTTGAGAATAAACTGTTGCAACGCAATCCCAGTAAGTTCTTGTTTGGTCGAGCCCGAACGATAATGGCAAACTCCATGATACAACACCGGCACCGGACTGGCTTCAACCACGATTTCAATCGTATCCAATCCTTCGCGATGCACCAAATTCACATCTGCCACAATACCCAGCAAAGCCACAATCTTATTGGGAATATCCTCCATCAATTTCTTGGCGTTCTCCAACCCCACCGCTCGTCCATTATCGTCAACACCAATCACAAGTTTGCCGCCTTGTGCATTGGCAAAACCACAGATCTCTTTGAGAAACTCATCCCGCCACGATCGCTTGAACTCCAAGCGATCGTTCTCCAAGCCAAGATCTATATTTTCTGTCATAGTAATAGCTAAATTACCACTATTTATTTAATATTATACCATATTTCCCCGCAAATATCAACCCCAAATTTACCCAGATACGAAAAACACAGGGCGGGGAGTGGTCCCCGCCCTGTGTGTGCCAGATATGGAGGCTGGGTTACTGCCTGGCTTCGGCGGCAGTGAGGCCGACGGCAACCTTGTAGTACATGACAGTGCCGGTGAACTCGGGGGCGATCGGCGAAGTGGTGGTGCTAGTCGCCTGCACCGCATCACCATGCGTCACCGTTCCAGACGGATTGCCATCTTCGTCAAGGGAAGTTCCGGCCGTTACCGCGTAGTAAAGTCCAGGAATCGACTTGACCGTGAATTTCGCGGTTTCAGAAGTACTATCAATCGACATCGGCGCCGAAACAGACGTATCGACTGTCGGCTTAACGTCAACATCGCCAACCGAGCCGTTCGCATTCAAGGCAAACCTAATTGTATTACCGTCCTTGCTGACAACAACAGCGCCATCCTCCCCATTGAGGATAGTACTACCATACTTTACCGTAACATCAGATGCCGAAATCAACGATCCTACTGCCAAGGTCAGCGAGGCGGCAGGAACCGTCGTGATTGCGGTGGCAGTCGCAGGAACTGTTACCGTACCTGTGACATTGGTAATTACCGCAATCAAATTGTCGCTACCATCCACTTCCATATAGCCGGCATCGGCAGAATCGTCAGTTGTGTCTATAGCCTCCGTAATTACAAGCCCAGTAGACTTCTTTAGCAACTGCCACCCAGAAGCCGGCGTCTTGAATACAAATGATCCAGCTGGTGCCGATCCACCAGTCCACGATATGACCTTCTGACCTTCCGCCAAATCAGCTACATCATCACAATCAATGGTGACAACCGCATCCTCCGCAACTGTAACACTCCCCGAAACCGCCAGGGCAGGCGTAGTGGTATTCAGCTCCGAGAACTTTAGTATGGCTCCATTATTCAGAGTAGTTATGTTTTCAAATCGTCCACTACCTTCGAAAACGACCGTTCCACTAATCTTTATGGCGCTTCCAGGCTTCCATGTCGCGCCAGCCCCCACTGTTGCAGTCGCATTGGCAAGAACATGTATCTGTGAGGCCGCGTAGGTCGAATCTTGGCCTGTAAGCGTAGCCGCATTGCCTGCGAATACAAATATTGTATTGTTATCTGGATGGTTCTGATCAATTGACCCAGTAAAACCACTACTGTCCTTAATCCAGTACATTTGGCAGTAGCCCTTGTTGGTTGCTTGATACATTGTACCAGAACCAGAAATCTTGGAAAATACATTAAAGTTCTTCCAGTTGTCCGAGTACGAACTGCTATAAGAGTAACCGTTGGAAGGCTTGAAAGCATATCCCGAATAATCCCCGCTACCATTCTCAAAAATGACTTCAGGAACGAATAGATTAGGATTTTGGTTCTTAGGATTGGTGAAATATCCTGTAACCCCTTGCAATTGAACCTTCGACCCATCGCGTCCGAAATTATTTGGGTTTATATTCGTCCACTCCGCAGACAGATTTCTTACGCAGAATGTACCCGTCCACCCTGTACTATTTTTAAGCAACGACTGCAGCGTCGTGTCATTCGCCGGACTTGCACCCTCAATTACAAGCATACCGGAACCCGAGAGCGCACCAACTGAAACCACATTCGCGGCTGTCGTTTTGACAACACCGCCATTAGGAATATTTAGGGTGCCAGCGCCAGAGATCGACGACACTGTCGCATTAGTAAGCGAAAGCGTAGCACCATCTGCTACCGTGATTGCACCAGCAGTCACCTCAGATTCTATTACAACAGTTCCGCTCTCAACAGCTACAGTGCCAGAGGGGCTGAACGTACCACCAGTTAGCGTATAGGCGGTCGATGCTCCTGCACGGAAAGTGACATTGGCAGGACTGACAGTTCCAGAGATCGTCACCGTCTTGGCCGCAACCGCATCAATGGCGCCGAAGTACACGTTTATACCATCCGAGTAGTCGCTTGAACCGTTGAAGCTCGTTGTAGTCCACTCTGTCGCAGAATCGCTGTTCCACTCATCATTCTTTAGACGAACAACAACATTATAGGTTCCGCTATCCTCCACTGCATACACGGTATACTGGTCGCTCAATCCAGCAATCGTAACAGTACCCAATGTCGGCTCTGCGGTCAAACCTGTTATCAACGTAACAGGAGTGCTCCTGGTAGGTGCACCAGGCAAGGTTCCACCGATTGTCCAAGTCGCGTCGCTGGCAGTCAATGTATTGTTGATGGTCAATGCCGACCCAGCGAGATTAATTCTTGCAGACGAGCCGGAAATTATAACGCCACTAGACATAGTTGCAGATCCTTCAAGAGTCACAGTGCCAGCAACTTTTATTTCATACTGTGCCTGCCAGAGCTTATCATCACCTATCACGGCATTGCCATCTGCAAGCACCCAGATCTTATTGTATTCATTCGAAAATGTAGTTTGCGATTCTGAGAAAACAAATCGCTTCATGTAATATTTACCTGCCTCAGCCGTCGTAACTATGGAGCCCTTAAATTCGTCAGCTGTTTTGAAAACAAATACTTGGCGACCTCCTTCTGTTGTTCTCGGCGCAGCATCTTTAATTGTACCGGAGCCTGCAATTTCTCTGAAATAGCTCTTATAACCATCATAACCATCATCAATTGCCAACGCATATCCGTTTGCACCATCTTCAAATATAACCTTTGCCTGTATGGTCGTATTGTTTGTGTCAATATACCCTTTAAGGTTCTTCATGACAATGTAAGAACCATTCCTTCCCCAGTTTTCCGGCACTAGATTTGTAATTCTACCAGTTCCCGCACACATAACCACATTTGTGCCAGTCCATGAGGCAGAGCTCTTCCACAATGTCCCATCCGGTTGCTTGCCAGTCCACTTGATCGATCCTGCACCGGAGAGCGCAGTCTCATTCGACAGTGCCGAGGTGGAGGTCATATTGACCGTACCGTTCACCGCCAGCGTCGGAGCAGTCAGAGTCACGCCAGCCGCGACATTGACAACACCACCGGCATTGACTGTTAGCGTCGTTGCTGTTGTTGCTGCGTTGGCGTTAACCACACCAGTAGAGCCCACCGTTATAGCCGTGGCGGAACTTGAACTTGGGCCATAGAGAGTCAAGGCACCATCGACATCCAGATTGCCAACAGTCAACGAAAGAGCCGCCAGCGCATGCCCTGCCGTTACTTGAAGCGCACCAGAGCCAGTCACTGTCGGAATTCCGTACGGAGACTCCGCCGTACCGCAATTTACGGCTACCTTCTTGGGCAATGCGCTCTCGACCTCCAACTTGGTGTAGTTGGCAAACGCAAGACCAGAATCTATCTGGACAGAAACATTAGCCGTCGTGTAGAGCGCATTGCCGACGGTCATGACATTCTCGTCCGACTTCTGGATAATCAGAGTGCCGTTACCAAAGACCTGGATATCATTGAATGTCTTCGTCGCATCGACAAGAAGCGTTACGGTATCCCCGTTTTCCAGTTTGAAGGCAACATTCTTGTTGTCTGCGGGCAAAACTCCGCTAACGCCATCATCAGACTTCCACCTCGCTGCCGCATTAGCGGAAAGCGTATTTTCAGATGCCGTAGCACTTGCAGACCAGACATTGTAGTATGGCAAAAGATTATTGCCATTTACGTGGTCTGCGCCAGTAAGCGCCCCTGGCGTGCCATCCTTCTGATAATATCCAACCGTTCCATTACCAGAAACAGAAGGAATATATCCATCATAGTCGGCAACAGATTTTGTGACTTTCAGCGTAACCGCTGCGCCATCGCCAAGAACGAGCGAGCCCTCTTTGCCGGCATCTGCCGTGAATGTGCAACTGTCGGCAATATGCACCGTTGCGCCGGAAAGATCAACACCGGTTGCATCAACATTGCCGGTGAAGTAAACGGTTCCGGCAAATTCGTCAAGCACGGCAACAGTAGCAGCCGCCGTTCCCTGGCAAAGCACTGTGCCGGTGTAGCTGGAAACATTGATGTTGCCGTAGTTAGAGTCGGTTAGAATTATGCGCCCGCTATACGAGGATCCGCCGACGAACGTAACGGTTCCACCACCTGCAGAATCGGCAACCGTGATATCACCACTACCGTTAAGCGCACCATTGCTTACCGTGATATTATTTCCATGCGGATCTATCGTAGTCGCATTCCCAGATGCCGCACCGAATGTCGCACTCGACAGTGTCGCATCCGAATTTATGCGGAGCGTTCCATACCTTAGATTTAGAGTGTATGCTTTTGTGTCGACAATCTCGCCAACCTCCAGAACACCTCCGCTGCGAAGCTCCACCGTCGAAACACTAGCTTTGTTCGCATAAATCCCCTTAACCTTGACCGTGCCGCCATTAATATCAAGTGTTTCGGTGGTTGCCGTACTTGAATACGGGATCTCCAGATATGCGTTTGGTGCATTAAGCACACCGCCTGTCGGCACATTCACTGTGGTGGATCCGCCCCACCAACCGATAACGACACCCGTGTTGCCACCAGAACCTGCAACATCTTTATTCGTTGATTCCGCCGAAACATTCAATGTGCCATTGATATTCAAAGTGCCTGTCGTTCCTGTGCCCGCATCGCTCGTGCGAACATTGACGACATTGACCGTCTCACCTGCCGGGATTGTAGTAGTTCCGGAAGTTACGCCAAGTCTTGCATCGGCAGAGGTGGTTGTCGATGAATAAACCGTGAGCGTTGTATCTGCAGTAGTGTTTATGACCTCATGGCTGAACGTTCCTCCAGTAGTCTTTGGAAATTTTACGGAAGAAAGGTTGGCGATTTCCCCTGTCGTAAGTTGGGTGTCATAGCCAACGATTGCCGCAAACGCGAGGTTCTCGCCATTGTTGAATCCGCTTACGGCATCATAGTAGCTGGTACCGAGACCAATACCGGCACCAAGCGATACCGTTGTTGTCGGCGATGCCGCAACGCCTGCCTCACCGTCTTTGTACAGGGTAAGCGTAGGTGTCTCGCCGGAAGGATTGCAGACCACGGTATAAAGATGGTAGCCATTCTCCGCCGTTACAGTCGCAGCGGACCCATTCAACGAACCGTTGCTCGTGACAAACGCCGCCTTTATGTAATCTCCTTCGCGATAAAGCATTACAGAATCACCGTACTTATTGCCGAACGAGGCGATTACGCGCTTTTCGGTTGTTGAAACCTTAGAGACATCAACATAAACGGCGAATGTGAACGCCGATGACTTTGCCCCTAGATTTTGCCACGGATACTCTCCAGATGTCGCTTCGTAAACCTGAGCGAAAGTGCTATTAGGTCCAACTCGGAGTTTCGAACGAAAATACTCAGGGTAGGTAGAATCGCACCATGAAGTTATCCCCCAACCGCTAGGTGCACCGTCTGGCACCGCATCGTAACTGAAGGCTGGAATCGGAGTACGCTTGAGCGTTACAGTAGTTGCACCATTAACCACATCGTATGTATTGCCTGCATCTTCAGGAGTGGTGACAGCGACCGTTCCGCTCATTGAATCCACAGTAAGGAGCGTTGCGGACGAAACACTGGTGAGCGCGGCTGGCGCGAGCGTAAGCGTCTTGCCATCAGCAACCGTCAAGTCACCATCAAGCGCCAAAGACGTCCCGGCCGGCATTGTAATTGTTGTATCTTCCGAAACCGTCAGGTCGCCGCGAAGTGCAATCGCAGAATTTCCGTAAAGGGCCACATTCCCGCCACCTTTGACAATAAAGCCTTCAGTAGCGGTTAGGGAGCCATACATAGCAATGGTCAAGGTTGCCCCTTGCGCAATGTTGAATGTCACATCGTTCACTGAAACGGCCGAAGTGATTCCAAGGATTGTGTCGCCGGCAATGTTTAGCACTACACTCGTGTCGCTCCCTATGGTCGCAGGTTTTGCATCCCAGCTAATACCACTCCAGGTCACAGGTGTTTCACCGCCATCAAGTGTAGCCAATGCCGGGAATTCAACCGCGCCTGTGGAAGCGACAAATGATAGCGATGCCGTATATTCGTTCTCGCCAATCGTGAATGTCTTAATATATGTAGCATTTGCATTCAACGAAGTAGCCATCTGATAGCTTGCCGCCCCACTCAATGAGGGGAATGCGAACTTCGTACGCTCATTTACAGTCAACTGCCCTTGGATGAATGGTGTTGCTCTGCTTGCATCAAGGCTTGAGAAGTCCAACGTCACACCATACGTTTTATTGTTGGATTTCTTGATGCCAACTTTACCCTCTACGCATCCGCCACCAGCCATCTTCAATGTAGTACCGGGAGAATTATCGTCAGAGAGTTCAATACCTATGTTACCTGGCAATTTAAGTGTGGCACCTTCGTAAACAGTAAAATTCACGTTGCCATATACCGGGTTATCGCCGCTTGACTTAGCAAATCCGCTCATATCAAAGGATTGCGCAAGCACATAATAGGTTGGAACCGACCAACCTTTGTCGCCAAGTTTAAGTTGTGCCGTGCTATGGCTAAATGACGAACCGCCGGCCGTGACAAATAGGCCGCCTAATGTTGTATGCCCCCAAGAAGATGTTATATCGGCGGAATATTGCGGATCGTCAAAGTAAAGAACTGCCGCCTTAGCTACATCGCCAAAACCAGGACTTAGGTTCCCGGCAGTAGCAGCGTCACCAATGTCACCAGTATCAGTATTAACTAAATTGACATTTGCAGTGTTCATATTTGACACCGTACCAGCAGTACGCCAAGCCGCCACCTTCTGACCATTGGTTTTCCATTTGGAGCAGAGATCGGTGTAAACACTGTTGTGAAGCAGTGCAACCGTACCACCCTCGCCAACGCTCGTAATTACATTCGCCGGAACATTCGTGAAATTGATTTGTGTCGCGCCAAACACCTTGCCCTTAACCAGCAATTTGAATGGATTTTCTGCAGTAGGCGCGGTTACACTGGTCAAATCAATCGTGAGAGTCTTGCCATCGGCAATATAGAGCGGCCCAGTTCCATCTCCGATGTTAATTGAACCACTACCAGATACAGCAAGTGTTGCATTCTCCTGAACAAACACAGCAGCAGCAGTGGTCGCACTAGATACTGTCGCCGTCATGTCTGCCGTGGACAGGTTCACGCCCACATTGCTTCCACCGGTAATCGCTTCCCCATCAGCCACCGTCTCTGAATCCGTCATGGAGGTTAATGACGACCATGTGGCCATATCAGCCGCAGTAAGCTGATTGCCGCCAAGTATGGCAACATAGTGAATCTTGCCGCCAACAAAATTGTATGCCGAACTATCCGTGTAACCACCAACTATCATCTTGGTTATGGATGTAAACACAGAATCGTGCAACCCTCCTGCAGACATCGCGGCGGTCGAAACTCCGTTGGTGTAGATGTATACACCATTGTTGTGTTTTGATGAGCCTCTTGAATACAAAACTCCGACATAATTTGACTTGTCGGTTGTAAAACCAGTTGCCGTTCCAGTTGTCGTGTAAGTGGGATTGTCAATAGACCAATCATCGTTATTATGATAGCCACCTACAAAAACATTTCCTGTTGAAAGCGATCCCATCATATAATCTGCATGCGAACTGTTTCCACACCCGGCAAATGTTAATATGTGGCTACTGCTGTAAGCAATATTTGAGTATTTTACTATGATTCCAACCGTATTTGCAATTCCGGAACTCGGCGTAAACTTTACGCCTCCAACAGCACCGGATCCGATTGTTATCGTCTTCCCGTCTGCCGAGACAGTGTTGAGGTTTTCGGTAGCGGAGCCATTATTCAAATCAAGCGTTATTCCGCCACGCGAAGTAACATCGAAATCTCCATTCCACACGGCGATAGGCTTAACCACCGCCCACGCGCCGCTCGTTAGGCAAAGCGCAAACAGCATCACTGCCGTCTTGGTTATCTTTTCAGTAATCCGATTCATGTTGTTCTCCTCTTTTAAAATCGTTTAACGTACGAAATTATTGTTTGCCTATTTTGATGAAACCCACCCTTTTACGTCATCCCAAAACATACGGGTATATTTGTGCTCCTTGGCGCTCTTTTCGACATCGTCAAATTCATGCTTCATAATGTCCATAATCATGTAAAACGCCCTCCAATCATACTCCTTGTTAAGCAAATACTCGGCAGGCTCTATCACTTTAAAGAGTAGGTTTAACGCATCAACTTTGCATATACGCCGGAAAGTAGAGCGCCGCAGCACACCGCTCCGGTACAAATTCAATGCCGCCAGGAAATAATTCTTAAGCTCGCGGATTGCATTGCCTTGATCTTCGCTCCACGGCAAATACCGTGTGTGAGTCATCTCTATCACAATAGCATCCCGATTGGGCAAGTCAATCGCATGTTTGGGATTATACTCCTTGCTCCTCCCATGGAAGTTGGGCACTACCATATGATCTTTGCCGGTAGATGGAGACGGGACTTCGTTCCATAGGCCAGATATGCTTGCCACCTCCTTGATGGCAGAGCCTCCGCTCTCACTGCCATACTTGTCCATAAAGGCATCCAGACTTGTTGCCTCTCTGTACAAAAACGCAAAGAAGATTCCTATGTACACAAAAAGTATTTGCAGTGTCACTTTACCGCAACACGAGATGGTTGCCAGATCGGTTAAGCTTGCGCCCTGCCACCAACGCAAGTACCACACCGCCAAGATTGCCAGCAAAGTTCCAACATGAACAAACCACAGTAATCGGATGTTGATCCAGTCCGCAAGCTTATATCGTAGTTGAAGGAGTGTCTTCATGGCAAAATTATCGAAATCCCATAAATTCACTACCGGCTTGCGCATACGCGCTCACCGCCGTGAATGAGTCGAGCCCATTCATAGCGCGCAGATGCTGTAGCGATGTTGTAGCGATACATAGCGGCCTGGCTTTGGCTTGCCGCTCGAGTTCGTGCTGGGCCTTGTGGGTAACCGCTAAAAAACCCTTAAACAACACTCAGC
>CAMZEN010000064.1 GCA_947305775.1 uncultured Verrucomicrobiota bacterium
CTAATCCACGCTGCCAGCGTTCGTTCTGAGCCAGAATCAAACTCTCAGAAAAAAATACTTGAGTATTGACCTGGACCTCTCACACAAACATCTTCTTTGTCTTCCAATCGATCCGTTTTCAAAGAGCGCGCCGCCTCCCTTCCGGGGGCAACGGGTGCATATTGTACCAAATTCTCTCACCCATGCGCAAGGGGGTTTTTGAAAAAATTTTATCTGTCCACTTATCTTGCGGAAAATGCGTCCAAAATGAGGAGAAAACATATAAAAACAAACGGACGAAGGATCAACCTTCGTCCGTGCATGCCCATTCGACAAATGGAATCTTATTTCTTCACGAGCTTGCGCACAGCCTTGTGTGAGCAGAAAGTACGCTCGGTGTAGAGCTTGGAACGCCATCCATTGCCCTGCTTTACGAGCTTGATGGCCTGAATCCAAGGGCTGTTGAACGGGAAGAGCTTCTCAACGCGAACACCATAGCTCTCGCGAGTGACGGTGAAGTTGCCGGAGACGTTCTTGCGGCCGTTATCGACGGCAAGAACCTTGCCCTCGAAATCCTGAACGCGGAACTTGTCGCCTTCCTTGATCTTGATCGAAACGCGGACGATATCGCCGGTCTTGAACTCAGGGAAGTTCTTTCCCGCAAGCGCGGCAGTCTGCTCGGCGTTGATCTTATCCAGAAGCTTGATACCCATAATTAGGCTCCCTTCTTCTTGGCGTCAGCGTTGGGGGACTTGCGAGCGTGGTGGGGCTTCAAGTCGGGGTTCTTCGCGCGGCGGATGAGCGACGCAACGGTGGTCGAGGGCTTCGCGCCCTGCGAAAGCCAGTAGTCTACGCGCGGCAGATCGAGCTTGAAGTTCGCGTCCTTCATCTGGGTGTCATACCAGCCCAGGATTTCGAGGAACTTGCCGTCACGCGGGCTGCGCGCGTCAGCCGCGACGATTCTGTAAGTCGCATGGTTCGTGCAACCAGTACGACGCATTCTGAGTTTTACCATTGTGATTTGCCTTCCTTTGTCGAATGAACGGGCGTGTAGTATACCATATCGCCCCGCATAGCGCAAGGGGTGAAATAATAAGCGAAAACCCATAGCGCCAAACCAGCGAAAAACAGGCCAAATCTACACAGGAATACCGATGACCTCAGGAATCAAGGTTATCCCAAAACGAAGCTGTACTCGAATGCGCATTATGAGCGAAAGCGCCAGAAAGTCCGAAGCCGTAGCATGCTCGTCCGTAACTATGACGTTTGCATGCTCATCCCAGACGTACGCACCACCTACGCGAAGCCCCTTGCAACCAGCCGCCTCAAGGAGTCGCCCAGCATGGTCACCAGGCGGATTCTTGAATACACTCCCCTTTGTGCCCGCCGGAAACTTCTTTCGCCGCGCAAGGTATTCAGCCGCATCGCCTTTCGGAAGGTCATCTACAAGCTCGAAATCCTGTATCTCGCCCTTAATGCCCGAATGCCTGTAGCCAAAGCCGCAGTCCGCCGCGTCAATCCAACATCCGTCGACCTTTACGCGCTTCAGAACCTCCGAGAAGGAATGTCCAAACGCGCCCGCGTTCATCTTTATCCATCCGCCGACCGTCCCTGGAATGCCCGCCATCCACGGAATGCCAAGCGTCGCGCCTGCTACTGAGGCGCGACCGGAAGTCCGCTCGTAGAAGTCTCCCGTCTCAAGGTCGCTCTTCCATGTGTTCGTGCCGGCGCCAATCCATATTCGGTGCACAGGAGGCTCCGCCCATGAACGCACAAGCGGCTCAATAGCGATTATGTCGCCTGCACCAAGGATAAGGGTTACATCCCCTTCCCTCATCGTCCGCCGCGCATGGAACCACGCCTCTTCGCAAGAACGCGCCAGAAAGAACCTAGCACCGGACGCGGCGGATTCGTTTGCCCTGCATTCTGCGTAAAGGTCCGCTACATCACCGCCCTCAATCGGCTTTTCAAACGCCGCATAGGTCGGACACAACACCACCTCGTCAGCACCGGCGAACGACTTCGGGAAATCTTTCAGAAGCGACTTCGTCCGCGAATAGCGGTGCGGCTGGAAGAGAACCCTCAGCCTGCCGCGGCAAATATCCTTCGCCATGGATACCGCGCACGCCATCTCGGTCGGGTGGTGAGCGTAGTCGGTCACGACCGTCATACCGTCGGCCTTGCGCAAAACCTGAAAGCGCCTGTCTGGGAGTTCGGCGACTACTGCAGGGAGCGCTTTTGCCACCGCTTCGGGGGAGTGTCCCCGCCTTAACGCCACCTCTGCCGCGGCGCGGGCATTCCTGCGGTTGTGCGGCGCGAGCGCGGCGAAAGCACCGTCAAATGCCGCGACCGGCTGAAGCTTTTCAGACTCTATCACGCTGCCGGACTGCTTTCTGGCCGTATTGTAGCACTCCAAGTAATCGTCAAACGTCTTGAAATGGTCTGGATGGTCGTACTCGCAGTTGGTCACAACTAGCGTCGTCGGATGGTAAAGCGCGAGAGTGCCGTCCGACTCGTCAGCCTCTACAACTAGGACACGTCCGTGCGACGAATTGCCGTCGACGCATCCCGCCACCGGGAAATCGCCTGTCTCGCCGCCTATCGCCCATTCCACGCTTTCGCCAAGCGCGACAAGGAGCTTTGCCGCGAACGTCGAGGTCGTGGTCTTGCCGTGCGAACCGCACACAGCCACGGAGTCGCATTCGCCCACTATCCGGGCGAGCGCCTCTCCGCGCGAAACTACACGCGCAGCGGCGACGATCTCGGGGTGGCCGGGCGGCACGGCGGGGGTGGCGACCGCGAGGTCTGCGCCGGCGACATGCGAAGGGTCGTGCCCGAACGACACACGGATGCCAAGCGACTCGAGCCACGCAGTACGTTGCGTCGGCTTCAGGTCGCAGCCGGTGACTTCATGTCCCCTCGCCTTGAGAAGCACGGCGAGGCCGGCCATGCCGACCCCGCCCACGCCTATGAGGTGAATGCGCATGGAATCAATCGGCCTTCGCGACAAGCGAATACGCCTTTGCCATCGTGCTGAACAGCTTCTGCGCGACAGGCACCAGAACGGTTGCGTCGGCGTCGGGGTCGGCGCCGCGCGCATCGGCAATGGCCTGCTGCAGCTTCGGCCAAAGCAGGCGGGCCTCCTGCCCGAGCCAATCGTTGCGCTGGGCGACTTCGGCCATCATGGCCTCGAGCCTTTGGGTCATCGTCCGGAATCCGGTGCGATCCTCGCTCCAGCGCTTGTCCCCGGCGACATTGTCCGGCGAATTCGCGCTTATGGCGCGCATGAGCCTCGTAACGCCCTTCCTGTTCCTGAAGAGGAAATTCTTGAAAGCCTCCTGGTTGCCGGCCTGGTTGTAGTCGTCGGCGACGGCGAGCATCGACACTACGGACGGTTTGGGGAACACGGAGTAGTCGTTGGTGAGCGTGTTGGACGCCATGCCGAACCTGAGCGACATGAACGGCAGCGGCTTTATGGACAAACCGGCCTTGTATTCGTAGTCCTCGGCAAGCACGAAGTTGTTGAAACGGCCGTTCACGAAATTGAAGCGCATGGTCTTGAACGTATCGTCGGTCGACTCGTAGCCCGCGCCGACGCCCGAAAGCTTGCCGAGAAGCGACGCGAACGCCGTGGACCTTTTGGCGAGCTCGCCTATGCCGGTTTCAAGAAGCTTGCCGGCGCCTTCGACGAGGGACTTCTCAACCGTCGTCTTGAAGGTGTCGAGGAACGCGTCCTTTATCTCGCTCGCAAGCTGCGACTCGCCGATATCGTCCGTGCCCGCCTTGGCTTTGACGACCGCGCGCACGATATACTCGATCAGCATCCTTAGCGGCAGGGCGTCGGGTATGCGGGCTTCTACGGTGAAGACGTTGCCGTTCATCCACGGGCGCTTGTCCTGGACCGTAGAAAGGTTGTTGTCCTTTATAAGGAGCAGCTCGACCTTGCCGTTGAATCCCGACATTTCGCGGCCGAAGTCCGCCACGTCGCCCTGAAGAGACTCGAGCACGGCCTCGCCCGGCGCACTCCCCGCAACCGTCGAGATCGCGCCGCCTATGCCCAAACCGTCGCCTATCTTCGAGCTTGCGGCGCCAACGCCGCTGCCGAGCAGGTCTTCAGACTTCGCCTGGTACATGTCGTACGTGAACGTAAAGCGGGTAACGTGGCGCGATCTGACCGGGCGACCCATGTCGAAGGAGTCGTGCAACTCCTCCATGAAAACGTCTTCGGGCATCTGCACGGCAGGGTTCGCCAGACGCGGCAGCAAATATTCGCGGGTCGATTTCGCCACGGCTTCATTGTCGCGGCGCACTTCCGCGCGCTTGGCCAGGACCGCGGCCGCGGCGGCAAGCATGCGGACGCGCCTGGCGAACACGACCCAGTAGTCGCGCTCGTCCTGTCCATGCGAAGCGGCTCTCCCCTCAAGCCGGTCCATGAGCATCGATATCTTTGCAATCGCCCTTGCGGCGGCCTCGGGGGTGTTCGCTCCGTTGACGAGGTTGCGCAGGTTGGCGATCCAATCGACCACGGACTGTTTGTGGCCCTCGTACCTGCCCAATTCGGCGTTGAACCTGTTCTCCAGGTAGTTCAAGGAGCAGCTGGAGATGGACTTCGCGAACGAAATGTAGGACTTGTTCTCGATGGTCTTCGTGCGAGAGTAGGAATACTTGGCGCCGCCCCCGAGCTTCTTGTTCGTGGCGAGGCTGTCGCCGCTTTCGAAGTACATGCCGGCCTCGCCTTCCGCCTGAAAGCTCACGCCGGTCGTGGAAGAGGTCTTCTTGGTCAGTATCTCGGTGTTGCGCCTTTGCAGCAGAATGCCGGACATGGGACCGAACACGTCGCGCTTGCGGAGTTGCGCGGCGTAGGCCACCTGGTCCATGTTGCTGCGGCTGATGCGGAAGCCGAGCCCCGTCAGGCCGAGCATGACTCCGCGGCCTATGCCGTGGACGATGTCCTTGCCAATGGTGTAGATGTATTCCCGGACGCGCGGATTCACAAGCCTGCTGTGGGCGCCCACCGTTCGCGCGAACTCGTCCAGGCTGGCGTAGGTCTTCGTTACGCTCCTCGAATGCGACACGCCTATCGAGGCGGAAGCCTTTGCGCCGAAGCCCGCCACCTTGGACGCATCGTCTTTGGCGTCCGGGTCGGCCCCGATCTTCGCATCCGCACCGGCATGCCCTTCGCCGCCCTTGGAGAAAGTCACCTCCACAAGGCCATCCTGGTTGGAGACGTTGATCTTCGCGGTGAATTCGGCCGAACCGCCTATCTTGGCCTGGAGCTTCGCCCACTCCACGTCTATGCCTATCAGAGCGTCGGCGCCGATGCTGAACGACACTGTACGGCTGCCGCCCGGGCCTACGGCGTCGTCGAGCTCCTTGCGGAACGCCTCGATCTTTTCCTCCTGCTTCTGCTCTATGCCCGAGTAATGGTAGCGGATGCGGTCGTTGGTAAGGTGCGAAAGCCGCGTGGCGTCGGCGGCGGATTCGTCGAGCGAAACCGGCGTGAACCGTCCGGCGGGATCCTGGTTGGGGTCGATTGCGCTGAATATCGACCTGGCCAGGTTGTTGAAGGCGGCGTCCAGATTCCGCAGCGAGCCGTAGCGCTCGGCGGTGATCATCCTGCCGTCGAGCTGCGAGCGCGCGTTGTCGAAGAAACGACGCATGCGCTCCATCGTGGACATATTCCTGCCCTGGCACTTGTCGATGCTGTAGCGGAACGCCCTGAGGGTGTCGCGTATCGTGTCGAGCTGCTTGGTCTGGAATTTCGAGTCGCTGGCCACGGCGCCGCTGGGATCGGTGAAAAGATAATCGCACTTTATGAAGTCCACTGTCGTCTTGCGATCGCGCACGGCGTTGAACTTCGCGGTCCTGAGGTTCCGGATCATGCCTTCGATCTCGGCCCGGCGCTCCTGCGAAAGGCCGTTTGCGCCGTCCAGCGCCGCCTGGCAGCTGGCGATGACAGCGTCGAACTTGGCCTCGCCTATGAACTTGTCGCACACCTTCCTGGCGGAATCCGCCGCGAGCCGCAGCAGATCGGTCTTCTTGGAGGCATCGTAGAAATTGCCGTTGGCGAGCTCGATGACCGCGGAATCCGATATGCTTCCGCCGCCCAGCATTTTCGCGAGCCCGAGAACGGCATTGAGGAGGGCCTTGCGCCCCTCCGTCCCGAGAGGCTCGCCCAGCTCGGCGCGGTCCACGAACTCCTTGGTCTGCATGAGCTTGGCGAACGCCCTTTCGCAAAGCTCGTTCGCGTTGCCTTCGAGGCCCCTCGCCGCGAATAGCTGCACCGCCCGCGTGAGAAGCTCGGCCTTTGCGTTGCCGGGCAGAAGCACGCTCGAAACTCCGTTTACCTGTGCGCTGGCGATGAGACGGTCGTTGTCCGTAAGAGTATGCTGCGCCGCGAACATCTCGGCCCTGTTGATGGCCGAGCGCACCATCTCGTCGCCGGCGTTGGCGACGAACGAGAACACCGCGGCATCGTGCTTCACGTTGGCCGGGGCGCCTTCTGGCGCAGGCGCGTTGACGTTGTTCTGCGCGTTCTCCAGCGGGGAGAAGTCGTTGACAAGCCAGAAGCGGCTGCCCAGCACTGCGTCTGTGATCGGCGGCGGCATGGTCAGGCCTCCTTTCCATCAGCGTCTTCGTCGTCGCTGTACGGGAACCGCTTCGCGAAATCGGAGCGGACGCTCTTGACGAGATCCACCAAGGCGTCGATCCAAACCGCAAGGCGGTCCGCCGAATCGATCGCATCCGCGCCGCGCCGGTCGTGGGCTACGACACGCCGCGTCTCGGCGTCCATCGCAAGCGCAAACCCTGCGCGAAAGGCGCCGAGCTCGTTCAACGAGAGAAGCGCGAACGCACGGGCGGCCGAAAAGCGGTCTTCGGGGAGTTCGCCGACCGTGGACCACGCCACCAGCGAATCGGCATCGTCATAGTAGTCTATTTCGACCTCTACCGTGCCGTCCACGATGAAATTGCAGCGGTCGTCGGCCAGCTCCAGCTTAGCGCCGAGCTTCTCGCCGAATTCAGCGAGAATCTGTTCGAACTGTTCGCGGCATTCCATCACTCGGCCTCCTTCCCCGCGTCTTTGGATGCGCCGTCGATGTAGACGGAACGCCTCACGCGCCAATCGTCCAATGTCCTGGTGAAATCCAGCACGTATCTTGCAAAGTCGTCGTCGTCGGCAAACGCGCCCTCGTCGAAGCGGTCAGTGAGGAATATCTCGCCGTCAGACTTGCTGAAGGAGATCGTCGCTCCTCTCGTGCCGGACCAGAAGAAATTGCCCTGCAGAAGCGCCTCGGCGAATTCCGCCGGGCACTTCTCCGGATCGATCGGGGCGATTCTGGAGCGGCAGTAGACCAGGCCGGAGGCCTCGCCCGGCGAAAAGAAGGTCAATGTGTCACCGCCGGTTTCCACCGCGAAGCCGAAGCCGTCGGCAGTCACCGCGCCGTCGGTCCATATTCGTTTGGCCATGTCGGCCAGTCTTTCAAGTTCCATAGTCATCATCACTCTTCCCCTTCGCGGTGTATACACTTCAAAGGCCGAAAGGTTACATCATTTCGCGGCGGCCTCCGCGGCGAGATCCGCAAAGGCGGTCTTGTCGCGCGGATGCACGTCGTTCGGCTCGCCCAATCCGGCGGCGAACGTATCGACAAAAATCGCGCCAGTCTCCTCGCAGACCTCGCGCTGCACGTCGCGGTACTGTTCCCACGGACGGTTCATCTTCGGCAGGCCCATCATGATGAATGGTATCTTCTTGTCGCCGCGAAGTTCGGAGACGAGCGCGCGCAGGGTTTCAAGCTGGTAGTCGCGATCGGTGGGCGTATCGGGCGCAACGCAAGTCGTCGCGTTCGACTCGCCCTGGTACCAGAGGATGCCGTCGAGCCGGACGCCGCTTTCCTTGATGCGCTTGATGCCCTTGTCGTACATGAGCGACACAGGCCACCAGTAGGCCTCTTCTCTGTTCGCCCTGCGGCGCGGATACTCGCGCGCGACCCACGCGCACGGGAAGTCCTTGTTCTGGTCGAGGCGGTGGCGGTTCGTCGCAATGGCGGCAAGATGCGGGTAGAGCGGCTTGCCGTCCTTGCCGATAGCGCACATAGTCTGCTCGGAGAGGAACGATTCCGTCGGCGCGCCGCCCGCAGCGACGTAGAGCATGCGAACCTGGCCCTTGATCGCCTCGGCGCGACGGATCGCGAAGGAGACGCCGAACGCACTCTTCCGGAGGGCGTTGGCACGCGTAAGCTTTGTCCACTCGCCAGTGTTGAAATCCCAGAACCGGATATCAACCTTGTCGAGGCGCTTCAGCTCGTTTTCAACCCTCTCCTTCTCGGCAGGTGTGGCGTTGAACTCGCCCCAGCCCTTCTGCATATTGGACTGACCGGCGCAAAGCCATGTTTCGACATGCAGCATCTTCGTGACGAGCGGCTTGATCGTCTTGACTTCCGCGCAACCCGTCAGGGCCCTGAACGTCGTCTCGGCGATGATGCGTGCGCCTTCGGCGTTCGGATGTATCTTGTCGCGTGCGAAGATTTCGTCCATCTTCTCGCGCAGCGGCTCCTGCATGTCGAGGCCGACGGCGTTCATCTTCTTCGCGACCGCCTCAAGGTCTGCCTGCATAAGGAATGGCTCGGGGCTGCGGTAGAACCTCTGTCCCTCCGCGAGCGGAGAGAGCTTCGTCCAAATGTAGAACCTCGCCTTTGGATTCGCGTTGCGGTAGTCGCCCAAAAGCGCGAGGTAGTCGCTTTCAAACTGTCCGCGCTTACGACCGCCGGTGTATTCCTTGATGTACTCGCCGTTGTCGTTGATGCCGAGGTTGCAGATGACGATGTCGGGCTTCCAGGCGAGCGCCGCCTTGTGCTCTGGCATATAGCGGAAGCCGCGCTTCTCGCTCCCGCGCACCGAGTCGAGGTAGATGCCGCGTCCTGAGTTTCCGAAGTTGCGCACCTCGTACTTGCCAGGCTCAAACTCGTCGAGCAGCTTCTGGAGCTGCGCGGGATAGCTCTGCGTGCCGCGGTCCGACAGTCCGAACCCGTATGTGATCGAATCGCCGATGCAGGCGACTTTAGTCTTTTCCGCCGCGCCGGCCAGCGACCCGGCGACAAGTAGCAACATGAGAATGCATTTTTCCATCTCGCGCATCCTCGTTTAATTGTCAGTCTCCGTCGTCTCGATCCCGAAGAGAGTTGAGGCCTGGTTTGGCTTCACCGGTACGACCTTGATCCGGTAGAACCGCGATGCACCGTCCTTCGGCGCGTCAAGCGTCAACGGACCGGTCGAAGGCGCCTTCACGGGCTCCGTCTCGCCTGTCTCGCCGCCGATGCCGCCGGAAACAAGCCGGTCGCCGTAGATCACGGAATACCAGAACCCTGCGACGGCATCGACGGATATGCCGTCCGTCGTCCCGCCGCCATAGGAAGAAATCTCGACTGTCGCTTCTCGCGTTCCGCCGACGGAACCGGCGAGCGTCGCCGCGCCATCCTCGAAGAAGAATGTCGTCTGCCCCGCGTTCGCGCTCGACGCGATGGAGTAGGACGCATTGGCGTACGATGTGCGAACGTTGCCTGCGCCCGCGCTTTCATTGGCGGAGACCGTCGCGCCGGACGCCACATACACCGCATTGCCCTGGACGAGCGGGTTGACGTTGTTCAGGTCGCCTATGACGCCGCCAGCCGACGAGGAACTGCCCGTCTCGACGGCGACGCGTCCGGTGGAAGCAAGCGAGACGATGTTGTTAGTGACAACAATGTTCCGCGAACCCGGGCAGGCGACCCATCCAGCGAGGCCTCCCGCGACCTGGTTCTGGACGGTGATGTCGCCTTCCGCCGTGTTGCGGGCGAGCGAGCGCACGACGCCATCGACGTGCACGCTGGAGTTGCGAATCTCCGCGTGACTGCCGTTCGCCACCCACACGCTCGCGGCGAGTCCCGCGACACGCTGCGGCCCCTGCACTTCGGCGCCGGGGCGGATGAAGAGCTCCACACCGTCGATTACGCCGCCCGCGCCGAGATTCGCCGCAAGCACTGCGGCGTTGTGCGTCCCGCTTGCGAGCGTGTTGGCGGTCTTGCTCGCCGTCGTGTCGTTCCAGCGCGAGGCGCGGCTGACGACGCGTCCGTAGAGGTCGATTGTGAGATTCTTCACCGTTCCCGTCAGCGTCCGGACGAGCGCGGGGTTAGAGTCGTAGGCGAGCCACACATCGTTGGAGATCGTGAGCGTGTGCCCCGCGCCGTCGATCGTCCCCGAGAACGTCTCGATCGGCAGCGGGTCGTGCACAAGCGCGATGTCGGCGGCGAAACGCGCATTGACGCCGGGATTGTCGCGCAGCCAGAACCAATCCTCTTCGCTGTCGAGGAGATATGCGCCGTCCGTATCCTGCGGCGGCGTTGGCCACGACCAGTTGGTGCGCGGCCAGCAGCTCTTGGCCTGATGGCGAGAGAGGGACATGAGGTCGGCGTCGTCCCACGAGACATCGGTGTAGTAGCCCCAGCTCATGACACCGCCGTAGCCGTTCGCGCGGCACCAGTTGCACTTCGCGTGATAGCTCGCCGGACCCTCGAACGTCTCCTTCTCGGTCGAAAGCACCGTGCCGTCGGCCTTGGTCGCCGTGCGGCTCTTCCATACGAGATCGGCGTCCCACCAGCGCGTATTGTCGCTAGGCCACGCCTCCTTCAGCCACGGCACTACGGAGCCCCAGCCAGGGTTCTGGACCTCGTATGCGTACATCGCCTGTCCGACGACGATGCGGCGGGACGGCACGCCGCGGTTCCTGCAGACGTTGATGCCGGTCATCATCACCTGCGGCGAGGCGTTGAGCGTAGTGTTGCCGTACGCCATGGCGTTCACAAAGTCGGCGGCGTGGAACGCGGCGTAATAGCCGGAGGGCGCCATCTGGTAGCCGAGGTTTGAGCAGAACGAAAGGACGTATCCCTTGTCAAAGAACGCGGCCGCGAGATCGCGCATGAGAAGTCCGTAGGAATGCCAGTCGCGTTGCGTGTTCGCAGTCGTGACGGCATGGTCGCCGGGATATTCCCAGTCGATGTCGAGTCCGTCCAGCCCCGCCGATTCCATCACGGCGAGAATGGAGTCGATCAGTTGCTTGCGGCGCGCGGCGGACGCTGCGGCGCAGGCGATGGGCCGCCCCGTCACGCCATTGACTGTTATCGTTCCTTCGCCCTTCGTGAGCGAGGCGCGGATCATGCACTTCGGGTTGTATTGGTCGCGCAGGGCCTTGATGCGTGCGACTTGCGCGGTGTTGTCCCGTCCGCGCGCGTCCCACGTCGTCTTGAACGTATCGTTCTCGGAGTCGTACGCGACAAGGAAGTCGTTGCAGACGACGATGTCCGTCAGATTGCCGACGCGATTTGCGGGAGAGTCTTCGAGCTTCCCTGCCCATGTGCCGGTGAGCGCCGTGCCGTCCTGCCGCAAGTACGCGCCGACCTGGTGGACAAACGGGAATACGCGATGCGGATGCGTCTCCTCGCCGTTGACGACATCGAAGACGCCGCCGTTCGAAAGCGTGATCTTCGCCGTCGGAACCGAAATCCAGATTTCGGCGTCGGGCGAAATCTCAGGATTGATCGTCGCCGTCACCCAGAGATAGTCGCTGTCCAAGCGCTCGTCGACCTGCGGATAGAACCAAACGCTTCCCGCCGGGAAGGACGCGGTAAACTCCGTCGCGTCCTCCGCCGCAGACACCGTGGCGGCGGGGCCTTGCGTCGCCTCGGCCTCGTAGAAGCCGTAGTTGTGCGTGTAGGGCTGGCGCCAGTATTTGATGTCGGTGATGTCCGCCTTCGTGCAGTTCACGAGACGGAACTTGACGTCGAACGCGCTCGCATTGCCGCCCAGGGCGTTGTCGAAGCGGATGCCGAGAAGCGCTTCCCGCGCAAGCCCGCGCGTCAGG
>CAMZEN010000065.1 GCA_947305775.1 uncultured Verrucomicrobiota bacterium
CATGCCTGAAATGGTATCACAATCTGCAAGGCCCGTCAATCAGCCACCCAGTTAATACTATATCTCCGTTCGGCTGGCAAGCAGCAAAACCGCAACCTATCTTGCCTCCTACATTAGCAGTTTCGGTTTGATTGTATTTCATTTTCTGATCTCCTTCTGCGCTACATCCATTGTTAGTCTCCTTTCTCTTTCTTGAATCGACAAATCGACGAGACGGCTGTACTTATGAGAACATTGTATTTATCATTGCTTCCTTCGGAATTTGCTCGCAACCGATAATAAGATTTCATCCACATCCTTGCCAAGATCAGGCTCTGCTTCAAGTCTTCTCTTTATAACCATGACCCCGTACATCACCGTTGCACGAGTTTTACCTAACGCATTGGCAACAAACAAACACGACACGCCCATACGAACCCTTGCAATGTACATAACAATCCGGCAGGCTGAAATTGTCTGGGGCGTCCTTTCGCCAGCCAAAATACGTTCTTTCTCAATTCCATAAAATTCGGAAACGGCCTCCATTGTCATATCTATCCTTGTGCGCCATTCCGCCTCTTGCTCTTCGCGCGACAGTTTCATAGCCGTCCACACAAACTCTCCGTTGCACGATTCTTTATTTTCGACCTCTCTCATGATACGCTCCTTTCACCACGACTAGAGCAACTTCCGTGCCAAAGCAGAAACCCCACCTTAGCAGGGTCGTTTTGAGAATCTATTGGCTATTTTTTGATCAGCTGCTGAACAATTCTACGACAGCCACTTGCGCAATGTCGTGCGGGTGATCTTCAGGGCATCGGCCGCCTTAGATGCATTGCGTGCGTATTTCTCGTATACATGACGGATGTGACGCCGTATTATTTCATCAAGCTCGTCGGGGATGTCCTTCGTTTGCCCAAATGTGGATTCGGACGAAAGTGATGCGTTCATTTCGCAGTGTTCTTCAATCAACTTTGCGAAGTCGTCCGTATTGAACACACACGCCCTCTCCATTATGTTTATCAGCTCGCGCACGTTGCCTGGATAGGAATAACCGGACAAAGCCGCCTTTTGTCCATCCGTAAGATGCCTGCGGAAGCGATTGAACCACCAGTTGTCCGCAATTGCGCCAATATCCTCGGGACGCTCCCTGAGTGGCGGAATGCGAAGCTGTATGACGTTCAGACGCATGAACAGGTCTTCCCGGAACTTACCTTTGCTGACAAGGGCAGGCAAATCACGGTTTGTCGCAGTGACAAGTCTGACGTCCACCTCTATTTCGTCCTTTCCGCCAAGGCGCATGAAGCGGCCACCCTCCAGCACGCGCAAAAGAACGCCCTGCGCCTCCAACGGCAGTTCGCCGATCTCGTCCAGAAAAAGCGTGCCGCCGTCCGCAAGCTCGAACAAACCCAATTCCTGCCGGTCGGCGCCGGTGAACGCCCCCTTCTCGTGTCCAAAGAACCTGCTCTCAAGCAGATTGGGTGTCACACTCGCGCAATTGAAGGCATAGAACGGATCGTCGCGGCGCGAAGAGCGGTTGTGGATCTGCAATGCGACGGTTTCCTTGCCTGTACCGCTTTCGCCGATTATCAGCGCACGAGCATCGCGATTCGCCGCGACAAGATTGATGCGCTCACGCAACTGCGTCATCTGCGGACTGTTACCTATGAGCTCACGGCTACCATACCTCTGCCAATGATCGACAAGCCTTCGCGCTGCATCACTCCACGCCTCTTCACGCACACCCTCCGCCAGATATCGGATCGCCATTGAATAGGACTTCTCGTCGCGATAGTTGCGGTAGGCATACATAGCCGCGCAGATGAGCTCATGGTAGTGCGGCACGGATTTCGGGACCTTGCCACCTTCCACCGCAAACGGAAGAAACGGAGCGACATCCACTCCAAACACATTGCCGACAGCCTTGACGAGCGAACCATCGAAAAGACCGCCATCTGACTTGCGGACATCCAGGAGAGAGGAAAGAACGCTCTCTTGGCTTTCACTCATCGGCAGCGCACTTATCCACATCACCTTGGTGCGCTTTAAAGATTTGAGTGCCGCAGCAAGTCGCGCCTCATCACCGCCAAGCGAAATGCCTACAAGAATTATTTGGCGCCACTTGCCGCCATCCTGCTCAAGGAACTCCGGCAGACGCCGCTTGCTCATGCCCATCACTTCGGCATCCCGACCAAGAGCCTTAAGCGCTACAGCAGCAGCTACAGCGTATTCCTTCCATCCCCAACCTGTCAATACAAGAGTCTCCATTTCTCCTCCTCACCTTGCGGACAATTATTATACCAAAAATTATCCACAAACGGGCAGAAAATAACCATCAAGTATGGTTATATCTAACGGGATGGGGAAAAGACAGATTGTTCTAATCACCCGCCCCAAACGCTACCTTCTTTATGCGAGCGATTTCGGCAGAGTCCAGTTTCGCGACAAGCTGCGCATCTTCGATTGCCGTACGTTCGCGGCGAAGTTCGGCTATCAGTTCCTGTTCGCTCGGCAAGTGCAACTTGTACTTGGCGGCAAAAATTCGCTTGTTGTGCAAAGGCAGCGTGTAGCGGACGAGGTCTGCGCCCTTGTCGGTGCAAAGGACAATTCCTATCGGCGGATTGTCGCCGGGATTCATCAATTCGCGCTCATAATAATTTACGTACATCTGCATCTGCCCGAGGTCGGCATGCGTCAATTCGTCAGTCTTGAGGTCGCACAGGACAAAGCAGCGCAGAATGTAGTTGTAGAACACTAGATCGACATGGTAGGATTTCCCGTCGAGCGTCAGCCGCTTCTGCCGCGCCACAAGCGCAAAGCCACGCCCAAGCTCCATCATGAACTTCTGGAAGTGCGTGATAAGCAGACTTTCCAAGTCCCTTTCAAAATGGTTCTCGCTCTCGTCCAGCCCAAGGAACTCCAGCACAAGCGGATCGCGTATCACGCTCTGCGGTGCCATCTTGTCCATTGGCTTGAGCGGGACAATCGCCGCCTTCTTGCCGCCGCGCTTCTTCGTCCGATTCTCAAGCAAGCGTTCATAGTAGAACGAGTTGATCTGACGCTGAAGTTCGCGGACGCTCCAAAGTGACTTCCTCGCCTCTTCAAGATAATACGCCCTGGCCTCTTCGTTCTCCACCGAAATGAGAAGCCTGTAATGGCTCCAGCTCAATTGTTCACACAGCGTGTGAACATTTTGAAATGCCAAGTAGAACCTGCGCATGTAAAACAGATTCACGCGTGTGAAACCGGCACCAAGGTCTTGTGTCAACCGTACAGACAATTCATCAATCAGTCTGTCGCCATACGCCGCCTTTGCCTCGCCGCCCTGCTTCTCGACAATCATCTTCCCAACGAGCCAATACGCCTTGACCATCGCGAAGTTGGCTGTCTTATGCACAAACTGCCGCGCCTGTACGAATACGTCGCGCACCTGCGCGTAGAACGCAGCATCCGTCTTCACAACGGCTTTCTTATCTCCCGATTTTGCCATGCGCATATTATATCACACCCTCGCCTTTCCTCCAGATCCATGCGCCGCCTTCTTGCCTTTGCCGTATTCTCGCCGTTCTGATGTCGCCTTGCGGATTGAGGCGTACTGTGCCAAAATGTCTATGCGCACCATATCAAATCCTCTCCATGATCGACGGAATGAACATCGCATCCATCTTCGAGACGGCGCAATACTGGCGGCCGAGGTTCTTCAGCGACGCGCCGAAGTGGTAAAGCTCCTTGCCGTCGAGAATCAGGAAGCGGTCGTGGAATACACCCGTCGTCTTGACCGTCAGTGTTGGATTCTGTTTGTTGAACTTTTCTATCGCGGTCTGCGTTATCGGCGTCTTGGCGACGGTCGCTATCGTGACGTTAGCGCCGCCGCGCTTGGCAGCGAGAATATCGAGAGTCACATCGTCGCAATAGCCATCTACAAGGACGATGCTCTTTGTCGCCCTACGTACAAGCTTCTTCGCAAACGAATATGCGTCGTAGTGCTTCCCCTCGAAGAACACCTTCTGCGGCGGGAAGTCCCCTCCATCCATAGCCTTGAATATCGTATCAAACCGTTCTTCGTTGCGCTGCTGGTCTAGGATTTGTCGCCGTTCTGCTACCTCAATTCGAGCCATCATTGGAGCAATTGAAGCCAGCGCCTTGCGCATGGCAACAAAAACTCTAGCAATTCTAATACTGACTTGCGCCGCAATATCGCTTTTCAGCACACTGGCAACCATTATCACGCCATGTTCGCTAAAAGCCCGCATAGGTACCGATGAATGCCTCACGCTCTTGAACCGGTCACAATTTGTGACCAGTTCTTCCGTCTCATCCTCAGTAAGGGCAAACATGAATTCAGAGGGAAACCGATTTGCATTGCGCTTTACTGCCTGATTGAGAACCTTTGTCTGGACACCATAAAGTCCAGCAAGATCCCGATCAAGCACAACCTGTACGCCGCGAACCGTAAAGATGCGCGACTTGATGAAAGCGTCGTTGCGGTCAAATGTTTTGACCGCAAACTCGCCTGGCACCGCACTCTGTTTCTCGTTGCTCATCTTAAATCTTTCCGTTCCTCATGTCGCGCATTATACCAATTTTTCAGCCCTGCGATTTCCACGTCTTGCCTTTGCCGTATTCGCGGCGTTCCGATGTCGCCTTGCGGATTGAGGCGAGAAGACCGAGGATGATTTCGGCACCCATATTTACGTCGAACTTGGCGCGTACCTTCCGTACGAACTACCGAGAAATCCTCGGTAGTTGCTTCGCGCGACAACTCACCAACCGAATATACCTTCTTTAGGTGTAAGCCTATGTTGTCTGTACTAGACCCAAACAATGTAGCCATCTGACTTTGCGTCAGCCACACTGTCTCGTTTTCGAGACGCACATCGAGCCGGACGGTTTCGTTCGGTTGATAGACGACTATCTGGTTCTCGTTCATGCCTTCTCTGACGCTGCAAGACCTAGAAATCCTGCCTTCGCTTCAGCGGCTTGCGCCGCTTTACGAGATAGGTGTATTATATCAAAAACTAGAGTCGTCCACTGATGTTCGACTTTATAAGATTGCCGCGCGTGGGGCAATGGGGGAGAGATTATTTGATTGAGATAGCGCCTTGGCGCAGGATTTCAATGTTCTGGCCGGTGACGCGGACGACTGTCGAGGGGACTCCTCCAGGGCTTATTCCGCCGTCCACAACGATGTCCGCCGAAAGGCCGACGTCCGCCAGCGCGGAGGGCGCATCTGAGGCTGGTCGCCTTCCCGATAGATTTGCGCTCGTTACGCGAAGCACTCCGCCGCATCGCGCGATCAGCTTTCGCGTCCAATCGTGGTCCGGAACCCGCAGCCCTTCTCCCGCCGCCACTATCGTGAGCGCTCCGGGCCAATGGCGTTCAAGCGCCTTGGCGGACGGGGGGAAGCCACCGACGAACGATTCCGCCGATTCGGCGTCGCTCGCCAGGAGAGCGATTGGCTTGGCCTCCGGTCGCGATTTTATGGTGTAGAGCCGTTCGACCGCCTGCGGGAATTTAGGATGTGCCGCGAGGCCGTAGACTGTGTCGGTCGGTATTACTGCCACGCCGCCCGAAAGCAGGACTTCCGCCGCTGCATCAAGGCCGTCTTCGTCGCACTTGACGATTTTCACGACTCGCAGACCTTCTTTACGAGCGCGGCGTCGAAGAGCCCTTTGAGCAATATCCGCTTTGTCTTAGACGTGTCGCCGCTCTTTATGACGACTGACGACTTCGGCAGGTCGAATGCGTCTGCGAGAACCTCGACAAGCTCCTTGTTGGCCTTGCCGTCAACCGGCGCACAGCGTATGCGCACCTTTACAGCGTCGTCTCCGAAAGGTCCGTCTATGCCGGCCCTGGAGGAGCGCGGCTGCGCCTTTACGCCGATTACGATTCCTTCTGGTGTTTCCGTGAAGTACATTTTGCGGCTTAAGGCTTCTTCTGTCCGAAGTCGGGCTGGCGGCGGCCAAGGAAGCTCTTGTGGTCCTTGCGCTTCTTGTTCGTGCGGTTGCGGTTCGCGGGATGCACCCAAGGCGCCTGCGGCAAGCCTTCGCCGCTCTTTCCGCTGCGCCGGTCGGCGTCGTCGGAATGGAACGGATGGTCGCGGTCGACGGGGATGGTCTTCCGGATGAAGCGCTCGACGGCCTTGAGCTGTCCGCGCTCCTCGGTGGTCACAAAGCTTATCGACGCGCCGGACTCTCCCGCACGCGCCGTGCGGCCGATTCGGTGTACGTAGTTCTCCGTCTCCAGCGGAAGCTCCATGTTGATCACGCAGCTTACGTCCGGCACGTCAATGCCGCGGCTTGCGATGTCGGTAGCCACGAGCACGCGCACAGCCCCCTTCCTGAAGCCATCGAGCGCACGCGTGCGCTGAGCCTGGGTCTTGTCGGAGTGGATCGCGGCACAATTCACGTCGGCGCGAAGCAGCTTCTTCACGACCCTGTCCGCACCGTGGCGCATCTTGGTGAAGACGATCACCTTCGTCCATTCGGGATGGGTCTCAAGGAGATGGATAAGAAGCGAGTCCTTGAACGACTTCTCGACGAACATCACCTTCTGGTTTATCTTTTCGACAGTGGGCGCTTCCGGCGAGACGGTGATCTGAACGGGATCTTGCACGAGTTCGCCGGCGAGCTTCATGATCTGCGGCGAAAGCGTCGCCGAGAAGAAGAGCGACTGGCGCTTGCGCGGCAGTTTCGAGATTATGCGCTTGATGTCCGGCAGGAACCCCATATCGAGCATCCTGTCGGCCTCGTCGAGTACGAAGCACTCCACCTGGTCAAGAAAGAGGATGCCTTGGGTCATCAGGTCGATGAGGCGTCCCGGACAGGCGATCACGGTTTCGGCGCCCTTCTTGATGTCCTTTACCTGTCCGAACTGGCTTACGCCGCCGAACACGCAGGCGAACGGGAGGTTCGCGTACTTGGAATACGCCTTGGCGTTCTCCGCAGTCTGCGCCGCGAGTTCGCGCGTGGGCGAAAGGATGAGGGCGCGGGGATGCCCGATTCGCCGCGGACGGCGCACCTTGATAAGATGGTTCAGGATGGGCAGCATGAACGCGGCGGTTTTGCCTGTTCCCGTCTGGGCGCAGCCGATAAGGTCGCGGCCATCCAGTACGTGGGGCATGGCCTTCTCCTGGATGGGGGTTGGCGTTTTGTAGCCTGCGTCGGCCACGGCATGCTGCAGCTTTTGATCGAGCCGGCCGAAAATGGAATTTTCAAACATAGTTTTCCGTCACGCGATTGGCCTGATGTATGTAGCCTTGAGCGCGCGCCAAAGAACGACACAAAAGGCGGAGAGCGGAATTGCAAGAAGCATTCCGAGTAGCGGCCCCAGAAGCGTGGACCAGAAGATGAAGCTGAATATTACGCCTGCGTATCCAAGGCCGGTGCTGTTGCCCTGTATCTTGGGCGTAATGAAGTAGCCGTCAAGGAACTGTCCGGCGCACCATACGCAAAGCACGAGTACGAGCCTCGTAAGCGAGCCGTCGTGCACGAAGTACGCAAGCGGCAAGGCTATCGGCAGGCATACGAGCGAGCCGAAGAACGGGATTAGGTTCAGCACGCCGAGCGCGAAGCCGATGAGGAAACCGTAAGGCAGCCCGACGAGCGCGAAGCCCGCGCCATAGAGGCAGCCTTCGATAAGGCAGATGACCGTCTGGCGCTGGAAGAAGCTGACAAGTATGTCGAAGAAGGCGTCGATCTGCGTGGCCACGAAGCGACGAGTATCTTCCTTGAGGAAAAGGAACTGCTCTGCGATTTCGCCGCCCTTGCGCGTGCGCGTCGTGAGGAAGAAGATGAAAAACACGAGCGCTAGGATCGCCGTCATGGTCCCGCCAAGGAACTTCAACGCGCTGGTGCCCGCCTTCATGGCCGTAGGGCCGTATGTGGTGTAGAGCTCGCCAAGGTTTTCGTAAGGAACGCCGAGCTGGTCCAACAGAGCCTTGCCGCGAGGGAAAGTGGTGCGGAACCAGTCCGTAGCCTGGGCGATGAGTTGGGGCGCCTGACGCATGAGGTTTACGGCCTGGTCGGTCAGCACGGAACCTGCGTACCAGAGCAGAAGGCCTATCGGGACAAGCACCGTAGCAAGCATCACGAAAAGCGCGCATGTCGGATTGCGCACCAGCCTCTTCCAGAAGACATAGTAGGGCTTGAAGAACATCGAAAGGAAAAGTCCGAGCGCCACAGGCACTATCGCCGGGGCCGCTATCGCGAGGACCTTGAGAACAAGCCATGCGACAAACCCAACGAACGCGGCGACGGCGGCGAGCGCGAGGACGAAAAGTCCGCACGCCACCGTCTTTCTCTGGCTTTCCGAGAATTCGATCATTGTCGTTCCCTTGTTAGAGTGTAGCCGTCTCAGGAAGCTTGCCGACAAGCGGCCGCGCGTATTCGATGAACGCGGGCGTCACGTCGTGCCCGTTCTTGGCGATGAACTCCGAAGGTACGCTGCGCGTGTACTTCGCGGCATCGGCTATCGGACGGGCCGCAAAGGCCGCCTGATACTTCTTGCCCTTCGCGCGCAGTATCGCGATCGTGCCCTTGGAACGCTCCCCTTTTAGCGCGGCCATGACAGCGGACTGGCCAGCCGCAAATGCTTCGGCCTGGTCGGTCTCGGACGCGACGCCAGGGAACGAGCGTTGCAGATAGCCGAAGGTGTCGGCCCTGACGCGCTTGATCTGCGCCTTCTCCTTGATGACGCGCGCAAGCGCGTCGCCGAGGGCGCCAGTACCGGACATCTGCACGTTGCCGTGGCTGTCCTTTTCGCCGGAACCAAGCTTTGCGCCGATCGCCACGCCGTCCTTGCCGCGGATGCCCTCAGAAATGGCGCATACGCAACGTCCATACTTCTTCATGGCCGCCTGGACATCCTTTACGAACTTCTCTTCCGAGAAAGGAACTTCGGGCAGGTATATGAGATGCGGGCCGTCATCCTCGCGGACGCGCGCCAAGGCTGAAGCCGCCGTGAGGAAGCCCGCATCACGACCCATGATTATGTCGATCTTCACCCCGCCGAGGGCGCGATTATCCAGGTCGTCGCCCATGATTGCGGATGCGACGAATCGCGCGGCGGAACCAAAGCCAGGCGTGTGGTCGCAGCTGCGCAGGTCGTTGTCGATCGTCTTCGGTATGTGGTAAACGACGAGCGGGTAGCCCTCCTTCTCGGCCTCCTCCGCAACGATGCGCGCGGCGTCGGCAGAGTCGTTCCCTCCTATGTAGAAGAAATAGCCAACGTCAAGCTTGCGGAATTCCTCAAAAATGGCGCGGCAGTCGTCGGCGTTGGGCTTTTTGCGGCAGCTGCCGAGAGCCGATGATGGAGTTTTGGCGATGGTCTCAAGCTTCTTTACGGAAGGCTTTCTCAAGTCGACGTAGTCGTTGCCGAGAATGCCGAGAATACCATGCCTGGCACCGAGAATGCGGCCGATTCTGGGCGACTTGCGTGCTTCGAGAACAGCCCCAACGAGGGACTGGTTGATGACCATCGAAGGTCCGCCCGACTGGGCGATTACCATGTTCATTTTCTTCATGATGTGTATATTATATCAAATTCTAGCGTTATGTTGGCAATCGTTCGATCTGGCCCCTGAAGCGGCGCACGGCGAGTAAGCCGGATTCTGTTTTGTCCGATCATTCGTCTGAGCAATCAACCCGGAATCTGAGAAGCGCCTTTCGGCGCTTCACCGGACGGGCCGCCCGTCGATTCCCTATTTGATCTTGCTCCGAGGTGGGCTTGCCGTGCGCGCGTCGATTATGACGCGCCGGTGGGCTCTTACCCCGCCTTTTCACCATTACCCCGTGAGGGGCTGTCTGATTTCTGTGGCGCTTTCCGTAACGCGGGCTTTCCCCGCGCTCTCCGCCCATTGCAGGCGGACCCTCCGCCCTGTGGAGTCCGGACTTTCCTCTGCCCGAAGGCAGCGATCGGTCCGCCGCGCGCCGCTTCAGGGGTCAGTCAAAGATCATTCGCGGTAGAGGACGCGGCCGCACATCGTGCACGCGACAAGACCGGCGTTGTGGTCCACGAGCTGGGCAACGCTCGGCGGCTGCACAAGATGGCAACCGTCGCAAACGCCTTCATGCGTAAGCGGCACCACCACCGGCCAGCGCTTCGTGCGAAGGCGCTCGTAGTAAAGCATGAACTTAGGATCCGTCACGAGCTTCGCCTTGTCGGCGCGTTCAGCCTGCGCCTCGGAGAGCTCGGCCTTAACCGCCGCGATGCGCTCGTCGATCTCGGCGCAGAAGCTATCAACGCCGCCCTTCTCCGCGTCGTACTTGGCCTGGGCCTCGGTAACGCGAGCTTCGGCGGACGGGATATCGTCCATCGCCGCGATCTGACTGTTTTCGGTGGTCTCAAGGTCGTGGCTTACGAGATCTATCTGGACGGAGTACTGCTGATATTCCTTGTTGCTCTGGAGTCCGGCCTGGGTCGTCTTAAGCTGCTGAATCTTTTCCCTGAGCGCCTTGGCGTCTTCTTCGTAGCCCTTGACCCTACGATTCGCGTATTCGAGGTTCGCCTTGGCGGCCTGCAGATCGGCGCTTACGCCCGAAAGACGTGCCGTCTCAAGTGCCTTGCGGCGTGGGAGGTCCTTAAGTTCAAGCTCAAGCTCGCGTATACGTCCGTCAACTTCCTGAAGGTCAATAAGCGATTGCACAACGGTCACGATCTTCTTCCTTTCTGGGGCAGGAGACGGGACTCGAACCCGCAACCCACAGAATCACAATCTGTTGATCTAACCAATTGATCTACTCCCGCCATCTTCTGCTGGAGCCAGGTAAGGGACTCGAACCCCCGACCTGCTCATTACGAATGAGCCGCACTACCAACTGTGCTAACCTGGCCTCTGTGTGAGGTTGTATTATATCAAATGTTCGTCCCAACCGTCAATGGGGTATCTGCCGTTTTTTGCAGTTGCGCGAGCAAGGCTATCACCGCTGTGTCGGTGCGGAGGATGCGAGGTCCGAGCGAATAGCGCACAAAACCCTTCTCCTCCAACAGCGCCACTTCTTCGTCCGTCCAGCCGCCCTCCGGGCCTACGGCCAGAATGAGCCTGCCGGACGGCGAACCAAGGTCTGGCGCGGAGTCCGCTCCGTACGGATGGGCAACAATGCGGCGTGCAGACGGGAATTCGCGGTCAAGGTCGTCGCGCAGCCATTTGCGGAAGTTGCGCACTGTGGAGATCGTCGGAAGCGCCGTAGTGCCGGCCTGCATAAGCCCGTCGATAAGGAGAGGACGGTAAATCTCCGCCTTTAGAAGCGTCGCGCCCCAGAAATCCTTCTCGACTTTCTTAGCGCCGACAAGCACTATTCGACCAACGCCCAACGACGCAAGTTGCGGCAGCAGACGCTTCATCACCCTTGGACGCGGCGGTGCTAGAATCAAATCAACCCACGGCGCAAGGGCCTCAGCGTCATGCGTGAGACGTACCGTGACGAGGCCGTTTTCTATCGCCGTTATCTCGCCGGTTCCGATCGGGCCATTCAGCTCGCCGGTCTTGAGAATCTGCCCGACCTCGCCGTGAAGCACCTTAAGAACATGCTCCGCGCGGACGCCGCCAAATGTGGCGCCGCCGCCGGAAATCTCCTCTTTCTCAAAGAGGATTCTATTCACTTAAGGCCCTGCTGACGGAGCAACGCATCGATCTCAGGGTCGCGTCCCCTGAACCTGCGGAATACTCCGAGCGCATTGACGCTGCCGCCGAGACCGAGTATGGTCTCGCGGTACTTCATGCCGAGCGACTGCATCGCGCCGTCGTCGGTGAGTCCGG
>CAMZEN010000066.1 GCA_947305775.1 uncultured Verrucomicrobiota bacterium
CTTGGTCGGATAGTCGCAAAGCCGCGCGAATTTCCTCATGCCGGGAATTTCGGGCACTATTAGGAATGCACAAAGAGAGGCAATCACAAATGGAAGCGCGATCAGCGTCCGGTATGCGACGCGTGCGACCTTGCGCCACCATGCCAGACGCTCAATGTCTTCTGCTGCGGCGGCACACGCATACCACTTGTTTGACGGCGGGAGTCGCAGCAACACAGCCGCGCCGACAAGCGGGACGATGGCGCACCACGCCCACAATGACGGATTGACGAGCAAGGCGAAACTCGCACAGGCCATAAGCGTTACGAGTCCGCGAATCCATGTCCGCCCACGATGAAGCTCCGCATCGACCGCCAAGACCCAGAAAGACAGAAGGAAGTCCCGCAATTCGAATCGCCAGCCTGAAATCTCGGAACCGATAAGTCGCCATGCTACAACCGCGCACAACACGTCAATCAGCAATGTCGCAGCCTTTACCGTCCATGGCTTTGGCGGCACTACACCATTGCCTACTGGCAGCTGGAATTGGATGCTTTCACATTTGCTCATTTCCATTTCCCTCTCATTGGCAATTGGAATTGGTCTTGGCAACATTTTCACATTGGCAACATTACCCTCTCCCCTCTCGCGCGAGGGATGAGACGAGGATCCCAGTACGCATGGCGGCGGAGGACAAGTTGATTCGTGCAAAGGGTTTCATGGGTTGATCCTTTCGACAAATCAATACTTTCCGAATATCAAGAACAGTACAATGGCCACCACAACTGCCATCTGTACGAAGCAGCCAATGTTGAACCATTTCTCTGCCTTTGCCAGATGCCGCCGTGCCGCGTCAAAATCGCCGCGTTCAAGGTCGGCACGTGCAGACTGGCGGTCAAGCATCGAAAACAAGTTACCCCGCGTCCAGAAATGATCCGCCGCGCTCAATTCCTCTATTTGCGAGTTGAGTTTTTGCCGCGTCAACTCCCGTTCAAGCCGTCTAATCCGTTCCTCGGTAGATTCTTCCACCGTAACTATTTCCGCACAGCAATACGGACACGCAAAGCGTTCTTCGCCATTGTCGAACACCTCTTTCCCGCATGTCTCACATCTCATTTCATCATTCCTTTCTTTGTGCCCTTTGTATTCTTTGTGGCCAAATCTCTCCCCTCTCGCGCGAGGGATGAGACGAACGTCCCTTTATGAGGAAGTAAAAGAGTCCGACACTCTATCATCATGCGAGTTTATTTTCTGAAGCACAATTTTCAACATAGGCAACAGCAGCTCACTTATAATCAGTAGTACAAAAACCACCAGGCGGACTCTATACCGCAGCAATGATTCATGCGCATACGACGGTAACAAATCAAAAAGCATATACATACCAAAGACAGTAAATACAACAGGCAAAACCAAAATTGGGGACGATCCAACTTTGCCAGACAACTGTTTTATCCGAGTAACAATATTGTATAGAACGGCCATAAGACCTATTACAAACAGGCATACTGCAAATATTATTCCTGTAATTCTAAGGACCATATCATATTCCTATTTTTAGTCATTAAAGATTGGTTATTGGATATTGGATATTTGCACATTTTCACATTTCCCGCTCCCCCTACGCAGAGCGTCCCCCTTCGCCAAGGCTTCCACCTTCGCCAAGGCAACGGAGGACAAGGCGGAGGACAAGACGGAGGACAAGTTGATTCGTGCAAATGGTTTCATGGGTTGCTCCTTTCGGTGTTATGCGCAGCCCGACGCTTGAGAAGACGCGCCGCGTAACAGCGAATCTCAATACTTGCGTCGTGCAGGCAATCATTCAGCATTTCATTCGTCAACAATCCGCGCCGCCCCATTTCAAGCACACACATTTCGCGGCAACACGTGCAATGCAGCAAACCGTAGAGGTGAGACAGCATCCTATTGGAAAGCCTGACGCCGCTATCGTGCTCCGCAAGACGCGCCAATACCGCAAACGCATCATGGCTCAATCCCCCAAGCTTCCTCGAGGCGGAAATTAGAATTTCGTCATCTTCCTCCTGATAGTTAAAGGCAAGCACCTCAAAAAGCTCGTAAGAAGCGCCGCGTTCCCTAATCCTGTCCAGCGCCATGTCATGGACTCGAGTATTTCTGACATGGGACAACACGCCCAACGCCGCGCGTGACAGTGATTCGTCCTCGGATGCCGAATCACGCAACAGGTCGTCCAACGGCAAATAGCCTTCGCACCGCGTGTCCGGCACAGAGAACATGTCCAGCAGTTGCGCTCTCACGTCGCAATCATTTTCCACCCGATATAGCCTCGCCAGTCCTTCTATGTCTTTCGTGCGCCCATGGACTCGCCATCGGCGCACCATGTAACGAATGCCAAAAGTGCCGCGCTCATTGATTTGGTTGTAAACCTTCCTGTAGCCAAGCGTCGGGGGTTCTGTCCTGCATCGTTCTTCATCTGCCAACGCCAACGCCGCTTTGTATGCTTTCACTTCTGCGGATGGCTCAATGCGACCAACTAGTGCCGCAAGTCTGCGGTCGCCCAGCACAAAACCGACCGACAAATGTACGCTTTCGGCAAGACTGTTCCAAAAGGCATCACGCAAGCAAAGCCGTCCGACGTCTTTTGCGATGCGCCCGAACATGGACTGTGCCGCCACCGACTTGGCATCGAGCAGCAATTGTTCGCACAGCGCGGCGAAGTTGTCTGGCTCCGGAATGTAGGGCGCGGCTATTCTCTCAGGGCGGATGCGGCACAGTCTGCCGTAAAGCACATCGTAGCCACGATCAAGGATCCGTCGTGCCCTGCGGTTGCCGTTTATGGAGAACAATGCCAGCAACTCGCACTCCTGAACGAACAGCCAGTGCCCATCAGATTTGCGCATGGACGAAAAGAACCGCTTTTCCACGATATCAATGAAAGGATTTGCATCTGGATAATGGTTGATGAGGTCGTAGAGAAGAAGCGCACGCGAGCCTTCGATCTGCGGATCATATCCCAGAGCGCGTCCGCATGCCCACTCGACGAGTGGACGGAACTTGCGTCTGGCGGTCTCCGTCGCCAGCATCGTGACACATTTCCCGACGCCGCGCAGCAACGCTTTTCGGTAAATGCGAGACTCCTTATCCAATGTCATTTCGCTTCTCCTTTCCCTCTCCTCTCACTCGCGAGGGATGAGACGAGAATCATTCGTGCAAAAGGTTTCATGGGTTGCTCCTTTCGGTTATTGCCATACTATCCTCTTTCGCGTATCCATTTCTTCATTTCCTTTCCCGCTTGCGACCTTTTGAGCGCGGATCGTCGTCCGGCGGCTGGAAAGTCCCGATGAATTTGGAATTTGAAAGCGAATCGCCGACGGGGACGAAATCATGGCCAGTTACCTTTCCGTTTTCCGTATTGACATCGATGGAAATACTGAGCGGCTTACCGTTCTCCCCACCGCTGATACCTATGCTGCAATTGGCAGAAGTCGCGCCCTTCGGTATCTTTACCCAGAAATCCCCATAATTGCCCCAATGATCCTTGAACATGACTTCCACCGTTTCACCCGCAACGTCGATGCGCCATTCCTCGCGCCATGAGACATCCTTCTGCCCAGCATTGAATAGATGGTAGCGTCCGTCTTTAAGCGCATAGAGTGAATAGCCAGCTTCACTAATGCACCTTTCGGAGCCAAGCGCGATTCTCGCCCCCGAAGCAAATAGCAGACGGTAGTAGTGCGAACCCTTCCAACGCTTACATTCAAGCGAGAATGGAACTTCACCTCCGTCCAATTTGACGGTTTTCCACTTTGGCTCAATGATGTCCGCAAATGGATCGCCCTCGCCAGGCTCAAACCTTCCGCTCGGATAGAGAAGCCCAAGGTAGCTTCGCCCTTTCAGAGAATCTCCAACTGGCGCCCCGCCATCCGCCCGCTTTTCGCCGTCTGCCGTCTTGGCCGTAATCGAGTCGTTTGCCCTGCTATCGACCTTGAGCGCACCTTCAGGGATATTCACCCATGTTTCATCGCACATCATCTCCACCATTTCATTCGTCACATTGACGCGGTAGTCGCTGCGTATGAAGTCGTGTTCCAGTCCGTCCACGAGATAGTATTCCCCGGTCGGCAGGCGATAGACCGCGAACGGTCCCGCACCGCCCGTGTCAATCCAAACGCCAATGCGCTTTCCTGACTTGAATACGATGGTCTTGTCGTACTCGGCGAGGAACGGATGCGCCGGACGATACTCGACCGCAAACTCAAGCGCGCTGGCATCGTTCGTCACGCTTGCGCTCTTAACCTCCGCATATCCACTTGACGTCGCGTAGGCAACAACATCATGCGCTACAAATGCAAAGACCAACCCAAAGCCGAACAGGAACAACCCTGCTATGCCGAGGAAGAATTGCCCAAGCGCACGCAACCACTCACGCTCGTTGAGTGAAATGAACAATGCAACCAGCCATACTATCGCCGACAATACCTGCACGACGAACATCATATTGACCATCGCAGTCCCGAATCTGCCGAGCGGCGGCGATATTGCATACGCCGCGAACAGCAACAGCGCAGTGCAGCACCACGCGACAAACGGCCCGTACGCCGTCTCGAATACGAATTTCACAATCTTCTTCATCGCCGCTTTCCTTTCATTGACAATTGGAATTGGTCTTGGCAACACTTTCACATTGGCAACATTTCCCTCTCCCCTCACGCGCGAGGAATGAGACGAGGATCCCCCTACGCAGAGCGTCCACCTTCGCCAAGGCTTCCTCCTTCGCCAAGGCTACGGAGGATAAAACGGAGGACAAGTTGATTCGTGCAAAGGATTTCATGGGCTGCTCCTTTCGGCAATCAGTTGAAGAGCGTGTCCGGCCCGTTGGGGAGATAGGAACATTCGACTGCCTTTGTGTCAAGGTCGCACTCGAAAGCAAGTGCTGTTACCTTTGCGTCGCCCTTCGCGGCGGTCTCCATTATCAACACCGCCTTTCTTCCGCCCTGCGATTCGCCATTCAGCATGTAGTCGAGCAGATACGCCTTTATGTTCGGGTCGGTCTTGATCACGCCACGCGCCATTTCGCAGAGATTTTCGCGCGAATCTGTCCCTGCCAGCGTATAGAACGTCCCCTTGGCTCCATCGTGCACGTAAAGCGTCGGGGTGAATTCGCCGGTGTCAACCACTATCGATACGTCACTCTCCGTGGCGTTATCGACCAGCAACTTGCACTCCTTGGTCAGATTCAATTCTACTTTTTCCATTTCATCCTCCTTGTTTTTCAGCTCTTCCCTGCTGCAACCCAAGACGGCAACCGCCACGAAACCCAACCCTATCATAATTTTCTTCATGGGTTGCTCCTTTCGGTGGTATCAGTTTTCTGCCGTTCCTTTTCAAGATAATCGTTGCGCAAATACATGTCATACGGCAAACAAAGTGTATCCCAGATTGGTGCAAGGACAAATGACTCAACCGACCATATTGCGATTCCGACTGGCCAAAGTATCAGTGTACCCGGCAGAAAGCTATCTTCCATGTACGCGCCCACTACAACCAAAACGACACCAATGGAAGGCGGCAGAGACTTCATGCTTTTGTCTCTATCTCCTGGCACGCCGAGGCTGAACGGCGGAGGCTCATGATTTTCAGACGAAGAGTATTCCTTGACCTTCCCAAATGTCATTGTCTTTGTCGCAACATAATACTCACCCGTGCGCTCGATGAAAATGCACCCCGCCGCCGCGAGTGCGAGGGATGAGACGAGGATTATTCGTGCAAAGGGTTTCATGGGTTGCTCCTTTCGGTAGTTGAGCTGTCGGTTGGTTCTTTTCCAAGCAACTTGTTGATTTCGGGAAGATACTCGTCTATCGGCTGCATGATGCATCCTCGCAGCACTTTCTTGGAACCGCGCATATACGCCAGCAACAGCTCCATATCATTCAGATTCACCTGCGACCGCCGCCCCTTGATGCTCCACTCAAAATGGTTTACGATGCGCGAGAGCGACGCATCTTCTCCTTCGCCGTATTCCACATCACCAAAACATGACGCTGGCCAGGGGATAGGGTAAGGCGCACGCCACTCTACGCCAACCCAATCGCCATCTTTGCACAGAATCTTCATTTTGTCGCCTTTGTTCGCGTGTCCGTCTGCCGGATCCTTCAAGTCCGGATGAAGCCTTATGCAAACATTGTTTCCAAGTATATTGCCGTCATCGTCAATGTACCGATGGTTCACCCAATATCTGTTTCCCCTAGGAGCAACGCACCACCAAGACGTCCCGACCCTGCTGTACAAATACTCCACTTTGTCTCCAATTCTCCTGTTTGAATGGTCGGCACGCCCTACCACCGTCGCGAATCGCGGTATCTTCAACTTATCCGCTGATACGCAATGGCAGCACAGCACGGATTCGTCAAGCGTTATATCCAGTCCGAGCGAACGCAACTTGGCGCATCCGTCGCGAAGTCTTTCAACCATTGAGCGAGGCTTCGTGTAGGATTTCGGATAATGCGTCACATCACCGCACATCTTGCACACATGTGTATAGTCCTCCAGCTTTGGTGGCAGAGGTTCCGCTTCTGCCATCGCCGCGAGCGCGAGGGATGAGACGAGGATCCCCCTACGCAGAGCGTCCACCTTCGCCAAGGCTTCCTCCTTCGCCAAGGCTACGGAGGACAAGACGGAAGACAAGACGGAGGACAAGTTGATTCGTGCAAAGGGTTTCATGGGTGGTTCCCTTTCGTTGCCGTGGTCGATAGTTTGTTCAACATCTGCTCCGCCTTGGCGTGGCCTTGCTCCGCCGCTTTGCGAAAAAGCTTGATTGCCATTGCCTTGTTCTTCCTTGTTCCATCGCCAGTTAGATAACACCAGCCAAGGTTGTACTGCGCAGCGGCATCGCCTTGATTTGCAGCCTTGCGATACCACTTGACCGCTTCGTCCATGTTCTTCTCAACACCTGTGCCTTTATCATAGCAGATGCCAAGATTGCACTGCGCAGCCACATCGCCCTGCTCCGCCGCCTTGCGGTACCACATTACCGCCGCTGCCATATCAATCTTCACGCCATTGCCGTATTCATAGCAAGCACCCATATTGAACTGCGCAGTAGAATCGCCTTGCTCTGCCGCCATACGGTACCACATCGCCGCCTCTCCCATGTTCTTTCGAACGCCGTAGCCATGAAAATAGCATGACCCAAGATTACATTGCGCGGACGCATCGCCCTGTTCAGCGGACTTGCGACACCACATAATCATTGCCACCTTGTTCTTTCTCACACCAACGCCGTAATGGTAGCACGTACTCAGGTTATACTGCGCATTGGCATTGCCCAGTTCTGCTGCCTTGCGAAACCATTTTGCGGCTTCACTATCATTCTTCACTACACCATCCCCCGTAAGATAGCACCAGCCAAGACGGAACTGCGCCTCGGCATCCCCCATCCTCGCCGCTTCCAACAACTTTTGCGCATCAACACGCTTTTGCGTCACTGTCTTCTTTGTGGTATTCATCTTCTTAGTTTCCTTTCATTGGCAATTGGTTATTGGCATTGGATATTTGCACATTTTCACATTTCCCGCTCCCCCTACGCAGAGCGGCGGAGGACAAGTTGATTCGTGCAAAAGGTTTCATGGATTGCTCCTTTAGGTTGCCGCATCAATCAGGTTTTTGATCGATTCCACCACATGCGCATACGCGATGTCTTTGGCAAATGGAGCTTTACGACAATACCTTTGCCATTGCTCCGCCAGTTGTTGCGACACCTTCAAGGATTCTACGATTTGCAAACGATTTGCCCAATACTCTTCAGAGTGCCGGTTTGCAAACGTATTCCTTATGGCTTTGGCAAGAATCTCCGCCTTGAACTCGCGCCGTGCCCACAGCATATGCAAGTCGTAGAAATCGCGCAGCCTAGTATTCGCCGCGCCCCTCGACAAAACGGTTTGCAGCTTCTCCGCGACAACCGTCTCGACCGTATACGCCAAAACCGTGATGTGCGAACTGCCGTCCAAAATCTGCGTAAACTTCCTTTTCTTGGCCCTTGGCGTGATCTTGTCCCCGAATGTCACGTCAATCGCAATCGGCAGCCGTATCGTGCCCACGGACGCCACAAGCCAAACCGTGTATCCGCCGTAATCATCATCCTTGCGGATTTCGTCTGCGCCAACCGACTTTGCCTTGAACTCAATACCGTCGCCAACCTCAATCGCCGCGATTTCGGCGACCACTCTTTCAATCGTCGCCTCATCTGCCTTCATGCCAATGATCGTGGCGTCGATATCCATTGTCGTGCGGTGGGCAACGCCGAGAATCGCGCTCATCAGCGTACCGCCCTTTATGACTAGATTGTTCGCGTATGGCGACGCGGCGATTCTCGCCAGAAACCTTTCCGTGAAGTACCGTTGGAGCGCATGCTGCGGCGCGATGCCCAGCTCCTTCGCAAGATTGTTGATTCTTGCCCTGACGCTCATCGACCTGGCCGTATCTCCGCTCACACCAGCACCTCCATAACCTTGAGGACCTTGCGCTCTATGCCCATCGCCTGTGCGTATGCCACCAATTGCGGAATATTCTTCTCCCTGCTTCCTGCATAGGTCCTTATCGCTTTCGCGTAAGTCTCCACATCCATGCGCGAGTACGAGCGGATTATGTCGCAAATCGTTCTTTCGCGGTCGTAGCAAGCTACCTCGTTCCCCATGAACGTCTTTGCCGTTCCCCTGCCAAGATCGTGCAACTCCGGCCTTATCCTGTAGGCGTTTACCGCGCTCGCGATGCTGTGCGGGACCGATCCTCCATATGGAACCGTGATTGATGGCATTGCCGGGATCCGATTGGAAAGTCCATGCAGATTCAGCGCGGTTTCGTGGGAAAAAACGATATTGTCCGACCGCATGGCGATCAACGCCAGTTCGTCCGGCACCGCATCCGTCCTGGCGTACACGCCCTGCGCCAAACGCTGCAACTCCCCGCGCTTCGCCATCTGCGACAACACAGCACGTGAAATCCCCATCTTTTCTGCGTCCGCAACGCGCAGAAAGTCATTTCCCTTGAAATATTCGTCAATCTTGAACACTGCTCTTTCCTCACTTTCGGGCAATATTATATCATATCTATTGCCCATTTGTAAATATAGTGGAATAAAAATCCAAGGAAATAAACACCTCTTAAACATCAAATTACAAGGATTACTTATGCGCTACCACATCAAAATCCAAGGTAAAATCCATGTTGGATTTCTCCTTTGTGGTGTTTGTTTCTCCTTGCCCCCCGCACCGTGCGAAGGGATGGAGCCGCAAAGCTATTTCCCGTGAAGATATATCCATACCATTCCGTCTGCTTTCTCGAGTTTCAGTTGTGCCACACCGCCAAGGAAGCCATCAGGCAGTGTCCCGCATACAAAATAACAGCCATTCGTGTCCGTCACACGCCAAGGTCTCTCTGAAAGCACTCCCTTCCCGTAGATATCCACAAAGATTCTCTCTGCCATGCGAGCAGCATCGGCAGGGGATGAGCATGGATTGGCAACCAAAGTCTTGAAAACTATGGGCTTTGGGTCAAGCCACCAGACTTTATCATCGAGAATCCACACGGCAGTCGGGCCGTCCTCTCCACCAATTATGCCGATGGATTCCGCTTTTTTCACTGTGTCATCATACCCCGCCGCCGCGAGCGCGAGGGATGAGACGAGGATCCCCCTACGCAGAGCGGCGGAGGGCAAGTTGATTCGTGCAAAGGGTTTCATGGGTTGCGCCTTTCTTGTCAATCACTCATTTGACAACCGCTGAGGCTCGTTCGTATTCGCCAGGCGGGACTAGGACACACATCCGTGTCCCCATACCGAAGTTTCCAAATCTATGAAAAGCCCTGTCCTCATGCGATACCTTTAACCTACAGCGCAATCCCGCAGATTCAAGTTTCTCGGCGATTTCCTTTGCTTCATAAACGGGACAATCTGCCGCAAGCACCGCCCATCCTTCAAACATTATGAGACCAACCCCTTTGCCTTGCTTCTTACCATCAACACTACAATCCGCACACGCCGTTGATTCGCCATCCTGTTTGGCTTTGCCATTGCCGCCAAAAACACCATAAATGACAACGGCCACAATCACTATCGCAACTGTCGTTTGTCCATCAAGCAGGTTCTCAATGTTTGCAAGCAAAAGCAGCAATATGAATATTCCGATTGAAATACGCTTTATCATTTCGCTTCTCCTTTCGCTTTTCCTATCCCTCCTCGCGCGAGGGATGAGACGAGGATCCCCCTACACAGAGCGGCGAAGGACAAGTTGATTCGTGCAAATGGCTTCATGGGCTGATCCTTTCATAGAGTTGATCACTCATGTGTCATCACGCCATTGTCATAGGGCGCGCCCGTTTTGAAAAGTTTGCGGACACCGAGCGACATGGTATTGGCATCTACATGCGCGCACTTGTCTGTACCGTTTGGATTGTGCTTCAATCGCCGCCCCTTGTATTTGTCGGAAACCTTCTTGAACTTATTACCATTTGAAACTCGTGCGCGATAAACCTTAAAGGTCCTGATGGCAAACAAGGAGACAATGAGAATTGCACCGAAAAGCATACCACCAACCTTCGGTCCCTGCCAGAAAGAATCCCAAAACAAGGCTATGCTGTTGTCTATAGCCATGTCACACCCCGTCGCGAGCGCGAGGGATGAGACGAGGATCCCCATGCGCAGAGCGTCCACCTTCGCCAAGGCTACGGAGGACAAGGCAGAGGACAAGTTGATTCGTGCAAATGGTTTCATGGGTTGCTCCTTTCGGTGGTTTGTATCATCTCGCCACTACTTTGTGCATCCGTTGAATGAACGCCTTTTTGTGGAAGTGTGTCCATTGCCCATAAGAGAAACGTTGCGACAGTCTCTCTCGCCGAGATTCCACCAAGATCGATTGCGGACGGCTGGCAAATGCGTTCACAAGCTCTAAATAGTCCATATTTGGTGTATTTTATCATTTTATTCTGATTCCCCGCAAGCAGACCAGTGGAACCATGCGGGGACTGTCCCCGCAAGATTACAGCAAAATTACGGGGACTTGTCTAATTCAGATATGGTAGACTATGCAACCGTTCTACCGGCATTG
>CAMZEN010000067.1 GCA_947305775.1 uncultured Verrucomicrobiota bacterium
GCCAGCACCGCCGATCGCAGGAGCGCCGCCGCCGCCGCCGCCGCCGCCTGCGCCGCCCGCGCCGCCTCTGCCTTGTCTCTCGTCGATTTGGACTTCGCCGGAACTGCCATTGCCGCCCGCGCCGCCGTTCGCGGCCGCGCCGCCTGTCGCGATCAGCGTTCCGTCGCCGACGATGTAGAGCGTCGAGGTTTCGGGGACGCGGATGGCGGGCACACCACCGGTCGTTCCGCTCGCGTTTCCGCCTCTCACCGTCAACGTTGCCCCGCTCCTGATGTTGATGATCGCGCTCGCGCCGTCCGCAACGGTAATCGCGCTTTCGCCGTTCTCGCCTTCGAGAGTCTCGCTGCTCGCGACAGTGTATATCTCTCCGTCGGAAAGCACCACCGGCCCTTCGACGACTATAGGCATGGCCTTGCCGTTTGACACGGTCCAGTTTTCGCCAAGAGCCGCGGCAATCGCCGTTGCCGTCATTGAAGATGCGTCTTCGCCCTGGATTTCACCGAGCGATGCCGTGTAGTAGCAGCGATTCATCGTCACGGAATAGCTCTGATGCCTGGCAAACGTCGAAGAACCCGTCTGTTCCGACACGACGACCTTCTCGGGGGCGAACAAAGAATTGCTGACTCTGAGCCTCGTCGAATTGAAATTGAAGCCGACGAAACCGGCGATGTTTGTTCCGCTCACGCACACTAACGCCCCGTCGAAAAGACAATCGTTTATGAGGACGTCCTGCGAACTCCAGTACGTCCTGCCGATAAAGCCGCCGAATGTCGCATCGCCGCTTACGGAGCTCGTGATTTCCACGGACGAACGGCAGCGCGATATGGTAGCGCCGCTGGGACGCACTTCGCCGATCAATCCGGAGGCGAACTGACGGTCCGTGACGATAGCTCCATCCGTATGCAGATTGGAAATCTTCGCTCTGGAAACCCAGCCGAACGGTGCGAGACATTCGACGTCGGAAGAACTCCAGTTCAAGGTCAGCGTATAGCCGTTGCCGTCGAACGAACCGGCGAACGCATGCGAGGAGTCATCGCCAACGCGCGGGGAGTCCTGCGTGAGCGTAACATTCGCGGTCAGCTTTGCGTTGAGCGTCGTCTCGCCGTTGTTCACGCGGTTGGCGAACGCCGCCCAGTCGGCGGCGGTCGCGATTTCCATCGTTTCCGCGCCGGCCTGCAGCGCAAAGAGCGCGGCGGCCGTCGCGATCATTGCCACGCTGACGCGAGTTGAAAAGTTGAAAAGTTGAAAAGTTGAAAAGCAACTTCTCAAAGTTTCAGAGAACTTTCGTGCAAGGCTCATTGATTTGCCCTCCCTGTGAAATTTATCATGATTCTCGAAATTCATAACTTTTCAACCTTTCAACTTTTCAACCTTTCAACTTTTCAACCGTTCAACCCTCATTCAGCCACGCCGAAGTAGATGAACTGCCCCCTGACCGACGAGAGCTCGAACGCCGACGAGCCGCCGTACATCGTCAGGCGGATCTTCTGGCCCTTGCGGACGGGTATCGTCCAGACGAGACGGCGATCCGTGCCGTCCGGCCCGACAGTCCCCTTCGGCGTCACGTTGAAGGCCACGTTGCCGCCCTCCACGACATCGATCTGGAGCTGGCCGCCGTTCGGGTTCCTGCACCGCGCCTGGAGCTGGAAGAGTCCGTCGTTCTCCGCCTCGCCCACGTCAAAGGACTGGGTGCCGCCGGCACCGCAGGAAAGCGAAGAAGACACGCTCGTCTGCACGCCGCCGCCGACCGACATGGCGCCGAGGTTCGCGAACGCGACGCCCGCCGCCGGACCCGACCCGCCGAGCCACTTCAGCGAACCGCCCGAAACCGACACGCTCTCGAGATTGATCTCCCTGAAGCCCTTCAGCGAGCCCGCCGTGAAGGAACCCGCGTTGCGCGCGTCGAACGACTTCGCCGCCGCAATCGACCCCGCCGCGACGTTGCCGATGGAAATGTCGTCGCCTTCCAGCTCGATGTAGTCGGGCGACGCGATCAGGTCGACGGATGCCGCCTTCAGCGCGTAGGGCGCCATCGTCACTTCAATCGTATCCGAACCGAGCGCCGGAATGTTGATGCCCGTCACGTTGTGCGAAAGGCCGTCCGAGCCATCCACCGGCACGGAAAGTCCGAACACGCCCGCCTCGGCGGTTCTGACGACGAGATCAGTCGAAGCAACCATGCCGTCGCTGTAGGTGATTGTCGCCGTTGTATCGATCATTGTTCCCGCCGCTTTGGCGTAGCCGTTTTCGTCGGTCAACACGCCGTCGATCTCCACCACGACCGGCTCCGTTCCGGTCGCGAGGCGCACCGCGCCGCGCGTCGGCGCCGTGCGCACCTGCGCGAGCTGGTCAACCACGAATGGAATCGTCGCCTGGTTCGCGTCGCCCGCGAGCGGCACGCGCGTCCCGTCGCGTCCGACGGCCAGAACATGGCTGTAGCCCGAATCGTGGTATATCTCCGCGGCATCTTCGTTGCCCGCGTCCGCCCCGCCGCGCGGCGGATGGATGACATGCGTGACGCCGGCGACAACCTGCGTGACCGCATTGCCGGACGCGGTGAATGCAGTGGCCGGAGATGCATCCATCGAGCACCAGTAGGTCTTGACCTCGCCAGAGCTCGCCGTCACGGCGTTGGCATCGGCAAATATGCAGTTGACGGCAGTGATTTTCGCGTTGGAATTGGCGCTGTAGATCGAGCCTCCGGTCCTTGCAGTGTTGCCCGCGAACGTGCAGTTCAAGAGATCGATCTCGCCGCCGCCGTCCTCCAGGATGGCGCCGCCAAGGTCACCGGCGGTATTGCCGCTGAACGTGGTATTGACGAACAGCGCATAGCCGCCGTGTACATACACCGCGCCGCCATGATGGCTAACCTTGTTGCCGCTGAATGTCGATGACGACACGAGCAGCGACGAGCCGTTGTCATAGACGAAAATCGCGCCGCCGTTGTAGGCGTCGGTCTTTATGTTGCCGGTGAATGCGCAGGCGTCGACGGCGACGGCCGCCCCGCCCTGTACGCGAATTGCACCTCCATGCCAGTTGTCGGACACGTCGGCGTCTCTGAAGGTGAGGCTTGCGAGCGAGAACACGCCGTCGGCGTCCGACGACTTGCCCTGATAGACCAGAGCCGGCCGGTTTCCGCCCGCGACGATTTCAACGCCCTTCTGTCCCGGTTCGAGCGTGCAGAGCCCGTTGATCTCGAACGACCGCACGCCCGCTGGAATCTCGATCTGCCGCGCGAGCCGGATGACTCTGTTTGTCGCGTCGAGCTTCTCGAACGTGACGCGGCGGCGGCCATCCCCGCCGACGAGAAGCGGATTGTCGACAAGCGCCTGAACCGCGTCGCGCAGCGTGATCGTCGTGTTGCCGTAGACGTCGAGCGCGCTCTCCGAGTCTTCGGACGACGTGATCGCGAGAATGCTCGGATCGATCTCCCAGCGCGCGTGCAGCGTGTAGTTCGCCACATACGGCGACATCGCCATCGTCGCCTTGTAGTCCGGCCCGTACAGGCACGTTCCGTCGTCCAGCCAGAATCCCGCGAACCTGTAGCCCGCGCGCGTCACGCGCGCCGCGTCGGAAAGCGGCACCATCCTGCAGGCGAAGGGCTGCTCGAACGTCATCGTCTTCGCGCTGCCGTTCTCCTTGAGACCGAAGTCAAGCGTTACCGTAACCTTGAGGAACTGCTCCTGCGGAAGGCCCGATCCGTTGTCGACGGTGCACGCCGGGCTGCACGAGAGCGCGGCCGTCGGCAGAACGACGACCTTACCGCCCGCGCCCTGCGCGTATCCATCGCCGCCGGCGGCTCCCGCGCCGGTCCGCGAAATCGGGTGGCTGCTTTCACTGTAGTTGTTGTGCTCGGTGCTAGACTCGGGCGTGCCGCCGGCCGAACCGCCGCCGACCTGTCCGCCCTTGCCGTCGCCGCCCTTGCCGCCGTCGATGTTCGACGGGGTGTAGGTGTCGTTATTGTCCGTCACGACGCATGAACCGCTGCCGCCGCCGCCACCGCCGCCGCCACCGCCGCCGCCACCGCCGATGGACATCGCCGCGCCGCCGCCGCCGCCCGCACCGCCGGGACCGCCGCCGCCGGCATGCCAGTCATCCGTTGCATACTGGTCCGTGCTGCTGCCCCAGCTTCCTCCAGAGGTGCCGGCCGCGCCGAATGTGCCGCCGCGCACGCTCACGGCGACATCGCCAAGAATGTACACATTTCCGCCAGAAGCGCCGTTCGACCCGCCGGAACCAGGATTGCCGTTGGTTCCGTCGGTCGGGAAGTTCTGGCCGTGTCCCCAATACTGCCAAGCAGTGTACGGAGCCCCGGAGCCACCGCTTGCACCCATGCCGCCGTTTCCGCCGATGCCGGCCGCGCCGCCGCCGCCGCCATTGCCGCCACTGCCGCCTTTGCCGCCCCTTTGGTGGTTGGTTCCGTCATAGTTGATTTCGGAATTGGCGCCGCTGGTGCCGTTGCCGCCGCTCGCCGCATTGCCGCCTGTCGCCGTGAGGCGGCCCTTTCCGGTGATGTAGAGCGTCATGTCGCTCGGCAGCAGTATGCCCGCGCCCGCGCCGTCGCGTCCGTTCGCGTCGCCGCCGGTCACGGTCAGCGAACCGCCGTCCTTTATCTCGATGACGACCTTGTTTCCGCCGTCGCCGCTGGCGTGCTTCACCTCCAGCGCGTTCTTTCCGGCGCCGACGCTGACGGAGACATCGCCGGAGACCGTGTATATCGTCCCGCCCAGGAGATGCTTCGTGTCGTTGCCGCTCTCGATCGTGCCGGTCTCCATCGCCATCGCCGTCGCCGCCACCATGAGCGCCGCCGCAAATGCAACCTTCCTCGTCTTGTTCATTGGACTCCCTTTCAAGTTTCTTTTTGACAGGATTAACAGGATTTACATGATTTGAGAGGTTTGAATAATCCTGTCAATCTTGTTAATCCTGTCTAAAAACATTTCCTCACAGATTCCCGAACGCGGTGCCGGAGATCGTCTGCGCGGCGCTTCCGCCGTCTTCGACCTTTCCGCCGGCCGGAACGATCACGTTGAACGCGCCGTCAGGTCCGTCGTACGTCAGGAACATGTCGCACGGCGCGGACTGCGTCGTGAACTTGAGCCCGTCCTGCGAGAAGTTCGCCGGCCAGCTGGCGCGACCCGTCTTCACGTCGCGCACGATGATCGACGAATTCTTGCCGCCGCCGAGCTTGCGGTTTTCGACTTTGGCGAGCGTGCATTTGGCCGGGAACGCCTTGAACGTCGCGCTCTCCTGAACGGTCACGCTTTCGACGGCCGCTGCGTCGATGAACACGCCGTTGGCCACAGCCCCTGCGGGCGCATAGACGACATCCGCCGCCGAGGCGCGGGCGGCGCGGGCGGCGCGCGGACCTGTGGAAAGCGTCTGGCGGGGCTTGAGTTCCGTAGAGTCGGGCGGCGTGAGGCCGATTTCCGGCGCACCCTTGATCATGCCAATCGCGTCCGCGAGCGTGCGCCCGATTCCGTCAGGATCGGTCCCCGACGCGTCGGACAGCTCCGCGTAGAACAAGCCGTCAGCGTCAACTGGAACTCGCAGCGATCGCGCCCACAGCGCGGTTTCAGGCGCCTTCGAGTCATAGATGCGGAACGTGAGCTCGAGCGACCCCGCCGTCTGCTCGCCGCCGCCTGAACGCCGCAGCACCCCGCGGTAGGTAAGCGCCTGCGGCACGTCCGCAAACGCGGCAACAACCATCGCCGCCACCGCCAAACCTGTTATTAGACTCTTCTTCATTTGACCTTTTCCTTTCCTATAAACTATTCAACCTCCGCCGCCTTGATCGCACGCTGCAGGACGAAGACGCCCAGCGACACAATCGGCTGCTTGGCCGTCAACCCCTCAACCGTCCAGGTAACGAAGCCCGCCGTCTTCTCCGACGGCGTCCACTCGAAGTTGACGTCCTTGTGCGGATCGTTGTTCTCGTGCCACGAGAACTCCATCCTGTTCGTGATGCTCCAGAGCTCCGGCTTGACGACGCCCGCGTAGTTCGCCGGATTGTCCCCGCTCGGCGCGGCGCTCTTGTAGTCCGCCGACAGGCCGTCGTGGTCGGGATGCCACGCATGGCGGAAGGGATTGTCCGAAGCCTTCTCCCCGACTGTCCAGTCGAAGGCGAGGCTGTCGCCGAACGTGCCGGAGGTCTTCTCCACGACCGGGTTGTCAATGCTCATCATCACCGTCGAGAACCGGCGGGCGTTCTGCACCTCCGCCGGGACGGACTCCAGCTCCCTGAAGAGCCGCGGAGTGCCGTTGGTGTCGACGCCGGCCGCAACGCGCTGCAGGAGCTTCACCGCGCCGTCCGGCGCGACGTGCATCATCACGCTCATCTTCAGCGTTCCACCCGCCTTGACCGGGATGGAGTTGGTGTCGTCAAGCCGCGAAACGGTCTCCATCTGGATGTATCCGCTCCAGAGCCCGACGGGGAATTTCGCCTCGGTTGTTTCCGGTTCCTCCGCGACCGTGATCGGCACCCTTACGCGCATCTTGCTCGGCCCGAGATCATCGATCACCAGAATCGCCCCGTATTCCGTGCCGGACTCGAGCTTCGAGCGGTCGATGCTGAACACCTGCTCCGAGTCCCTGTCCGAGTCAAGCGAAACCGTCCACTCGGCAGATTCGGAGACGTTCGTGTACTGCTGCGCGCTGAACGCATCGACGCGCGGCAGGGCGCGGGAGATTGGCGGCAGCTCCTCGCCGGACTCAGAAGCCACCACAGTAAACCTGAACGTGTGGTTCGTCGTGCCGCAGTTCTTGACCGTGATCGACGCATAGTTGTTGTTGTCGCCGAAGGCTACGCCGCTGCCCTGCACGCCTATGATGCCCGGCCAGGAGCCGTAGGCGGTCGATGTGAGCGCGTAAGCCTTTCCGCTGTAGATCGGCGTAGACCGCCCGAAGGCAGCCTGCTCGGCGTTCTTCAGGGTCGGCGCGTTCGGATCGTTCCCGACGATGGAGTAGATCGCCCGCTCGGTCTTGGACAGTCCGAAAGGACCTTCGCCGAAGTAGTTGTTGATTGACACCGTTTCGCTGGCGGACGAGACGCCGACCAGGTTGAAGTACTCGTTTGTTTCGGACGCCGCCACCTTGCGCCAGGTGGTCTTGGGCGCGGCAGGCACGCCGGCGAAACTGATCGTAGTAGCGTTCGTAGCGAACAGCAGAAACGTGCCGCCGCCCAGAATCGACTGGAGCGTCGAATCCTTTTCGCCGCGGCTCCACTGCAGGAACACGATGGGCGCCTGCACAATCTCGTTGCCGCTCGCGTCATACTGCGAGGTCGCCGCGTCGGCGTCGCTGCGGTAGGCCGCCGCCGCGATTACCGGGGTATTGCGGAAGAAGTCCTCGCACGCCGGTTCGTCCGCCGTCGACTCGATGTAGACGGCGTTCCACCCCTTCTCCAGCGCCAGAGTCTCCTGCACATGCGGCAAGGCGAATGTGGAGAGCGGCAGAAGAAGCGCCGCAATGGACGGAAGGAACAAATATCTGGTATCTTTTTTCATGACTTCAAACTCCTGAATCTCAACTCGCAACTCTCACCTGGCCTCCAGCTTGAAGAACTCGCTCGTCGCGCCGCCCATTGGCGTGATGTAGATCACAGTCTCGCCAACGTCGCCGTCGGTGCCGTCGGCAACGACCTGATCCAGCTCGGCGCCTTCGGCGCTCTTGCGCACGCGCTTCTGCGCCCACGCGGGCTTCGCGAGCGTGTTCGCCGAGGATACCGCGTACACGTGGCCGCCGACATGCTCGAACTTGAGCGCGAGCTTGCCGTTCTTCGGACCGAACTCCTTCACGCGCAGGTAGTCCGTGTCGTCGAACGGAATCGTGCCGGCCAGGAACTCGCCGTAGTTGCTGATGCCGTCGTTGTCGTAGTCGGCCCACGGATCGTAGGTGCCGCCGCCCATGTAAGCGTCGAGATACCACTGCGCCTCGTCGATGTAGACGGTCGGAATCTCGACGGACGTACCGTCCTCGGGGTTGGTGTAGCTCTTCACCTCCGTGCAGTTGAACGTGAGCTTGCCCATCTTGACCGGCGTGCCGACTGTAAGGGAATTGGGCACGTCAAGCGTCCCTTCGCTCGTAGTGAGCACGCAGTCGAGAGACTCGCCGACTTTGCACGACTTCGCCGTGGACGCGGATGCGACGGGAATGGAGAGGAGAAAGTTGACGCCTTCCTCGTTCGCGGACTGGAACGTCGACTCGGCGATCACAGTGCCGTCCGGTCGCTGGGCGCGCACCTTCGCGTCGCCGAAATCGCGCGCAACGGTATTGTAGTCGCCCCTGAACGAGCCCTTCACGAGGTATGTTCCGTATGGCATCGCCGGCATCGCCTTCGCCGCGGCGAAGGACGAAAGGGACATAAGAGAAATAAGGGACAGAAGGAGCAGTCTGTTCCCCGTTCCCTGTTTTCCAGTTTTCATTTTTCCGTTCTCCATTTTTGCATTCTGCTAATCAATGTGTTTACACATTCACTTGACATTGGTTACAACTTTATAGAATCCAGCGGCTTCGCTTGGCTTCGAAACCTTCGGAAACGCCACCACGCCGTCCGCTCCGCAGAGGACGTTTAGATTCTCCTGGTTCGCGTCGGGCGCGATCCCCTTGAGTTCCGCGCCGCTGTTTAGCGAATAGTAGAAGCCAGGCGTGCAGCCCGTGAGGACGACGTTGGTCGTAGCCTCAGACTCAAGCAGCGCGATTTCGCCCACCGGAATCTGCAGCGTCGCCGCCGCCGCGTTCTCCATCAGGTTCGTCCACGCCTCGGGCGTCAACTCTGCCGAAAGATACCACTTGTCTTCCTTCTGCACGGCCTCGGCGGTGAACTTCGCCTTGTATTCGTCGGCCATGCCTTCACCTGTAAGCACCGCGGCAACAGCCTCGGTCGGGACAACTGCGGCTATCGACTTTGCGGCAACAGCCTTCTCCTCGTTCTCGTATTCGATGGGTGAGCCTGGCGAGACTTCAACGGCATCCGACCCGACCTTGATGTACTCCAGCAGCTGTCCGTCAACCGCAAGACCGATCAAGTAGCTCGCCTGAGTCGGCTTCTTCGCGAAGAACTCCTTGGCTCCGGTGTTGTAGTCCGATTCGTATAAGTACGTCCCCCACTCTTCGTTCGCATTGAGCTTCTCGAGACTCTCGTACAGCGGAAGGTCCTGCCCGTCAACGCCGATCGCCTCCGTTCCTTCAATGGCGCGTATAGAATAGACGTGGCCCCAGCCGTAGTTGAAGCTCACCTTGTAGACGCCGTCAGTCTCCACGACACGGAATTCAGGCTTGTCCACAAGCTTCAGCGCACCGCCCGCTGGATCGGTTCCAAGCTGGTATTCGCGCATGTTGGAAAGCCCGTCGCCGTCGTAGTCGTCGTCAGGATCGCCGATGGACGCGCCGGACGGTAGATAGGGATTAATCGCCCTCAACCAGGAATCCCAGCCCAAGTCCGTGTCGGTGGCATCCCCGAAGAATACGCCGACCGGTGCACCGGCGAAGCCCATCCTGCCGCCTACAGGCGGCAGCACCTTTGAGGAGCGGAACCGCTCATTCCCAAACGTAGCGTCGGAAACGACAAGCGTCAGCCGTTCGCCCACCTTCGCGTAGCCCGCTCCGTCGCCGACGGGGACAGTGACGCTGCAATTGCACCCCGTCTCCCCATCTATCGACACGTCGGTAACCGTTGCGTTGAGCTTGTCGCCGCCCGAGTTATACACCTCGATCTTGTAGTTGGACGACACCCTCTCGTCGTCTTCGGACGTTTCCGCCCCGCGCAGGCCAAAGCCATTGTCGTCACGCAAGACAAGCTTGTATGTATAAACCCCGGGCAGGAAGTCCGCGCGCGCTGGACAAGCCAGCGCATATAGCACAAGCCCCACTCCTGCGATCATCATCAGTCTTTTCATGCACTTACGCACTTCTTCTTCTCTCTTCTGCTGATTTTACGCATTTTATCCATGATTAAGCCTTTACTTTAAGAGTTGCGAACATAACCTTTACGTGTTGTATACACGCAACAGGGCAAAAGGTTACATGCCATGTTGGCGGCCATTTGGTCGTATTCAGTGAAGAAATTAGTCGTCATATCTGATCCGAGCACGTCCATAGAAAAAAATATTGTATCATATTTCTCATTTACTGTGAAGTGGCACTATAGGATCATGTAGCTGGCTTCGCAAAAGACGCCACCTGGACCCATTCGTGGTGATGGTGCGGCACCGGCGGCAGGCTAGCCAGGGGCGCGCTCCCGCCACCCTAGGGGGTAGCACGGTGCTACCCCCTAACCTGCCTGCTCTCCCTCTAGGGGGTTTTTCGAGCTGTGTAGTCGGACATAGGTAACACTTTGTACGGGGACATGGGTAACACTTAGACAGGGGACATAGGTAACACTTAGACAGGGGACATAGGTAACACTTTAATTGATCTGGATATTGGGGATTGCAAGGAATCGGAATACTGTGTGCGGGCTTTGGCGGACGTCCCCGGAGGGGCGGCGCGAAGCGCCGAGTCCGCCCAAGCCCGCACACAGTGCACTCGATTACTCACGGCACGTCAGCCATGCCGTGGCGCCGTTCTCGGATCGCCGTCGAGACGGTAGGCCCGAAGCCTTTCCACCGTCCTGGTCGTCAGGTTCAGCCGCCCGATGCGGCAGTCTCGGAACAGCAGATTGACACATCCCGGATGGGACTTCGATTCGGACATGCCTATCCTCCGGCCTCTCAGCCCCTCGCCGACAAACACAGGGGTGTCGTGCCAGCTGATGTAGCCTTTGCCGCCGACGAGCCTGACATGCATCGTGTCCGGGTACACCCACTCCTCGATCTTCTCCGGATAGGCCCTGGGGCTCCTTCTGTAGATGTCCGACGGCACCTTGCCGCCGATG
>CAMZEN010000068.1 GCA_947305775.1 uncultured Verrucomicrobiota bacterium
CTCGCGCCAGTAGGTGAGCGCGTAGGTGTAGCCCTTGCCGTAGCCGCCGTCGGCCTTTTCGATGGACTTGACCCCATAGTCCTGGCAGACGCGGTCCCAGATGAGACGCTCCAGCCAGTCCAGCGAGTCGATGCACAGCGTCTGGAAGTCGTGCTCGCCGTCGCGGACGGCCTTGAGCTGCTCCACCACGTCCGCGTATGTCGAGCAGAGCGGGAACTTCGCCGTGTCGATCTCGGAGAGTCCGTCTTCCGTTTGCACAAAGACGGGCTTGGGGGAGGATGCCGCAAAGGTCGATTTTCCGACTCCCTCGGAGCCGTAGATCATGATGCGGGGCGGCTGCGGCTGGCGTCCCGTGGTTATCGAATCGAGCAGGTTGCCCATGTCTCTTTTCCTTTCTTCTGTTTTGTGTGCATGAAAAAGGCGGACGGTGAAACACCGCCCGCCAGTTTGAAGTCGATTGTCGCTTTCCGCCTACACGTCGAGGATGCGCAAGTCCTCCGTCCTCGTCGGCCAGAGGTTCGTCCGGCGGCACTCGGCGAGTTCCGCAATCGCGCGCTCGTTCTCCACGGCGCACGCTTCGAGGATGCCGTCCGTGAGCTTCCACACTCCGCAGCGGAAAGGCTCGCGCTTCTCCACGGCGATGAGGTAGCAGTTGGCGACGACCTCGCCGCCGCTCGCCGTTCGCAGGACTTCGCGGTAGAACGCGGCCTGCGCGGGATATCCGAAGCGCCTCGCGTCGCTCTCGAACCAGTCGAGCGTCTCGCAGGTCTTGAGGTCGCATATGACGGGACGCCCCTCGTAGTCCGCCCTGAACCAGTCCATGCGTATTTGGCAGGCGACGCCGAAGTAGGTCGTGCGGACGGTCTGCTCGGCAACGCCGTCGTCGAGCAGGAGGCTGGCGACTGGATGCGTCCAGACGCTCTGCTGGAGCTGGGACATGAAGTTGAAGTCGGCTCCCGACACGACGTCCTTCGTCTGTGCCGCAGCCCACTCCTTGTACGCCTTCGTGAGCTTGCCGAACGACTCGCCCGTCTTTGGGTTTACCGGCCCGTCCGAGACGAGGAACTCCTCGTCGAACTTGGCGCGGCCCTCAAGGATGAGCGTATGGACGGCCCGTCCCGTGAGGAACGCCGCCGTGTCCTCCGGCGCGATTTCGCCAGTCATCTTCTTGCGGTAGAGCCTCGGGCTTTTCCTGAAGTCCCCGAGGAGGTGGCTCGACAGGAACTTCCCGTCACGCGCCGCCTGGTGGTACTCGTCTGCGGGTATGTCCGCAAAAAAAGGCAGTTTGTTCATGTTTCGTTTCCTTTTTGATGTTGCCGGCGGAGGACGCCTTCGCCCGAAGGTCGCTCCTCCCCGCACACTTATACGATTCGCCGCGCATGGTTTTAACGGACAATTTCACGCCGCTCACCGTGTGCTGACAATCGTCCCGTTGTGCGGCTCGAAGCCGCAGGCGACGGCCTTCATCTGGATCGACTGGAGGATGTGGCGGCGGAACTGCATGAGCGTGCAGGACATCCACCTTGCGACCTCCTCCTGCGAATGCCCCTCGATGAGGTAGTCGAGGGCGAGGCGCTCGTCTGCGTCCAGCATGTCGACGAGGTCGGAGAAGGACCAGGAGAACAGCATCCCCTCGAGCGCATGGCGGTCGGGGATCGTCTCCGCGTCGATCATGGACAGGAACGACGCCGGGGCGTCCTGTTCCGCGTCGCCGTCGAGGGCGCCGTTCGCGATGTGCAGGTGCGAGTGGCAGAAGGCTCGCTTCTCGCGCTTGACGTAGCGGACGTAGTCGATCTTCGCGGACGCGACGCGCTCATAGAGAAAAGTCTTCAGGCTTGCCCGCTCCGGGTTCCAGTCCTTGAGGGAGTCGCGGCAGGTTCCGAAGAACTCTAGTGCGACGTCCTCTATCTCGTAGCGCTGGATGATCCCGCTCTCAGCAAGGTCGTAGGCGACGCGCGCGAGATGCTTGCGCATCAGCTTGTACATCGCCTCCTGGTCTGCCTTGGACGGGACGCCTTCTGGGTCGAACGCCATGTTCAGGTTCGTGCCTTCGCCGCACCCCTCATCTCTCACACGGCGGCGAGGCCTAGACTGCCTGCGCTTTGCGCCAGGGACGCCGAACTCTGCAATGTGCTCGCGGTACACGTCGCGGACGCCATGTCGACGCTCGTCCTTCGTCAGGGGGCGAAGAACCCGGTCATCGACAAGCCTTTCGCCAGAGCCTGTCCGCATATATGTGCGGACGCGGATTGGGCTTGAAGGTGCGCTCATCTCGCACCTCCTCTCTGGAATGACTCGATGCCAGCTCCAGCGCGAGAAGACGCAATCTCGCAGGCACGGAATATCCTACCGCCACCCATCCGGCTGCGAGGAATCATCCTCTGCTTTGCGCCGCCTACGACTCGCCCATTGGAGTCGCGCAGTTCGTCTACTACCTCTTCAGAGAGGAGTCTTGTCCCCGAGCCGGTACGCAACCATGTGCGCTTAACGACCTTGACCCGGACGAGTTTCCTGATGTGTCTGCCTCTGCGAGGCTTTTCGGTGCTCTTGTTTGTCCTGCAGTTTTGCGATGCGAGCGTCGCTATTGCCTTTTGTTTCATCTTTGCCTTTCCAGCTGCCCGACACGGGCGGCTTTTGAGGCAAATTATGAGGCATTCCTACAAGTTTCTAAGAACTATACGGCATGAAACACGAAAGACCCCGCAAACGCAGGGTCTTTCGCTCAAAAACAGTTCTGACTATTTTTCAGAATCTATGTGAATTCAGGCTTATCTGTTGGCCTTACTCTCCAATTCGGCTCTAATCGCACTCATATCGTAGAATGTCTGCATGTCGTAGGTTGCCGCATTATGCAGCTTCTTGACCTCGGACTCGTCATACTTCCCGTCTTCACTGGGCTTCAAGACCTGCTTGCAGCACCACAGCAAAGAACACATGCTGTTGCCCTCCATCTCGTGCCGCCTCACGAACATCTTCACTACATCGTCAATCCTCTTGCGTTCCAATGGCTTTCGCTTGTCCTTTTGTCTGTCGGCTTCTCCCCATGTGTGCTTGATCAGCGAATTGGTGACTCCTAATCCTTTGTTAACAGCTTTTATGATGCGGTTTGCTTGTGCGGTGGCCATGTTTCCGATCTGCTGAATGATGGCTTCAGAATCTCCATGCTGCAACAGAACGCCGTCCTCCTTCGATTGACCGGCGCTGGAATGATGGGCAGACTCCTCCGCCCCTGTGGAAATTGGCAGAAACGGCGGCATCATCCCGATGTCGTCAAATATGCCCCCATGTAGCATCTGTATCGTTTCTTTGCAGTCGGCATGATTCAAGATTGCGATGTCTCGACAATGTCCAAGAAGACCATCTAAGACCTCGTGGCGGATTCGCCTGTAGCTGCGATATGAACCTGCCTGCCCAGTTACGTCGCCGCAGTCCTGCAACCACGACTTCATTGGGGCTGTGCCCACCAAACCCCGCCCGTGCAAGACGTCCAACGCGAGGACGAGTTTGTTCTTGAAGTCCGTCCAAAGCCCCTCCGCCTCCTCCGACTCAGCCAGCCTTATGCTGGCGACTTTGGTCTGGTCGATTTCGTATACGGTTCGCATGAACATCGGGCATCCGAAAAGCCTCGTCTCCTTCTTCGAGATGCACCCCCGCACATACTCCGCGAGGGCGGAGAGCCCCATGCGGAGCTTCGAGTCATCGTTGCCGAGGCGTGAGAAGCACGTCTCGCCGTAGAGCCGTGCGAAAACTGGAGGCATAACGGCTTCAGCATCGGCCTTCGTCGTATTGGTAGCTTGACTGCCCGGAAGGAGTAGCGTATCTTCGCATCTCCTGACTGCGGCGCAAATCGGCTCAAACGAGGAAATGAAATCCTCTATGACGATGCCGACGCTCTCGGCGGAGCATCCCTTTCGCCGGAATTCATCGCGCAGACGGGCGCAGCAGTCCTTGAGATTAGCAAGGGCCGCCGCATCCGACTCCGGCATCTGCCGTTGTCCGAGAATCGCCTCAACGACCTTCAGGAGCCTTTCATAGGCGGATACTATCTTCGCCGTGCCGTCGGCATATTCGGCGGTCGTCTTGACGGCATCAACGAAAGTCGCGACTCGCCTGAGCATGCCGAACTGCTTGGAATCCTCTGGATTAAGATTTGGCGAAAGGCGAGACAAGGGGACTTCCGTCCCTGTACCACAAAGGCGGTCGGCCCATTTGTCGGCGACTTCGACAACTCTGCCAGTCGCTGCCGCCGCATTCTCAAACGCGTCGAATGCGCGCTTCATCCGGACGTCCTCAATGCTCGTCATACCATTCGCGGGGGATAAGCTTGATTCCGTTGCGCCATTCATCAACCTTGTGTACGCCCTCGACCTGTCCCCATATTGATTCGCCGGCGTGTTCAAGGACTATCGCCTGCCAACTGCCCCCGCACGCCAAGACAGAGGCAGCGATTGTCCTGAACATCTTTCGCACCGCCTCCGTGTCTATCTCGTCATACGAATCTTTCGCTTTCATCTCGGGGAAATACACCTGGCTCGGCTGGTCGAACACGGCGAACGAAGGCAAGAACGACGTCTCGCCTGCGTTGCGGGCGCAGAAGTACTCCTGTAACGCGCACATGTACGCTATGTGGCACGACACCCAGTTTGACGCGCTGCCCACCTCGCTCAGAAGATGGTACTGTCCGTCTTCGCCCCGGACCTTGACGTTTAGGTACTGCTGGTCGAACTCCATCGGGGCGGACTTGTACTGCTCTTCCACGTCGAGAGTAGAAAGTCTGGCCTGCGCCCGGCGTCCTATGTCCTCCATGATGGACATGAAGCGAGCCTGGGCGTCATTCTCCTTCAGCCATCTTTCCGTCTCCTCAAGCCGAGCCTTCAATTCGTCGCGCTTCTGCATAAGCTCCGACGAGGAGTCTAGCTCTACAGCGAGCTTGACAGTGGAGCGCATCTCGCTGATCAGGGCAAACACGCGCTTCACGAAGTCGCGGCCTCTCCTGGCCTCCTCCTTCTCCCTCTCCAGCTCGGCAAAATAGTTCCTGAGCGAGTTCTGCTCCTCAAGGAGTTCGTTCAGCGCCTCTTCCTGTCTCCTCTTCACCTTGTCGCAAGCGACCACGGACGACGGATCGATTGCCGCAGCCTCCTCGTGGCGTCTCAGGGCGGCCAGCATCTTGTCGAACTCCACCGCCGCGAAACGGTGGCCGTCACCTCCGCATATAGGGCAACGCCCGTCTGGGGATGTGTTCTTCGCCATCCACTCTGCTATCTCCAGTCGCTCCTTGCGCCTGCGGAGTATCCCGCCAGTGAGCAGTGCCGCTCTGCGCAGCTCTTCAAGCTCGTTGAGTCGCCCCCTTATGGCGGCGATGTCTCTGCCAACCTCCAGTAGCCTGTCACGTTTCGCCTGAATCTCCTTGTCAGCATGGAATATTGACTCAAGCTTCTGCTCGACGCCAACGCTGTCCTCGCGCATGGTGATCCTGTCAGCGGCCGACACGAGCTCATCAAACGACATTCCCTCGACGCTGCCTTCGTACAGTCCGAGTTCCTTTGCAATAGTGAACTGCGCAGCAAGCTCACCCCTGCGCTTGTCCATAGCCGCCGTAGCCGCCTTTATCTGTGCTTCCAGCGCCCGAAGCTGCTTGGACAGCTCCTCCTTGTCGCGGGTCCGCGAAATGTACTCCTGCGTCTCTGCTCCGACAACAAACCTGAACCACGTGGCAAGACGCATGCGGTACTCGGTCTCGTGCATCTTGTAGAAGAGTATGTTCTGATTGGCGATGATGTCCTGGCTTTGGAATGACATATGCGTAAGGTCGCGGAACCCGAGTCGCTTGTTCCCCCAACCAGAATCGTCATGCTCTATGTACGGAACGGCGAAGAGATTGTCGAAGAAGTCCTTTACCTCCTGTAGAGCCTTGTTCTTCTCGGGCGGCTCGTCGGGAGGATCGAACCGCTCGCTTCTTATGGTGAGCGACATCTCACCGCTGGCCTTGCCTTTGTCCTGCGGTGACTTTCGGGCTACAAGGATGTGTTCTCCCTTGTCGCTCACGACAGTCACACCATACCATGACGCGCTCTTTCTGATGACGTCTATGGGTATTGCGCACTTTGACGAGCCAAGGCAGTAGTCGATGATCGGTATCACAGCAGACTTGCCAGTGCGGGACTCTCCCGTTATGACGTTCACCACGCCAGGCTCGAACCACACTACGCGCTTGAGGGGTTTGACATCGGCCTTTGACGGCCAGATCACAATGTTCTCGATTTGGAAGTACATTAGAATTTCACTCCTAGATCAAGTGCTATCGTGGAAAGTTCCAGCGGACCCATCCATTTCCCAAGCCGCTCCGCTCGGTTGCCAAGCCTCTGAACCGACTTAGAGAGTTCCGCTGTGCCGCGCTTCACTTTGCCTATCTTAAGTGGCACAAGGCTTGCGCTCTCCGCATCCCATGTCAGCATTCTGCGATATACTGCCATGTCGGCAGCCTGAAGGGTGTAGTCCAGAAACGACTTCACCCTGTCGTGCAAGGTCTCAAGTTTGTCCGCATACCCGTCCTTTACAAGCCGCATCGCAAATGCATGGAGCGACAGCGAATGGTCAATCGCGTTGGAATAGGCTCGTCCACGCAACAGCGCCGTGACGACGCAGTGAAGCAGAAAAGGCGGCGGGGTGTGCCGAGGGTTAGCGTTCACGTATCCGGCCGAGAACCGCCAGAGAAGATATGCGCCCACCACAGGAGTGTTCCATTCCCTATACTCGTCAAGCAGTATCGCCATGCTCCTCCTTGAACTTACGGACTCGCTCCCGCCAGTCTGGATGCCATCCGATTTCCTCGTCGTTGGCCAGCATGTGGTACGAACCCTCGACGGTGCCATCGAGCGGGTCTCTGTTCCCTATCCGAATCCCCTTGCAGTGCGAGGGCGCAAGACATCCATCAAACAGGGCGAGTCCGATCTCCTCGGGAGTGCCTCCTCCATGCGCCATCTGAACGATGTGAGCGTTGCCCTTGTACCCCGCCAACAGCTCCTGCTCGAATCTCTCGACATCGATGTCGCTGATCGAGTCGTCCTCGGCCCACGCCTGACGGTTGATCATCGCAATTATGTAGTCCTGCGCCGCTTTGTACTGTTGCTTTCCAGGCACGGCGACCCAATCCATCTGCGCGATGTAGAGCTGACGGGAGTTTAGTTCGCCGTCGACACGCGACTTTCCGAGGAAAGCCGCCGTAGCATAGTTCATCAGCCCGTTGCGGCAGGTCGATTCGCAGGCGGAGTCGAAGCAAGACTGGAACTGTTGGCGCGTGAGCGTATGAGCCTCTTCGCTGTTCATGCATTCCTGAAAGCGAATCCGCAGCCATTTGCGCATTAAGAAGGCAATACTCCTGGCGTTTCTGGCTGTCACTCCCGCCTCAAGCTCTATCTGGCTCTCAAAGGCCCCATCCGACATCTCGCCATCTATCTCGAACAGATGGAGTTTGCCGCCTCTGTCAAGATCGAACCCCGCAGACAGTATGGCATTCAGGCGAGCATCGGAATAAGCCTCGTCATTCATACGTGGCGAGCCCTTTCTGCCAGAAGCGAAACTCTCTGCCGCCGCTGTCGCTCATTGTCGGCGCTCCTTGTCTCCACGGACATTCGTATCAGGCACGCGGCTGACTATGTCACCTATGTCGCATTTCAAGACTTCGCATATCCGCTCAAGCGTCGTTGTCGCCACCGGCTCGCTCTTGGACAGTTTGGCGAGTGTGACGGAAGATATACCCGTGGCACGCCGAAGTTCCGTCTTCGACATGCCGCAGTCGATGAGTCTATGCCACAGATTGTTGTAGCTTAGCGCCATGAAATTGGTTCTCCAAGTGTTCCTCTTGCCATTGTGCGGAATATTATATCAAAAATCAGTGCATGAAAGCAAACATAAACTTCACATTGACCTACCGTTGGTTTGACTTTGCTTTAGCGGAATCGGCATGGCTTTATTGCAGAATGCCTCTGAAGTGGCGAGGGAGTAGCTGTCTCAACCACTCCCTCGTCTGACAGCCCTTGCCCCAAGGCCACCTATCTCCGCATCCCCAGCATCCGTTCCTGCTCCTCCCATATCGGAGTGTCGAGTTCCTGCAGCTTCGTCACGGATATGGACGGAAGCTCACCGAGCATGATCGCCTCCACGATCCTCGGCGAGAGGTATGCGAGGCGCAGCATCTTGCCGAGGTAGGAGTTGCTGAGGCCAAGGGCGTCCGCGAGCGCCTTCTTGTCGTGGTATGTGCCAGTCGTGAGCAGGTCTGCCCATTTGTGGCACTTTCGCAGGGCGCGCACAACGGCGAGGTCACCGTCCGCAGCAGGCTCCTCGGCATTGTCGCCGGGCGAGGCGACCACAATCTTGGCACGACCGAGATTCCGCTTGAGACGAGCCGGAACCACGATCTTGCCATCGTCGCCCTCGATTGCGAGGTCAATCTCGACCTTTTCTGGGAACAGTCGAACCTCGCGGACAAGAAGCAGGAGAAGCCTCTCGCGCTCGGTGGGGACCATCCTGCCCCAGAACCTCTCCATGTCGGACGTCTCGACCTGGTACGCCTCTTCGAGGCTCGGGTTCCCGTTGCAGACAAGTGCCCTGATGTCGTCGCGGCGTAGGACGCTCCCAAGCTGTGTATAGACGAACTTCTCGATCACGTCCGCCGCGATGCTGCGGATCGGACAGGATCGCTCCGCGTTCTTTGCGTCCCGTGTGCAGCGGTAGTAGACGTACCTGCGCCGTCCGCCCGCCTTCGAGTAGTTGGAGAACACAGGCGTCATCGAGCCGCCGCACGAGCCGCAGCGCAGAATGCCCTTGAGAGGCGCGAACATCGTATGCTTCATCGTCTTCCCGTCGTAGCACCTGTTCTCGTCTAGGGCTTTCTGCGCGGCCTCGAACTGCTTCTCGTCGATGATGGCCTCGTGACGTCCGTCGAACAGCTCGCCCGTCCGCTTGATGCATAGCTTGCCCGTATAGACCCTGTTCTTGAGTATGGCGAGCACCATGCGGGGACGCCACGGCTGGCCGTCGGCGCGTCTGTTGGGGGAATCGTTCAGGTCCTTCGCCACCTGCATTGAAGACCCCGTGGCAATGTAGCGGCGGAATATCCACCGCACGACCTCCGCCGCCTTCGCATCCACCTTGAGCTGCTTGTCCTCAAGGACGTAGCCGTAGGGCGTCGGCCCGCCCGTCCACATGCCCCGCTTGCGGGAGGCGTATATCTTGTCGCGGATGCGGTCGGCGGTCATCTCGCGCTCGAACTGCGCAAAGGACATGAGGATGTTGAGCATCATGCGCCCGGCAGCGTTCGACGTGTCTATCTGCTGGGTGACAGAAACGAACGACACGTTGTGCTGCTCGAAAAGCTTTGAAAGATCGGTGAAGTCGCAGAGCGACCGCGACAGACGGTCGATCTTGTAGACTACGACCACGTCTATCTTGCCCGCCTTGATATCTCCGATCAGTTCCGAAAGGGCGGGGCGGTTCATCGTCCCGCCGGAGTAGCCGCCGTCGTCGTACTTCTTGTCCATGAGCCTCCAGCCCATTCCGACCTGGCTCTTGATGTATGCAGAACAAGCGTCGTACTGCGCGTCGAGCGAATTGAACTCGGCGTCAAGCCGCTCGTCCGTCGATTTGCGCGTATAGACCGCGCACCGCTTCATCTCCTGCGTCTGCCTCATCCCGCACCTCCGTCCCTGGCTCGGCGCACAGCGTCCGGCCGCAGCCTCTCCATCACGCTCGAAAGGAGCGCGACAAGGCTTTCCATCGTCTTAGCGTCTATTCTCGTCATGGCGTCCGTCTCCTACTTGATTCCGAAGAACAGTCTCCCGTTCCAATGGGTTCCCGTAATGACCTTGGCTATCGCGGAAAGCGAATTGAATATCTCCCCGTTGTACTCGAAGCGGCCGTCATTCCTGACGACCGCCTCATGTCTCACGCCTTTCCATACGCGCACCAGACGCGCCCTCGCGCCCGATCCGGACACCGCCGTGCGCAGACGCGGGCCGTCGCCGCCGTCGTCGGCCTCAAGCCATGACTTGGCATCCTCCGCGAGCGGGCGTCCGTAGTGCTTCTCCTGAAGCCTGTATGCGACAATGGAGCGCAGAATCCCGCTCGCCGAGCAATCACCAGCGTCGGAAAGCAATGCCGGATACTTTCTCTTGAGAGCCCTCGCATCCAGCTCTTCGAGGCACTCGATTTCGTCGGCCAATGCCTTTGGCAGCGTTTCCATCTCCTATTGTCTCCATTACGATTTTCCGGGCATATGATGCCGTAGTATGTCGCATACAGTCAAGCGGGAATAGACGACTATTTTCATCTTTTCTAGACCCGCCTCGACGCGACGATTTTATTCCTCTCCAGACGCTTATACGATGCGGCGTTACATGGATTAACGGACTTTTTCATAAGCGGCATTCCGAGGTCGTTCGGCTTCCGATGCGCTGCCCGTTCAAGATGCGTTCGGAGTTTTATCGCCAGACGACGTAAAAGTGTGCAAGGAAGCACACCGTTCTCTATGATAAACATGACAACCCGCGCCGAAAAACGCGCCGGGAACGAGCGGGACACGCATTTCACCCCTGTAAACATTGGGCGAAGCGTAGAATGAACCTATGACAATCCGCGCAGAGAAAGTCGGGGCTGTTTTGCCGGGAGAGGGGAGAAATCGCCCCCTGAAAAGAGGCGAGGAGAGAAAAATGCAAGGGGAGAAAAACGAAAAATCCCCAAATTACTGGGGATTTTCTTGTTTCCGCATACACGCAGAATGAACCATTCTCCGTTTCAGCGGGATTTTAGATGGTCGG
>CAMZEN010000069.1 GCA_947305775.1 uncultured Verrucomicrobiota bacterium
CTGGCCAAAGCGGCTTAAGGAGTTTTTGCTGACCCACCCTCTTTACAAGTCACCCGACAGTGGAGGGTTGCGATCTTTTAATGAGCGGGCGAGACGCCCGCTCTCCCAGAGGGGAGAGTAGTTGTAGCGAGTAGGTGTAGTTGTAGGGTAGACGACAGCGGAGGATTGCGATCTTTTAATGAGCGGGCGAGACGCCCGCTCTCCAAAAGGAGAAAGAGGGTAAAAATTTGCGATTGGAGGTGGTCAACACAAGGCTATTTTTGGTATAATACAGTCAGCTATGCAGGACTACTCGTACTCCGTCTTTTCTTTGGTGGCCATTGCTATTCATCTTATAACGAACTTCGATCTGCTTGCCGGTCGAAGGGTGCGCAGCACGCACTACTCGCAATACAACGGCTTCCTGTTCGGCGTGCTTGCATATTACGTGACGGACGCCGCATGGGGCATATTGGCCGGGCTTGGCTGGACGCGCGCCCTGTATATCGATACCGTGCTGTACTTCCTCTCGCTTGTGACGTTCGTATTTTTGCTGTCGCGGTTCGTAACCTCATACCTTGCGCTCGGCAAATGGACGGCCCGCATCCTCGCCTGGTACGGATATGCGATAATCGTATTCAACATCGTGCTGCTGACTGCCAACATCTTCAACAACTGCTTCTTCTATTTCGACGAGCACGGCACATACCTCATAGGCGACAAGCGATACCTGGCGTTCTCCTTCCAGATCGTCTTCAACATCCTCATTGCGCTCTTCGTGCTCATCAAAGCCCTCACCAGCCGCGATTCGGTTCGTCGGCGGAGCATGATGGTTTTCCTTTTCTGCACCACCATCGCAGTGGCGATCGCCCTTCAGGTCGTTTGGCCGCTGACGCCCTTCACCGCGCTCGGGTGCCTGGTGAGCAACTGTTTCTTCCACGTGTTCGTGGTGCAGGACGAGCGCATGGCCAAGCACATGGCGGAGCTCGAAAAGGCGCTGAAGCGCGCGCACGAGGCGGAGAAGTCGCGGAGCATGTTTTTCAGCATCGTCAGCCACGACATACGCACGCCGCTGAACGCCATACTGGGCTACTGCGAGCTTCTGCAGTTCGGCATAAAGAACAAAGCGGAGCGGAGCGAAGCCCTAGGCGCCATACGCGCAAGCGGCACGACGCTGCTGCAGCTCGTGAACGACGTTCTGTACCTCGCCAAGATGGACTCTGGCAAGATGACGCTCCACCCTGAGCCACTCAATCTGGCCAAATTGACCGACGACGTGTTCGCCTCGTTCAGGATGGTAGCGGCCGACAAGGGAATCGAACTCGTCAACCGCACTGCGGACGTGCCGACGGTCGTCTTGGACGAACACCGCTTCAGGCAGGTGCTAGTCAACCTGGTCGGCAACGCGGTCAAGTTCACTTCGAAGGGATCCGTGACGGTCGCCGCAACATACAAAGACAAGACGCTGGACGTTTCGGTCATAGACACAGGCTGCGGAATACCGCCCGACATGCTGACGCGCATACTCGATCCGTTCATTCAGGTCGAAGACCCGAGCCATGCGCCCGACAGGCTCGGCGGCACCGGGCTTGGGCTTTCGATATGCAGGCGCCTGACGAAGACGATGGGCGGCGCGCTGCTGGTGGAAAGCGAACTCGGCAAGGGCGCCAAGTTCACGGCCCGCATTCCAGGCGTGGAAGCCAGCGGCGAGAAGACAGTGTCCGCAAGCCTGTCGAACGATCTGCTGGAGGTGGCAAACCTGCCGGAGCACGTGCTTGTCGTGGACGATTCGCCCGTCAACCGCGCGGTGCTGACGGCCCTGCTGAAGAGGGTCGGAGTCGTTTCAATCAACAATGCCTGCGATGGCAGGCAGGCCCTGACGGAGCTTGCAGCGGCCGCGAAATCGGGCAAGCCCTACGACTTCGTATTCTCCGATTTCTGGATGCCGAACATGAACGGCCTTGAATTCATCGAGAAGCTGCGCGCCGATCCCAGCCTAAGCAAGCTGAAGGTGTTCGCCGTAACCGCCGACACGGAGTTCGACACCGACGAGAGGCACAAGCTATTCAACGGCATACTGCTGAAGCCGCTCACATTCGACAAACTCGTCGAGACGTTCGCCAAGGCGGCTTCGGGCGACACGCAAAAGGCTTCTTGACCTTAACGGCGCACGAAGCGCGAAAGGCCGCCGTCGGAAGTTTCCCTGTACAGGCGCGGAAGGTCGTGGCCTGTCTCGAGCATGGTCTTCACAACAGTATCGAACGAAACGATGTGGGCGCCGTCCGAAAGCACGCTCATCTCGCCGGCGACCACGGCACGCGTCGCGGCAAGCGCATTGCGTTCGATGCACGGAATCTGCACTAGCCCCTTCACAGGGTCGCAGGTAAGCCCGAGGAAGTGCTCCAGCCCGATTTCGGCGGCGCATTCGCACTGCCGCGGACTGCCGCCCATGAGATAGGCCGCCGCCGCGCTCGCCATCGCGCAGGCTACGCCGACCTCTCCCTGGCAGCCGACCTCCGCGCCCGAGATGGATCCGTTGCGCTTGACGATGTTGCCGACAAGCCCAGCGACGGCAAGCGCGCGAATTATCTCTATCGAAGAGCTGCCGAGCGCATCCTTGAGATACTTAAGGACGGCAGGCAAAACTCCGCACGAGCCGCATGTAGGGGCGGTGACTATCTCGCCGAGAGAGGCGTTCTCTTCGCTGACCGCGTGGGCGTAGGCTACGAGAAGCCCGGTTCGCCTGAGCTGCTCGTTCTGCATCTTGGCCTTTATGTATATCGCCCTGGCGCGGCGGGCGATGCGAAGTCCGCCTGGCAAAACGCCATCCGCCGCGAGGCCGCGGTTGATCGCAGACATCATCGTCGAATAGACGGTGTTGAGGTAGTCCCATATCTCCGCGCCTTCCGCATCCTCTACAAGCTGCCACATGGGCACGCCCTTGCGCACGCACGCGGCGATTATCTCCTCCATGTTGCGGTAGGTGTAGACTGTCTTGGACGCGGCGTCCTTCCCCTTCTCGCGCAACGCGCCGCCGCCCACGGAATAGACCTTCCATTCGGCAAGCTTCTCGTCGTTCGCGGCGAATGCGCGGAAGAGCATTCCGTTCGGATGGAAGGAGTCGTTCTCGGCGGGCTTCCACTCGATCTTCGTGCGACGCGCACCGAGCACATCCTTGACCGCCCTGTCGGTGAAGTGGCCGCGTCCTGTTGCGGCGAGAGAGCCGTATAGCACAACCTCATAGCGCGAAGCATTGGGCGTGCGCGCGAGAAACGTGCTCGCGGCCAATGCTGGGCCCATGGTGTGGCTTGAACTGGGGCCACGACCTATCCTGTACAATTCCCTGAGCGACTTCATGAAACACCCTCCTCTTCGTAGAAAAAACCTTTTGAAAAATCCTTCAGCCGTTAAGCTTGAAGCCCGTGCCGACGAACTGCGCGATTTCGCGGCCTGCGTCGTCAACGACATCCACGTTCACGACGCACGAGCTGCGGCCGTCCTTCTTGTATGTTGCGGTGGCAATGAGTTTGTTGCCCTTTGCCGGCGAAAGATAGTTGATGCTCACCTGCTGGGCGACGGTGACATGTGCACGGTCGTTCGTAAGCGTAGCGAAAGCGAAATCGGCAAGGGTGAAGATCGCCCCGCCCATCACGCCGCCAAAGGCGTTTCTGTGGCGAGGGCCCAGCTCTACGCTGCACACAGAGTGTTGCGAATCCAATTCGTCCAGAACGATACCGTTCTCGGTGGCGAACCGGTCTTCGGAAAAATACTGCCGCGCCTCTTCGGCGCTGTTGAAGCTACCCATTGTCGTTTCCTTTCATGCAGGCTTGTATTTTACCATATTCCTGCGACGGCGGGCATGGCGATTTCTGTTTCTGCCGCGCCGGGAGGACCTGCGAAAGGACGACCGCCAGAAGCATCAGCGCGCAGCCGACGATCTGCCGCGCCGAGAGCACATCGCCGAAAACGATGTAGCCGCAAGCCGCGCCTATGGCGCTTTCGAGCGACATTATGACGGCCGCAATCGCCGGGGGAGTCCTTACCTGTCCAAAGTTCTGGAGCGTGAACGCGATGCCGCTGGAGAAGACGGCTATGTACACGACAGGCCAGGCCGCGGCAAGGAGGTTGCTGGAGGTGAAGAGCGCCCGTTCGGACGGCAGGAACACGAACGGCAGCGCAAGCACCGCGCCCGCAAACTGCTGAACGCACGAAAAGGCAAGCACGTCCGTGCTGGGCGCGAAACGATCGACGCACAAGACCTGAACGGCGAAGAGCGCCGCGCAGAGAAGCGTCCAGGCCTCGCCGCGACCAAGCGAGAAGCCGGCGGCACCGGATTCGATGCAGATCAGGTACGACCCAGCGACAGCCATCGCGACACAAAGCCATACGGCTGCGCGGACGGGGCGCCCGATGAAGAAGCCGAAGACAGGTATCAGCAGCATATAGTTCGACGTGAGGAACGCCGACACGCCGGGCGATGTGTGGACTATGCCGATCTGCTGGGAGAGGGACGCGGCGAAAAGCACGGCTCCGCAAAGTCCGCCGCCCAGGAAGGCCCTGCCGGAAAACGAACGCCGCGCACCGGCCGGTATGCCCGCACGGCCGAAGAAGCGAAGCCTAAGGCGGAAGCACGCGTATATGAAAGCGCCGCCAATCAGATTGCGCAGGAACGTAACGGCGAAAGGTCCCAAGTGTTCGCCGCAAAGCTTCTGTGCGACGAATGCGCTGCCCCAGAGCGCGGCGGCAACCAGAAGAAGCAAGGCACCCATAGGCTCAGCTATAGTAGGCGAACCTCTTTTCGAACCGCTCAAGCCCGTAGGCGACAAGATAGTTGAACACGTAGTAGAAGACGCCCGCCGCTATCAACGGCGTCATTGTCGTGTTGGCGGAGGAAAGCTGCTTGGCTATGGTGAACATCTCGGTAACGGCGATCGTGAACGCGAGGGACGTATCCTTTACGAGCGTGATCACCTCGTTGCCGACGGCGGGAATGACGCGCTTGACGGTCTGCGGAAGAATTATCCTGAAGAACGTCTGCGACCTGCTCATGCCAAGGGCAGTGGCCGCTTCGCGCTGTCCCTTGTCAATGGAGAGTATGCCGCCGCGGTATATCTCGGCGAAGTACGCCGCATAGTTTAAGCCGAAGGCGAGCACCGTAGCCAGAAGCCTCGGATAGCGGGAAAGAGGCATTTTGAAGAATATGTAAGGGGCGAAATAGACGAAGATGATCTGAAGCATAAGTGGCGTGCCGCGGACTATCGAAATAAATATCCGGAAAACCGCGGCTACCACCTTGTTGCGGGACATGCGCCCCAATGCCACCGGAAAGCCCAACGGCAGGGCGAGAAGCAGCGTAAAAGCAAAGATCTCCACCGAGACGAGAAGTCCCGAAAGGAGATCGGCTATCATGCTGCTGAACGTCATGGAGCGGCGGCTACTTCAGAAGCAGCGAAGCCGGCTCGATGCCGTACTTCTCAGCGAGCTTCGCCATGGTGCCTTCGGCGGCAACTTCGCGGAGGGTCGCCTCGACTTCGTCGCGCAGGGCGATATTGCCCTTCTTGAAGCCTATTCCGTAGGTTTCGCTCATCACGATTTCGGGAAGCGTTTCGAACCTGCCGGGCAAATCGGCCATCTTCTTCTTCGCAACGCCAACGTCGAGCGCAACCGCGTCGACGCCGCCCATTTCAAGCTCCTGCACGGCCTGATTGTAGTTGGGCATGACCACGAGCTGCTTGAAGGTCGAGCCGAGAGCCTCCCTGTCGCCACCCTTCGAGAGAGCCTTCTGCACGGGGGTGTCGGTCTGGACGCCGACGATTTTGCCGGCAAGGTCGGCGAGGGTCTTGACCGGAGAGCCGACCTTTACCATGACGACCTGGGAATTGTCGACATACGGCGAACTGAACGTATAGGCGTCTTCGCGACCCTGTATCGTAAAGCCGTTCCATATGCAGTCGATCGAACCGGAATTGAGCTCCATATCCTTGGAATCCCAGTTGATCGGGTTTGCGACAAAGGTCCAACCCTTCTTTTCGCAAACGGCGCGGGCGAGATCGAGGTCGAAACCCTTGTATTCGCTACCTTCCTTGTAGCCGTAGGGCGGGAAATCCGCATCAAACCCGACGACCAGCTTTTTCGCGCCGTCGTCGGCCTTTTCGCAACCAAGCATCGCCGCAGCTGCGGCTATGAGAATCATAAGCTTCTTCATTTGTGTGCTTTCTTTATCAATGCCGCCAGTTCGGGGTCCTTCTCGACGATTTCTTCATCGGTGAGGCCCTCGATTTCGTGCGGGAAAACTATCCAGTCGAGACCGACGTCGCGCACGAAATAATCCGGCTTTAGAGTTGTAGTGTTCTTCTCGGGCTTCCAGTATACGCAGGCTATGCGCATCTCGGCGCCTGTGGCGTCTATGCGCTCCTTGACCGCCGCGGCGGTCTTGCCCGTGTCGAACACGTCGTCCACCACAAGAACCTTGTCGCCCGGCCTCAGCATTCCGAAGACGAGGTCGCCGTGGGTGAACACGACGCCGCCCTTGTTTTCGCCGATTCCGGTGTAGCTGACCGACTTGAGGGGTATGTGCTGCACACTCCAGCCAGTCACCTTGAAGAACTCGTGGACAGATATCCCGACGGGGGCGCCGCCCCGCCAGAGAGCTATCAGGATGTCCGGCCTCCAGCCGGACATCCTGACTGCCGCCGCCAATTTCCACGTGTCTGCGTGATACTCGTTGGCGGTAAGGTAATGCTTGTCGTTGAGCGCCATTAGAAGTTGAACGTCACGCCGACGCCGCCCCAAACGAAGTCCTTGTAGTCGCCATAGTCCGCACCGCTGAGATTGTGGTCGATGTTGTGGCGAAGGTCGTGGTCGATGATGGAGCAGTAGGCAACCTTGGCGAAGAGGCCGAAGTTGTCGGTGAGCCTGTAGTTGGCGTCAACCTCGAACTTGAGCGTCGCGAAGCCGGGGCCGTCGCGGAAAGCGCCGAATCCGGTCGGGAAGCACCAGTTGTAGCGGTGGCTGCGCCAGACGGCGACGACCATCGGGGTGAGAGTGAAGTTGTCGGAGAGCTCGAACGCGCGCTTCGCACCGAACTGGAGGAGGTTTGCGTGGGACTCGTGATACTCGTGCACGATGTCGATGAACGGCGTGATGAACGGGTTCACGAGCGCGAGGCTGTGGTTCCAGTCGACCGTGGTGGAGGTCTTCTGGGTGTGGCCGCGCGAACGGAAGGAGCTGTTGCGGTGGTGGGGATAGTAGTACCAGACGACCGAAGTGCGGTAGTCGAGGCCCCAGGTCCTGTCATCATCGAACCAGAAGGTCCTACCCCAGTGCACGTTGAAGTCCCACTCGTTGAAGGCCTTGCCGTAGGCGGCATGGCGCTTGTCGGTGAGGTCGGAGTTGGACCACACGCCAACGCCGAGGTAGCCGAGGTTGACGTCGTCGAACAGGAGGTTCGCGTTGACTTCAGCATAGCCCTGCAGGGTCGGCTCGGAGTTGACGAGCGAACCATAGAGCTGGTAGCCGGAGTAGATGCCGTAGTTGCCGAAGCCCCAGAAGATCGTATCGGTTTCCTCTTCCGCGGTCGTCTCGACGGGCTGCTGCTCGGCAGGCTGCTGTTCGGCAGGAGCCTCTGCAGGCTGCTCGACGGGCTGCTGCTCGACGGGAGCGGGAGCCTCCTCTACTACAGGCGCCTGTTCGACGGGCACGGGCTCGACGACTACAGGCTCAACAACTGCGGTTTCATCGGCAAACGCGCAAAACGATGCCGTTGCGCAGAGAGCGACAATCAGTTTGTTCATGTTTTTGTCCTTTTTCTTTGGTTGGTTGGGTTGTAAGTATACAATATCCGAAAACGAAATTTAGTATATCATTTCCCAGGGTACTTTACAAGGGAGGCCACGTCGTACTTGGCGAGCAGACCCTTGGCCGCGCCGAAGCCCTCAAGCTCGATCGCAAAGATCATCTTTACGACCTTGCCGCCGAGACGCTCGATTAGCTTCGCGCCCGCGAGGGCGGTTCCGCCCGTCGCGAGCAGGTCGTCAACGAGGACCACGCGTTCGCCCTGGGAGAGGGCGTCCTTGTGCATGTGCAGCTGGGCGCGGCCATACTCCAGGTCGTACTCTTCGCTGATCGTCTCGCGCGGCAGCTTGCCGGGCTTGCGCATCGGCACGAACGCGCAGCGGAGCCTGTCGGCGAGAGCCGCGCCGAAGATGAAGCCGCGCGAATCAGGCGCCGCAACCTTGTCGATCTGCACGCCGGCAAGGGCGCGCTCCATCTCGATCATGGCGAGGCGGAAGCCCTCGCCGGAGTCCAGGATGCCCGTTACATCGCGGAAAAGGACGCCTGGCCTGGGGAAGTTAGGCACTTCCTTGACGTATTTCTCAAGAAGAGAGCCCGACATTTTACGAAGCCTCCTCTTTGACGCCACCGAAGCGGTCCGCATCCTTGATAGTAGGAGCCGTCTCGGAGAACGAGAAGTCCTTGCCCGGCAGGACGGCGTTGAGGACGATGCCCATCAATGCGCCTACGGCGAGTCCCGAAAGGGAGATGTTGAGCGAACCGACCGAAAACGCGATTGCGCCGCCCTTCGAGAAGGAAATGCCGAGCGTCAGAACGAGGATGAGTGCCGCGATGAGCATGTTGCGGCTCTTGCCGAGGTCCACCTGGCTCTCGACGAGGTTGCGGACGCCGACGGCGGAGATCATTCCGTAGAGGATGAAGCTGACGCCGCCGATGGTGGCCGCCGGAATCGTGCCGATGAACGCGGAGAACTTCGGGCAGAACGAGACGAGAATCGCGAGGCAGGCCGCGATGCGGATCACGCGCGGGTCATAGACGCGAGAGAGCGAGAGGACGCCGGTGTTCTCGCCGTAGGTCGTGTTCGCGGGGGCGCCGAAGAGCGAGGCGAGCATGGTGGCGAGGCCGTCGCCGAGCATCGTGCGGTGAAGGCCGGGGTTCTCGAAGATGTTGCGCTTCACCGTGGAGGATATCGCCGACACGTCGCCGACGTGCTCCATGATGGTGGCGAAAGCGAGCGGGAAGACGATGAGGATGGCGCTCGTTATGCGGCCCCAGTCGTGGTTGGCGAGGATCGGGAACACGGTGTCGCCCCACTTGACGGGCAGGCCGACCCAGGCGGCGTTGGCGACGTTGGAGTAGTCGATCGCGTCGCACCAGCCGAACTTGCCGAAGATGACCGCGGCAATGTAGGAGAATATTACGCCCATGAGAATCGGGATGATGCGGAACATTCCCTTGCCGAACACGGAGAACGCGATAACCGTAGCTATCGCAATGAGCGCGACGGGCCACGAGGTGGTGCAGCTGTTGACGGCGACAGGCGCGAGGACAAGGCCGATGCCGATGATGATCGGGCCGGTGACAACCGGCGGGAAGAAGCGCATGACCGTCTTTACGCCGCAAGCCTTGACGAACCAGGCGACGATGAAGTAGAGCAGAGACGACGACGCGACGCCCAGGCAGGCGTACTGCAGCATGGCGTGCTTGTCGCAGTCGGCGAAGCCCTCGCCGCCGGCCATGCCGGAGAGCGCGAAGTAGCCGGCGAGATACGCGAAGCTGGAGCCGAGGAACGCGGGAACCACGCCCTTGGTGACCATGTGGAAGAGCAAGGTTCCGAGGCCGGCCCAGAGAAGCGTTGCGCTCGGCGAAAGGCCGGTGAGGATCGGCACGAGGATCGTCGCGCCGAACATCGCGAACATGTGCTGGACGCCGAGCACGCCCATCTTGGGGAAGCCGAGGGTGCGTGCATCGTAGACGGCGTCGGCGGAGCGGTACTTGGCGCGCAGGCGCGAGATAGCCGCCTGCAGCGCGACGGATTCGTCGGGCGTGACTACGCCGTCCTCGGCGATCGCCTGAAGCAGCTTTTCGAACGCGGCAAGGTCGGCATCCTTGTCGACGAAGGGATGGATCATGCCGATTAAGGCACGGGTCTCAGCGATATCCGCTTTGCCGTCTGCGAAAGTAAACTTCTCCGCAGCCGTCATCAACTGTGATAACGTCCAGTTGTCTGCCGTTTTGATTTCCGCCATCTTTGATTCTCCTTGGGTTGGTTGAAATTTGTTTATTATTATACCATAAAAGGCCTCTTGTGCACCAGTCGGCTTGCTCGTCTCGCAGAGAGAGCTGGAAGGCTTTATCAATCGCTTGTAAACTGGCACCTTGGGAGAGCGGGCGTCTCGCCCGCTCATAAGGAGGGTTAACTCTTGCTTCTGAGCGGACGAGACGTCCGCTCTCCCAGTGTAGGGCCGCCCTTCCAAGGCTTCGTCACTTCTCCAAGCCAGCGGGCAGGTGGAGCTGGAAGGCTTTCTCAATCGCCTGAAAACTGGTACCTTGGGAGAGCGGGCGTCTCGCCCGCTCATAAGGAAGGAAGGTTAACGCTTGCGTCTGAGTGGACGAGACGTCCGCTCTCCCAGGTCAGGATGTCCGCTCTCCCAGTGTAGGGCCGCCCTTCCAAGGCTTCGTCACTTCTCCAAGCCAGCGGGCTGAGAGAGCTGGAAGGCTTTATCAATTGCTTGTAAGCGGTACCTTGGGAGAGCGGGCGTCTCGCCCGCTCATAAGGAGGGTTAACTCTTGCGTCTGAGCGGACGAGACGTCCGCTCTCCCAGTGTAGGATGTCCGC
>CAMZEN010000070.1 GCA_947305775.1 uncultured Verrucomicrobiota bacterium
TAAACATTCATCCCCTTGCGAATGCGAATGCAGTGAGCGAATGGGATGCTAATGTAATTATTTGTATTTAATTCCAGGCACCTCTTTGGGATGGTCACTTGTTCCCATGATAGGGGTGAAGGTGCCGATCCATTTCCATCCGCCGTTTTTGGGGAGCGTCAGCCTTACATGGTTTTCGCCCTTGTTCAGATGTATCTTCGTCGGCTCGCGATACCAGTAGTCCTCGTCAACAAGCGGAATCTCTTTGGGGTTGCCGCCAGTTCCAGGGTGTGCCCATTTCGGCGGATCGATCTTTTCGCCGTTTAGTTCAATCGTCGCGCCATGCTTGTTCCACTGCCCGTGGAGCGGCGTAGGCGCGTCGCGGCTGCGTCCGTCTGAACGCGAAAAGCCGGTCATGCCAATCCAAGCGCCGCAGTCGATGGCGCGCGGACTCGTTATAGTAGTCTCAAGGACCACCTTGCCGTTGTTGTTGGGCGTATACGCAGCCGCCGGAAACCAGAAATGCCGCGGATAGATCGTTGCCTGCGGGATGTTCTCGGCGAGCACCTTGCCGTCCCCATCGGTCATGCGCCAGCGCATCTGCGTCTGTGCGACATATGGGAAGGGATGCTTGAGGCCATTCAGAACCTTGTCGCGCTGGGCGATGACGCGCCTCTCAAGGTCTGCCGCCAGCGCAAAGCGCGGATCATCAGGGTTCGGCAGGCGGGCGTACAGCGTGGGTTCGTCCTTTTCGCGTCCGCTCCAGAAGTTGTCCGAGAGCAGCACTATCGCCGGATATATGGCGTTCATCCTTGCGACATCCTCGGTTTCGGCGATCGCGTCGTCGTGCCAGACGCCGATTATCGCGCCCAGCTTCTCATCCTTCGCCCCCCACCTGCAAGGCTGCTGGTAGGCGGCCACGGACAAGAGCTCCTCCGGGTCGACATGGTTTATGTAGTAGCTGTTCTGCGAATCTATGTATGGCGTCTTGTCGCCACGCGGATCCTTCGCGCCCATCCAAAGTTGCTTGATGGACTGTCCGGGCAGCTTTAGCCCAGGACTCCACCCCATTAGGGTTCGTCTGTTCCCGGTTACCTTGTTTGCCCAGTAGTCGAGGTGACTCTGCGGCACTTTCTCGCCTTTCTCGCGTGCCTCGTCGGTGCCGAGATGTATGATCGGCATGTCCTCAGCCGAGGCGAGCGCGCAAAGTTCGTCGATAAGTTCGCCGAGCATGACCTTGGCCTTGTCGGACGCGAGATCGTCGATTCCCGTCGCCTTGCGGAAGGCGAGTGTGTGGCCTGGCATGTCCAGCTCAGGAATTATCGTCACCCCGCGCCTCTTCGCGAATTCGAGAACATCCTTGAACTCCGCCTGGGTGTAGTATTTCCCGATCTGCCGCGAGAAAGCTTCCTTGCGCTGAAGCTCGGGATGCTTCTTCGACTCAAGCCGCCAGCCGTAGTTGTCCGTGAGATGCCAGTGGAAGACGTTGAACTTGTAGGCCGCCAGCATGGAGATGATGTCTTTGATGGATTCGACGCTCTGGTAGTTGCGTCCGCAATCGAGCATCAGGCCGCGATACTTGAACGCGGGCCAATCGTTGATCACGCAGTCGGGTATCGGCGAATCGCCGGCAAGCTTCTTCAGCTGGGCGAAAGTCGCCCTCGCATAGTGCTTGCCTTCCTCGTCGCCGCCAAACACCGGCTTGCCGCCATGTACGACGAGCTGATACGCGCCTGGTCCGGCAGGCTGCTTTACGCAACCATCAACGCCTCGGTAAATTTGTGTCGGGCGCGGCATAAGCTCGTCCAGACAGTCCGCCCGCACCCCAGCGACGGCAATTGCGATGAATGAAGCGAGAATGGCTCTTGAAAAGGTCTTCATCGTGCGTTCCTTTCGTTTTGCATCGGCCTTACAACAGTGGAAAATCGTCTTTCTCAATTGCGCTCAATTGTTTTGAAATTCATTCTACCACATCATGCAGACAAGTGTCAAGGTTGCCGCACTGTCCCCGCAGGGGCATGCCAGTTATCGGGGAATGGATTTGTTGAAAGCTGCGGAAATCGTGTGGTATAATACGCCCATGAAAACAATAGCCATAATAACAGCACTAGCCATGACAACGACAATAGCGGCAGAAAGCCTTGCGGCAGAATTCAAGACCGACACATTCAAGACCAAGGGTGGCAAGGAAGTTGTGATAACCGCCATCAAGCATGCGACCATGCGTATACAGTATGAGGGATTTGACATCCAGGTTGATCCGGTTGTGAAATTTGCGCCAGTAACAGACTACTCGAAGTTCCCGAAGGCGGATGTCATCCTCGTGACGCACGAGCATTTCGACCACTTCGACCGCGATGCCATTGCGACGCTCAAGAAGGACGGCACGCAGGTGATCGCCAATCCATCCGTCCAGAAGATGCTTGGGTACGGTACGGCGATGGCGAACGGCGAAAGCCGGGTCGTCTGCAACGGCATCGCAATCGAGGCCGTTCCCGCATACAACACGACAGCCGGGCGGACGAAGTTCCATCCGAAGGGACGCGACAACGGCTACGTGCTGACGCTGGACGGCCTTCGCATCTACATCGCGGGCGACACTGAGGACATCCCGGAAATGGCAAAGCTCAAGAACATCGACGTTGCGTTTCTGCCATGCAATCAACCTTACACTATGACACCGGAGCAGGTCGCAAAGGCGGCTAAGACAATCAAGCCGAAAGTCCTCTTCCCATACCACTACTCTGAAACGCCCGTCATGCGCGTTGCTGAGCTTATGGCCGACACATCCATCGACGTCCTAATTCGCGACTACCAGTGATGGCGCACTTGGGAGAGCGGGCGTCTCGCCCGCTCTGAAGGAGAGTTGATATTCCATTTACGCGGGCGAGACGCCCGCGCTCCCAGTGATTCGCCCACCCCTAAGGCCAAACTCACAACCATATACTGCCTAATCAATATACCCGCTAGGGCGAACCACAACAGCCCTAGCGGACCATAACTCCGACGATAACGGATCATAACCCATACGGTAAGGTCAAATCCGTTTGCCCTAGCAGACCATAACCCCTACCTCTAGGGGTGTAATACTTGGGAGAGCGGGCGTCTCGCCCGCGCTCTCAGTGCGGGGTCCCCGCGCTTGATTTATGCGCGGTGGTTTTGTTATAATTTGCAATATTCCAATGATGGTCGGGCGTGTCACGTCATGGTCGACGTCTGTTCTGATTGCCTTGATGTCTGAGGCATGAAGCAGGAAAACAAAACGAAAGGTGTGGGGATGAAGAAGTTGATGATGCTGGCGACGGCAATTGCTGCGGCAATGCCAATCATGGCCGAGACTGAAACGGTCGGTAGCTATACGTGGACATATCAAATCAACGGCGATGCGGCGGAGATTTATAACGAGGGCGATCTTGCCGTCTGGCCTAAACCAACGGGTGCCGTGACCATACCCTACACGCTCGGCGGCAAGCCTGTTACTAGCATAGGTGCTTATGCGTTCGCCTACTACAGCGGCTTGACGAGCGTGACGATCCCGAATAGCGTTACGAGCATCGGGGAGGGGGCGTTCGCCGGCTGCAGCGGCTTGACGAGCGTGACGATCCCGAATAGCGTGACGAAAATCGGGGAATATGCGTTCGGGGGGTGTAGTGGGCTGACGAGCGTGACTATACCCGACGGCGTGACAAGCATCGGTTCTGGAGCGTTCTGTGACTGCAGCGGGCTGACAAGCGTGACGATCGGCAACAGCGTGACGAGCATCGCGGCTGGTGCGTTCTCTGAGTGCAGCGGCTTGACGTCGATTTCCGTTGGTGCAGGCAATCCTAACTATGCATCGGCTAATGGTCTGCTTCTGTCAAAAGACGGAAAGATGCTTATTAAAGGCATTAATGGAGATGTGACAATCCCGAATAGCGTTACGAGCATCGGGGAGGGGGCGTTCGCCGGCTGCAGCGGGCTGACAAGCGTGACGATTCCTGACAGCGTGACGAGCATCGGAGAGCTTGCGTTCGAATATTGCAGCGGGCTGACAAGCGTGACGATTCCTGACGGCGTTACGAGCATCGGACGGCATGCGTTCGAATATTGCAGCGGGCTTACTAGCGTGACTATACCGCAGTGTGTGTTTGACAAAGTGTTCTCAAACGTCTTTTATGGTTGTTCCATCCCCAATGTGGTCATTTCGGACAGTGTGACGAGCATCAGGGAATATGCGTTTTATGATTGGGCTGATGAGGAATACAGCGAGATTACGAGCGTGACGATACCCGACAGCGTAACGAACATCGGGTCTTATGCGTTCAGCAGCTGCAAAAATCTTACGAGCATATACATAACCGATCTCGCTAAATGGTGCGCCATCTCGTTGCCCACTTCAGGTGGTCCGTTTGAATATGGGGCAAATCTCTTTCTCAACGGCGAGAAGGTCACGGATTTGATAATCCCTGACGGTGTTACGAGCATCGGGGATAGGGCGTTTCGCGGTTGCGGTGGTCTTACGAGCGTGACGATACCCGACAGTGTGACGAGTATCGGGAAGAATGCATTTGAAAATTGCTCAAGTCTGCGAAGCATTAAGTTGCCAAGCAATCTCGTTAGCATAGGCCCTAATGCGTTTGACAACACGCCCGCATATAGCATCGCGCAGTTGAGACCGCTGGTGACTGCCGACGGCGTGCTGGGAGGGTCGCTTACATCTGAATCCTCAGCTGGTAGTGCTTCCTCTGGGGGAGCGACCTCTGGCGGATCGTCTTCCAGTGGCTATGTGCTCTCCGAAACAGTCGGGGATAGCACGATCACATCGATGACGGTAAGCGCCGACACATCCATTGATTCGTTCCTCCTTGCGGACGGACAGGTTTTCGACATGGCGATCCGCATCGTGAACGTGGCAGAAAGCGCGGTGCGACTGTCGCTGCCGTCCGACTACGACTACGAGACTATCGGTTCCGCCGATCCTCTGGAGATACCGGCCTCGTCCACGAACATGGTGACGATCACGCGCACGGCGGCGAAGACGTTCCTCGTTTCGCGCCAGCAGCTTCGTGCGGTGAGGTGAGGCAATCCATGAGCGGAAAAGCCCAAATCCTTGCCCTATGCGCCTTTGGCGCGGCGACGCTTCAGTGCGCCGGGATGAACCTCGGCCTTCGCACGGCGATGTGGTGCGCCGGGCTTGAAGCGGAAAATCCGGAATCGCCTCCGTCTGGGGATGGCAACACGGATGTCGTCATAGATGTGGGCGGCGGGAAGTCGGTGACGGTGCCTGGGGCGTGGCTTGACACGATATCTGAGCGGATTGAGGCGGCTGGCGACGATGCTTCGGAGGCGCTTCTTGAGCCGGCGGCGAATGGACGGAAGGTTTGGGAGTGCTATGTGCTGGGCATCGACCCCGAAGACCAGGATGACGACTTTAAGATTGTTGAGTTCAAAATGAAGGACGGCAAGCCAGAAATCACGCTCAACCATACGAAGGACGGCTCGGGTAATTCGTTCGAGGATAGGATCAAGATTCTCGGCCGGGCTGAACTGAATGAGGGCGAATGGCAGGAGGTGTCGGCAGAAGGCAATCCAGAACACCGTTTCTTCAAGGTTGGCGTTGAAATGCCATAAGCGGGACGCGACAACGGCTATTTGCTGACGCTGGACGGCCTTCGCATCTACAGGCCGACACATCCATCGACGTCCGAATTCGCGACTACCAGTGATGGCGCACTTGGGAGAGCGGGCGTCTCGCCCGCTCTGAAGGAGAGTTGATCTTCCATTTACGCGGGCGAGACGCCCGCGCTCCCATGTGAGGCTCGACAATGCCAATATGAGGGTAAAAAGCACTCTTGCAAGGTGATGGCAAAAGGTGGTATAATACAATCATGACAATCAAAAAGATCAAGCCCATCAAGCCGGCTGCCGCCCCTGCGGCGCAGGCATCGACCGGCGACAATGCGCCTAGTGCGGCTGCACCTGCCGCGCCCGCCGGCGCCACGATCGCCGACAGGTTCAAGCTCGATGTTCCAGAAGCAAAAGCAACGAAGGGCGGTTCCGTCGGCAAGACGGCCGCCACTATCGCCCTCGTCGTGGGGTTTGCCGCTCTGGTGCTGGCGGGCGTGCTTACGTTCGTCATGTATCAGCACTGGGACTTCCTCTGCAACCAGGTCGCCTGATGAAGGACGTAATGCGTTCACCCCGTGCGCAAGCAGCTGTGCGGCTTGCGCTTGAGGAGGATTTGGTTTCAGTCGACCGCGTCAAGTCGTCTCCGTTCTGCGATGCGACGTCCCTTGCGCTGGTCGATCCCAAGGCGGTTGCGACCGGTGAGATATATTCGAAGGGCACGGGCTGCGTCGTGGCTGGCGCGACGGTCGCCAAGGCCGTGATGCGCGCGGTTGATCCTTCAATTAAGGTTAAGATACTTCGTCCCGACGGAAGCGTTGTCAAGCCGCACGAACCGATACTTGAGTTTCGCGGCAAGGCGAGGAGCATACTCGCGGCAGAACGCACCGCGCTAAACTTCATGCAGAGGATGTGCGCGACTGCGACGCTGACGAGAAAGTTCGTCGATGCCGTCAAGCGCTACGGTACTTTGATTCTCGATACGCGAAAGACGACCCCCGGCTTGAGGGTCTTCGAGAAGTACGCCGTCCTGTGCGGCGGCGGCACGAACCACCGCATGGGCATGTACGATCGCGTCCTGATGAAAGACAACCACCGGCGTCTTTGGAAGGGCGGCAATCCCGACGAGCTGGACCAGGCTGTCGTCGCGGCGCGCAAGGCGTTCCCGAAGCTGGCCGTCGAAGTCGAGGTCGAGAGCATCCGCGAATGCGAAAGCGCCCTTAAGGAGAAGCCTGAGTGGATCATGCTCGACAACATGAGCTGCGCCGACATGAAGAAGTGCGTCAAGCTCTGCAAAGGCAAATCCAAGACCGAGGCTTCGGGCGGCATCACGCTCGACCGCGCCAAGGAGGTCGCAGCGACAGGCGTCACCGCAATATCGCTCGGGTGCCTTACCCACTCCGCCGGTTCCATCGACCTTTCTCTTGAATGGAGAGTCGTTTGAGGATGATTGTCGTAGATGTCGGCAACACATCAACGGCCGTGGGACTTTGGTCCGACGGCCGCGTCACCAATGTGAGCCACTGCGACGGCGGTTTTGGCGAAGCCTCTCTGGCGGTCAAGGCGCTTGCGGACAAGGTGCGCGGCAGATCCGCGCCAGCTGCGCTCGCTTATGTTTCCGTCGTTCCGTCCGAAGATGCCAAGTGGCGTCGATTCGCCAAAAAGTGCGCCCTTGAGTTCCGCCAGGTCTCCTTCGACAAGCTGGAAGGTCTCATAACCATCGACTACCCCAAGCCCGAGACCATCGGCACCGACCGTCTGGCGGACGCCGCAGGCGCGGTGTCCCGCTATGGCGCACCGGTGCTGGTCATGGATTTCGGCACGGCCCTTACCGCTGCCATTGTCACGCGCGACGGCGTTTGGCGCGGCGGCGTAATTGCGCCGGGCTTCCCTCTTATGCGTGACTACCTGTTCGAACGGACGGCCAATCTGCCGCGAATGAAGCTCGGCTGCGGCAAGGTGCCAAAGATCGGACGCTCCACCGAAGAGGCCATGCGCTTCGGCGCCCTGGTCGGCTATCGCGGCATGGTGCGCGAAATTGTCGCCACACTCAAGCGCAACTTTGGCGAAGACTTCCGCCTAGTAGCCACAGGAGGCTTCGCAAAGTGGGTGCTCTCCGGCCTTGACATGTCTTTCACGATCGATCCTACCCTTACACTCTATGGAGCTGGACTGATATGCGCTCGAAACTTCTGAAGGCCTTCGCCATGACCGTGTTCGCCGCCGCACTCTGCAGCATGCAGGGGTGCGGTCCGTTCTGGGTGAACCCCTACATAACCGTAACAGAAAGCCCTCTCAACTGGGTGCACATCCACTACTACAACCTGAACCGCATTCCGATTCGCCGCGTAAGCGTGTACATCACAGGAATGGGCCATGTCGAAGTCAGGAAGGGGACCAGCGAGCTCGTCTCGAACGATTTCGCGAAGGGCTACTCCAACGACACCTGGCATGCGATAAAGACGTACCGCATCGATGTGGACCCGAAACATGCGAACGAGATATTCCAGAACCTCGTGAACTACGGAATCCTTGACCGCGAGAAGAACGGGAAGTCGTCGAAGAAGGATTCGTTCGACCGTGTTATCGCAGTCAAGGCGAACATATGCGGCAACACTTATTCGGAGCAGGAGAACATATTCGAGGTCGATCCGGACCTCGCCGAACAGCTGCTCGACGTCGTCCGCGAATTCGACGATCCCACAAAATAGTCGCAGAAAGATTTAAACAAGAAAAGAGGACATCATGGCAAATGCAGTAAAATTCCCTGATTGGGACAAGTTCACACCCGAGTTCGCAACTGCGGAGCTCACAAGGTTGCTTGAGGTGTCGGAAGCGGCGGTAAAGGACGTCGAAGCCAGCAAGGATACATCCTACGAGGACTTCGTGTGGAAGCTCGACGACGCAACGCGCGACCTGTGGCACACATGGGGCGCGGTTGCGCACATGTTGGGCGTTATGAACAGCGACGCATGGCGGAAGGTCGAAGAGACCTTCCAGCCGAAGCTCGTCGAGTTCTCGCTCAGGGTTTCGCAGTCGCCAGCGCTCTACGCGAGATCGAAGGCCGTGTACGCGGCGCTTGAGTCCGCCGCGAAGGGCGGGGCCGAAGTTCCGGCGGTTCGCCTGCGCATAGTCGAGAAGATGATACAGGGCGCGGAGCTCGCAGGCGTCGGGCTTGAGGGCGAGAAGAAGGCCCGCTTCAACGAGATTCAGGCCGAGCTCGCCAAGCTTGGCGCGGACTTCGCGAACGCCGTCATTGACGCAACGGCAGCCTTCAAGTACGAGAAGGACGGCAAGACCTACACCATCGACGATGCGAACTATGTCGAAACGATGAAGCACTGCGCCGACCGCGAGGTGCGCGAGAAGCTTTGCCGCGCCCGCTCGACCCGTGCGCCGGAGAACTCGGAGCGAATCGCGAAGCTGCTGAAGCTGCGCCGCGAGTGCGCGGAGATACTCGGCTTCTCGAACTATGCCGACCTTTCTCTCGCCACGAAGTGCGCTCCGTCCGTCGCCGCCGTGCTTAAGATGATCGACGATCTCGATGCGGCCACGGTCGATATCGCCAAGGATGAGGATGTCGAGCTTGCGACCATGCAGGAGCCCGGTGCGGGCGAGGTTCAGCCTTGGGACATCACCTACCTCTCCGAGAAGCTTCGCGAGAAGAAGTATTCCTACAGCGAAGAGGAGCTTAAGAAGCACTTCGAATTCGCCGATGTGCTGAAGGGACTCTTCAGAATGGCGAAATTCCTATTCGGCGTCGAGGTCGAGGAGGTCGTCGGCGAGGCCAAGCCGTCCGTCTGGCACCCCGATGTGCGCTTCTTCGCCGTCAAGGAGAACGGACGCGAAGTCGCCCATTTCTATCTGGACCCCTACGTGCGCACCGGGCTCAAGCAGGGCGGCGCGTGGATGAACGAGCTCTGCAACCGCGTCGAGCATCTCGGCCTTCTGCCGCTTTCGCTCATCGTGCTCAACTACAAGCTGCCGGACGAGAACGGCAAGACGTTCATGCCGATGCGCGACGTCGAGACGCTCTTCCACGAGTTCGGGCACGCGCTCCAGTGCATGCTTACCCGCGTCGAGGAGGAGGATGCCGCGGGTATCTGCCTCATCGAATGGGATGCGGTAGAGGTCGCTAGCCAGTTCATGGAGAACTGGTGCCTTGACGATCGCACCGGAATCGAGTTGCCCGCCGACCTGAAGGCGAAGGTGATCGCGGCGAAGAACTTCCGCGCCGCTTCCGCCTGCCGCCGCCAGCTCGCCCTCGCCAAGACCGACCTTTCGCTGCACATCGCGGACGAGGTCGCCGATGCGAACGCGGTCAAGAAGGAGACGTTCGCCCACTTCGGAATGCCGGTAGTTCCCGAGGACATCTTCCTTTGCGGCTTCACCCACATATTCAGCGGCGGCTACTCGGCCGGATACTACGGCTACAAGTGGAGCGAGGTAATGAGCGCCGACTGCTACGGTGCGTTCGAAGAGGCCGGACTCACCGACGACGGCGCGATGCAGTCGCTCGGCATGAAGTACCGCGAGAC
>CAMZEN010000071.1 GCA_947305775.1 uncultured Verrucomicrobiota bacterium
GGGCAAATAGTATAATGTCGCATGACTTTTGAGTTAGTACAATGGAGACGCGAATGAGCGAATTGGTGATAATCCGCGCCGACGACACCGCTGCGCTTGTCGAAGAGATGAAGCGCATATCCGGATACATTGACCGCACGCCGTCGGCATCGCTGCTGGACATTGCCTGCACTTGCGCTCGAGGCGAGGGCGATTCGGTGATAGCGTTCGTAGCCGACACGACACAGGCCCTAAGGGCGCGCCTTGTCTCCGCTGCAGCTCGCATAGGCGGCGGGACGTTGAAGCGATTGCGCGACAAAAGCGGAACATACTGGTATGGAACGCATCTCCTTGGCGATGGCGGCGGAAAGCTCGCGTTCGTGTTCCCTGGGGTGACGTCGTTCTATCCAGACATGATGCGCGACCTCGCGATATACCACAGCTCCTGCCGCAGCGCGTTCAACGAGCTGGAAGAGGCCCTTGCTCAGGGCGACAGTGGGTTCACGCCATCGAATTTCGTGTTTCCGCCTGCTCCGTACTACAGGCATGATGCCGACATCTTCAGTTCTGGCGCATATGCACAAGGCTTCGTGTCGGCATACACCGGTTGCGTCGCCGTATGGAGGCTTCTTGATGAATGCGCCCTCAAGCCTGACGGTGTGGTTGGCTTTGCGGGGGGAGATCTGGCGTCGATGGTGCTGTCGGGCTTTGCCGGCAGAAACCCGAGCCGCCCCGATCGCATAAAGATAATGCGCGACATCTACAAGATCGTAGACAAGGCTGTAGACCATTCGGGGCTGCCTGAAACGGCGATGATCTCGCTGCTGCTGAGGGACGAGCACGAGGCCGATGCTGTTCTCGCGTCGTTCCCGCCCGGCAAGGTGACGTTGGCCGTCGATCTTTCGCCGCGCCAGAAGACGTTCGCCGTAGACAAGGATTTCTTCGATGCCGCCATGGAGGCATTCGCATCGGCGGGCGTTAGGGCCATGAAGCTGGTGCTGAACCGTCCGTTCAACACGGAGAAGAGCGCCAAGCTTGTTCCGACGATCAGAAAGTTCACGGACGCGTGGATGAAAAGCGATCCGTTTTGCGAGGTGTGGTCCTGCTCAAGCGCGTCGCTGCATTCCGGGCGCATAAAGAAGGCCCGCGACGAAATGGCTGAGCGTTGGGCTGAGCCAGTGCGCTTTGGTGCAACCGTGCGGAGCATGTATGAAGCCGGCTACAGGGTGTTTCTGGAGGTGGGCCCTCGCGGTCTCATGACGACCGCCATCGACGATGCGCTCAAGGAGTTCGAACACGCCGCAATCGCCACCAACTCCATCCACAGGCGTGGCATTCCTCAGGTCCAGCACGCGCTCGCGCAGCTTGCGGCGCTTGGCGCCAAGCCCGACCTTACGGCGGTCTTTGCGCGGCGCGGCGCACGCACGCTCGACTTTGACGCGCCCTTCGCGCCGTCCATGAGGCATGAGACCGAGATGCGCCTTTCGCGTGCACTGCCGCGACTGACCCTTCTTTCCGACGACACGCCGCTCAAGGTCGCGACGACAGCCTTTGTCGATCCGAAAGGACGCGGTGCTCGCGCTGCCGCTCGCGCTGCCGTTGTTGCCGCGCAGGCGCGGCGAATGAGGCAGTTTGATTTCGGAGCCCTGAACCCGCTCGTTTCCGACGCCGACACCCTGAGCCACAGCCCTGGAGTGTCCATAGAGATCAAGAAGACGTTCAGCCTCAAAGAGGCTCCTTTCATAGGCGACTTCTCGCTTGGCGGCAGCCAGATTTCGTACGCAGAACCGAACCTGCGAGGCCTTGTGCAGATGACGATGCCGCTTGCCGCGGAAATCATGGCGGAGGTCGCTGCAATGCTTGCGCCGAACCGCACGCTGGCTTCGATAGAGGATCTCGTCTGCCGACGCCTTGTGGCGTTCGAAGATGGATTGCTTACCGTGCTCGTTCGCGCGGAGAGGGTTGCGTCGGGGAGTCCCGACCTGTCGGCGGTGAAGGTGCAGCTAAGGGACGACTCCCCGGGCAGCGCATATACGTGGCCGGTCTTGGAGGCGACGTTCGTCATGTCGAAGAATCCGCCAGAGCCTAAGCCCGTGAGCGTTCCGCCGCAGTTCAAGCCGCGCACGGTGCACTGGTCTGGCCGTGACATCTATCCGCTAAGGCTTTCGTGCGGGCACAGGCTCAGAGGCATCACGTTCGCCGAGACATGGAGCGAGACGGGCATCGACTACGAGGTGGAGGTCCCCCAGCTGTCGGGATGCGTCACATACACGCGCTTCCCGCTGTGGCTCGTTAACCCGCTTCTCCTGGAGGTGATCGTAAGCGGCTACACGCTATGGCACAGCCATGAGCGCTTCTCGCGCTGGATAGGCAAGGAGCGCATGGATGACGCATACTCGACGCCGTTCCGCATGAGGCGCATGGATTTCCTTGCGCCGTTGCCCAAGGAAGGTTCGCGCGTAAAGTGCTACCTGAGGCTTACGGGTGTAACGCCGAAGAGCCACCTGTGCGACATAATCGTGTCGGACGGCGACGGTGGCGCGCTCGCCACGATATCCGGATGGGAGGAACGCGTTGAGCATGTGAGGAGCGAATATCGCGACCTCATAATGCAGCCCGCGACAAGTTTCGTCACGAAGAGCATTTCGCTGGACAAGCTGGGCAGTCCAAATCTGGACGTTTCCTCGGCGTTCGTGACAGACGTGCCCTATCCGGTCTTCGAGCGCAATGACGAAGTATGGCTGCAGACGTTCGCGCACATGGTGCTGAGCGAAAAGGAGCGCGCCGACTTCAGGCGCATGCCGGGTTCTGCCGCGCGACGCACCGAGTGGCTTTTCGGGCGCATAGCGGCGAAGGAGGCCGTAAGGCGCTTTCTGAAGGACTATCATCAGGCGCGGTGGAGCTACGCCGACGTCACCATCTTCGCAGACGATATGGGCAAGCCGTATGCGGTCGGAGCGTGGATGGACCATCTGCCGGCAAAGCTTGATATCGCAATCGCGCACACTGCGCAGTTCGTAATAGGCCTCGCCGCGGCGAACGCGAGAGTCGGCGTCGATGTCGAGTCGGTGGCGCGCGATCTATCGCAGGAGTTCACCGACGGCGTGTTCATGCCTGACGAGCTTGAGCTTGCCGCGCATGCGGCCGGTTCGACGTCGCAGGCCATAATAAGGTTCTGGTGCGCGAAGGAGGCAGTGTCAAAGGCTCTTGGCACTGGCATACGATACAGTCCGCGCGAGATGGTCGTAAGCGCCTACGAGCCAGACGAAGGGAAGCTAATCATGAAGCTTACCGGAGCGTGGGGCGATGCGTTTCGCAGCCTTAAAGGGCGCGACATTCCTGTGACGGTGCGGACCATGCACGATCATGCGCTGGCGTTCTGTTTCATGCCGGCCGCGCTTTTTGCTGAGGAGTAGATGGCGGTGCTGTTTCCTGAATACGCATGCGAATATTCGAAACGTCTTGCCGAGAGGTCCGAACGGTTCGCTAAGCAGGTTTACGAACCAAAGTTGCCTGATGGTACAAGCCAGGAGGTGCACGGTGGCGAAGAATTCGGCATGGACCCGTTCGGGGAGCTTTCGCACGCGTCAAAGGTGAAGGGCCTCAAGCAGCGATTCCCCGATCGCGTCCTCGTCATGACATCAGACGCTTGCTTCATGAACTGCCGCCATTGCACAAGGCAATGGCTGTTCGGCAAGACCGAGATCGTTGAAACCGATGACGACCTCGCCCGGTGCGTCGAATACGTTAAGACGAACAGCTTGATTCGCGACGTTCTTCTTTCGGGCGGAGATCCGCTTACGCTTCATGACGATCGCATAATGCAGTTTGTTGATGCATTTGCCGCGCTTGAGCAGATTGATATGGTGCGCGTGTGCACACGTGCGCCGTGCACGAATCCGGCGAGAGTCACGGCGCATCTTGCGAAACTGCTGGGTCGGTCGAAGAAGGTGTGGGTCAACACGCAGTTCAATTGCGCGGACGAGCTTACGGACGAGGCGCGTGCCGCAGCTGCACGGCTTGTGGACGCCGGCGTTCCGGTAAGTTGCCAGACGGTCCTGTTGAAGGGCGTGAATGATTCTGCGCCGGAGATGCTTCGGCTGCTTAGGGCGTTGACCGCTGCAAGGATAAGGCCATACTATGTTTTCATGTGCGATCCGATAGTCGGAATAGACCGTTTCCGGGTGCAGATCGAAAAGGCCCGGGAGATAGAACGGGTATGTGCGGAATCTATAGGCGGATTGTCGTTGCCCCGATTTGTGATGGACATTCCGGGCGCAGGGCGCAAGATACCAATCTGACGCGGATTTGATATAATATTTCACCAATGAAGACTTCGCAGTTTTGGTATCCTTTGCCTCAGAGGCTTATAGCGCAACATCCCGCAGAAAGGCGCGGCACGGAGAAGATGCTCGTGCTGCACCGCGACACTAACGTGATCGAGCATCGCCATATCGGCGATTTCATTGATTACATCACCGACAACGACCTTCTCGTCGTGAATGACACCAAGGTTTTCCCTGCGAGGCTTGTCGGCACATGGTCGGATACGCCCGGTGAGGTGGAGGTGCTTATGGTGTCTGCCGCGCCGATGGATGGCGGGGAGATGCCGACTGCGTCCGACGATGGCCTTTCAAGCCTGATATGGAACTGCATGATAGGTAGCGGGCGGAAATGTCGCGAAGGGCAGGAGGCGGTGTTTGGTCCGAACCGAGAGCTCAAGGCAAGACTTCTCAAGCAGCTCACGGGCATAGGGATGTGGCGCGTGGAGTTTCTGTGCGAGAGGCCGCTCAAGGACCTGCTTGACGAGTTCGGCCGAACGCCTGTTCCTCCATATGTGAAGCGTGAGGGCACGGCCGAGGAGGAACGCGCCGACCGCGAGCGCTACCAGACCATCTATGCGCGGCACGTGGGGAGCGTCGCTGCGCCGACGGCTGGGCTTCACTTCACGCCAGAGATATTCGCCGCGCTTGAGGCTAAGGGAGTGCGGCGTGTTGCGGTCACGTTGCATGTCGGACCGGGTACGTTCCGTCCGGTCAAGGCCGAGAATATCGAGGACCACCACATGGACTTCGAGGCGTTCACCGTGCCGCCTGAAACGGCAGAGGCCGTCAACGAGTGCAAGGCCAGGGGCGGGCGCGTGTTCTGCGTGGGTTCTACAACAGTGAGAACGCTCGAGACTGTGGCTGCCGCCAGTGCGGACGGACGCGTGGTGGCGGGGTCTGGCGCAAGCGATATATTCATATATCCTCCCTATAGGTTTCGGGTGTGCGACTGCATGCTGACTAACTTCCATTTGCCTCAGTCAACGCTTCTTATGATGGTGTCGGCGCTTGCCGGAAGGGAGAGAATCCTTTGCTCATATGCAATGGCTGTGCGAAACGAGTATAAATTTTTCAGTTATGGTGATTGCATGCTCATCGTATAATATGATATAATATTCAATCACTATGCCACTCTTTGTGCCTAAAGACCGTAAATCGTTATTCCGCCAGTTTCTGGCAGGCATGTACGATGCTGTTGTTATTACGGATCCGAGCGGGCATATTCTTGAGATAAACCCGCGCGCGGAGGAACATTTCGGATTCCAGCAAGAGGAGGTCCTCGACAAGCCGATCTCCTCATTGATTCCAGGTTTGACGCCTGAAATTGTTGAGCGCATCCGCAAGGGTCTCGCCGAGGACCGTCGCGTAATGATCGACGCGAACGGCAAGAACAAAAGCGGGTCGCGGTTTGTGTGCGAGGTTGCAATATCGTCAATTGACATGGCTGACCCAGACGATCTTGTGTTCACCATCCGCAATATCGAGCGCCGTCGCCGCATTATGGAGCAGCTGCGTGCAAAGGAGGGGGCTTTTGATGTTGCGCAGTCGGCCTTGTTCACTTGCGACCATGAAGGTCACTTCACGAGCGCGAACAAGGCTTTCCGCGAGATGTTCGATATCGACAGCGATGAAGCCCTGCAGAAGGTGACGTTCGCGGATTTGATGTCCGACCCGCCTCTACCCGAGCACTTCAAGAAGGCGCTTGATGGCCATGCCACCACCACCGACATAATTGCCGAAAGCGACGGCGAGAAGAAGGTGGAGGAGGTTGAGATCGTCCTGGCGCCGAACAAGCTCGGCAAGAACATTCGCGGCGTGGTCGGCAGCGTCATAAAGATCTGAGATGCGACGCGCGCCTCAATACGCCGCAGGAATTGTGGCGCTGTCGGTTAACAAGGCAGATCCTAAGATTCTGCAGGATTTTCTTGCCCAGAAGTTTTCGCTTTCCCGCCGCACAGCAAAGGCTATGATCGACGGTCGGTCGGTATGGGTCAATCGTCGTTGTGTTTGGATTGCCCGTTACGCTATAAAGACAGGCGATCTCATAGAGGTCCCGTCGACCGTGGTGAAAGGGGCCAAGGTCCAGGGTTCTGGTGCGCAGGCTACCCCGGCGACAAAACCGGCGGAAGATCGCGTTCAGCAACGTCGTCATGTAAGGGTGCTTTGGCAGAACGAGAGCTATCTAGTGGTCGATAAGCCGTCCGGAATGACGAGTTGCGATGATCCAAAGTCGGTCGAGGCGCTGCTGCGCGAGCAGGAGTCGATACCGACCCTTGAGGCGGTGCACAGGCTAGATCGCGATACCACCGGGTGCCTGATGTTTGCGAAGAGCCATGCGTCTTTGACCGCCGCGGTCGATATGTTCAAGACCCATAAGGTCTCAAAGACCTACCATGCGATAACTGTCGGCGAATTCAAATACTCACATCAGACCATTGACACTCCGTTGGATGGCGAATCGGCCGTTTCGCGGGTTGCGCTTGAGGCCAAGTGTCCAGACGCGAGCTTTCTGAGAATAAGAATAGAGACGGGCCGCACGAACCAGATAAGACGTCATTTGGCGTCCGTTCGGGCTCCGGTTGTTGGTGACCGTGTATATGGACTAAAGTCTGCGCGTGATCCTAGGCTGATGCAGGTGCCACGCCAGATGCTGCATGCTTCTACGCTTTCCATGCCGAACCCGCTTGATCCGCACGAGGAGATAAAGGTGCATTCGCCTTTGCCGGCCGACTTCCGTGCAACTCTGCGGCTTTTCGGGATGGGCAAGAAAAAGTAAGGGGGGTAAGTTGAACGCCTGTTTCTTTGACATGGACGGCACCCTTATTGACTCAAGAGCCGATCTGGCGGCGACGGTCAACCATACCCGGCGCGATTTGGGACTGGACGAACTTCCTGTTGACGATGTTCTGGTCCATGTCGGCCGCGGCGCAAAATACTTGCTTACCCATGCCATTCCTGAAAAGGCCGACGAGGCGGATAGGCTCTGGGAGCTTTTCATGAGCCACTATGGCGAACACATGCTGGAGTCGGTTGAGCTGTACCCTACTGTTCGCAGGACGCTTGAGGAACTTGCCGACAGGGGGTGGCTGCTTGGCGTAAACACAGCTAAGCCTGCGTTCGCAACGCGAGCGATTATAGAGCACTTCGGACTGAACAGATTTTTCAAAGGTGCAATAGTTGCGGGTGGTGACTGTCCCGAGATGAAGCCTTCGGCGCTGCCATTGCGTCAGTGCGCGTCACTGATGCGCGGGCACAGGCTGTCGTCGCATGACTGGATGGTGGGGGACAGCTGGACGGACATGCAGTGCGCGACAAACGCGGGCATAAAGGGAGCATTTTGCACATTTGGCTTTGGTCGCCTTGAAGATTCACGCTATACAGTTAAAATAAACCGTATGGAAGAGCTTCTTCGTCATTTAAAGTCCGATGAAATCTGATCTGCCGGCTCTTTGCGACAATGGCGGCTTGGAGGCCTCCAATTTTTCGGGCATGAAAACGGGTGCACCCCTGTAAATAAAGTATGAATTGGCGATTTCAGTTTTGCGCTAAATGAAAGTTCATCTACGGGAATGGAGATAAAATCCTCCACGTAGAGAAAAATGAGGAGCCTGCGATTAGATTGGCACTTGCCGTGTGTGCGCCGATTATGGTATAATATCCACTCGTTTGGCGGACCCGTAGCTCAGTCGGTCAGAGCAGGTGACTCATAATCTCCGGGTCGTGGGTTCAAGTCCCGCCGGGTCCACCACTTTAAAATGCGTTTCGCCCAATAAAATCAAGGGTCAAACGCATTTTTGCTTTTCTAGGCGTGTTCGCTTGCGCACCCCTAATTTCCCCTATAAATTCGGTGCGGTAGTACCACAATAGTCCCACGGCTTGAAATGCGTTTCACCCAATAAAATCAAGGGTCAAACGCATTTTAGGCGCGTAGCATTTCCCGTGGGACTATTTGGGACTATTTTTGGGACTATTTAGGCGGTGGTGCCGCTGTCGCACCTTTCCACGCCCTTGCGCCAATTACACAGACATACAGGCTCATGCACCGTATCCGTGGCCTGTGGGACTATTGTGGTACTACCGAAATAGCGCACACGCGCAAGGTCACGCGCCCGAATAGACACGCCAGCAACAGCAATGGCCACACCGTCACGCTGGTAGCCTTACGCGCCACGGACACACGCCACGGCAACGGACACACGCCGACGGCTGGACGCTTGACGCTTCGAAGGTATATGGCGCGGCAACTCTAATGGTGTGGCAACACTTGTGCGCTTCTCTTATTCTCCGCTATAACACACATTTTCGCCAAAATACCCACAAAGTCCCCCACACCCACAATGGCAACACAAACACGCAAGCACAACAAAAGACGCTAAATATCACATAAACACTAATATTTAGTGCATATATAGCCGCTAATATTGCACTGTTGCGTGTGGGTTTGGGGCGGGTTATATACCCGCCCCGCAAAAAACCCGCATGGATAATGCAATAAAATGTGCCGACAGTCACCCGGCTAGGCGGGCAACGCCATTTTTACAGCATCAAGCCATTGCGCACTTTCGCACCATTGGCGGACATCGCTTTTGATCGCCAACGCTTCATGTTTGGTAAGGGGCAACCACTTGCCGCATTCGTGGCGGCAATCCTCCATCGCCGCGTTAATGCTACAGTCAACCGCTTTATTGATAAAGTCATCAACGGATATTCCTAAATACCTTGCCGCCGCAATAGCCATTATCTGCCTATCCATAGCCAGCGTGCTATTGCCCCGGATAATGAATTGTAAAAGCCTGTTGCGTAGCGTATTGCATCGAGCCATTGCCAGCGCGTCGCGTCTGTCATTCCCAACGGCATAGGCTAGACGGGATGCACGCAAGTCATCCGCTAGGCTGTCGCGTTCCCACGGGTATAGGTTGGCATCGCGTACCTCTGCCGCCGTCCCGTAGTATATACGGCCATCGGGCGAACGCATCGCACGCTTGCCCTTGATTATCACCGTGCGCCATCCTGCGCCGTTTGCCGTCTTTGCGGTCTTTCCCGCCGTCTTTCTCTGTTTGCTCATGGCATCCCACTTCCATTGCAAAACCCGCACCAATGAAGGGTAGAATGTGTGCGCAGTGCACAGACCTTCAAAGGCGCGGGCAAATAGGTTGGTTTCTGCGTTTGCTGTTTTCCGGGCGGCATTCTACCTCCGTGTCCGAAAACATGGGTATTGTAGCATATTATGCGGCGGTAGGTCAAACACTTGCCATCTAGACGCGGGCGCATGGATTCGCAAACATGACAGGAATTGTCACATGGTTGCGCCTCGTTATAATCGTTGTTAAAAAGCGGTGACATTCCATCGCGGGGGAGAAATTGGATTTATGCACCTACAATGAAATAACATACAAGCGCAAAGTTGCAAGTGTGAAGAGAATATAACGGCAAGGCTTGCCGAAATTGGCATATCTTATGCCGCAAGGTACTGTATGTCTATATTTCACAACACCCGAAACGCGGAGATTGTTGGTGTCAGTGAGGTAACATCAGATTTTAAAAAAAATCGCGCTTCTGCCCCAATCTCATTCCATTCCATCCACACCCCCTTTGTCTAGTTCGATTCTGATAGACTATCCCCCTGTTCCTGCTCAACAGGTGTTGG
>CAMZEN010000072.1 GCA_947305775.1 uncultured Verrucomicrobiota bacterium
AACATTGGAATGTTGTTCGTTTCCGAGTATGCCTTCGCGGCATAGAAATCCGATGTCCAAACGCCAGGCTCAACCGACTCTTGCGTCACGATGAAACCCGCCATTGCCTCGCCAGAACCAAGCAATGCGCAAAGCACTAGCGTCTTGATATACTTGTTCGTAATCATGTGTTCTCCTTTTTTCGTTTTTGAGCGACATCGTTTATCTCTGTCATTATACATAGACGGAGCGCCATCGCTTCGATTCTGTCCATGCGCTGGTACTCGGTCCGCTCACGCTCGGAAATCCGCCAGCTGAAATTCAAATCTGGGTTTGGCTGACCTACCTGCCGTTTCTTCACAGGCTGCTTGCTGGCAATCGCATCCCTGGCGGTTCTCCTGTCTTCGGCGTCCCACCACAGCACAAGGCCATAAGGCATGGCGGCCCTAAGCTTTCCGAAAGCACCGCGATCTTTTGCATCGTTGCCGATCTGCATGGCGTACTTACGGCGGACAAACCTCTTCATCCTTCCATAAGGAAGTAAGTATTTTATCAGCCTGCTGTCCGACTTGACGCGGACGCTCAACGCCGCCGTGAACGCATAAGGCAGCACCGCCAGAAAGAATCTCGCCATTGTACCGCCAGGCGCAGGCGGCACTTTAATTCCATATCGCCTGTTAAGCCATATCCGCATGATAAATGCAGGCGGCAGCAACTTAGCCATTCTACGCAAGCTCTTCATTCCCCGATCTCCTTGTCGTCTATCGCACAAATCTGACCATACAGACGTTCGCACACATTGTGTCGACATGCGAAATACCGATCTGCGACAGCTTGTTTTTCCGGCTCAAGCACAAAGCCGGAATCGGCATATCGCTCAATCATTGCAATCACTTCGTCGACGCTGCCAACCCGATTGAACATTTCCCTCCCCTGATGTTCCGCAAACAAAACCTCTGCGTAATCATCTCCACGCAGCAGACCGTCATAACGATCTGGCGTCCAGAAGATGCAAGGCTTGTTCAAGAAAAGGAAATCGAAGCTCACACTTGAATAATCTGTTATGCATAGCGAAGCATGGCGAATCCAATATGATATGTCCGACGGCGAGACCAGTTCTATCGGCAAGTCAAAATCAAGGTTCTTGACTTGATTCACCAGATGATGGTGCGCGGCCATGACGAAACGGAGGCCTCGTTTCTTCAGCCGCCCTATATTCTCCTTGCTGACAAGCGCCCGAATGCCGGAGAAATACGCCGACTTGGCAATCGCATCCATGCCGCTATTGAACGCCGCACGCCACGTTGGCATGAAGAAGATTGCCTTCTCGCGCTCCTCGCCGCTTTCGTCCTTGAGCAAATCCCAACGTGGCAGTCCGGCGACCAGATAATGCGGCTTGCGCCCCGTCTCCCAATGCTCTGGGACGTATTCCTCCAAAAATCTCTTTTCGGCTTCAGAGGCAACATTGACGTAATTTGCCACGGCGAACGCGCTCGCCAACTTGGACGACATCTTCCAGAACATTACCCCATGCTGCAGGAAAACATAGCCACAATCCTCTAGCATGTGGAAATAGCGCCATGTCATTGGATTGAGCGCTGTATTCTCCATCACCAAAGCTTTAAGCCTAGGCAGCAGGTCGCGGCACTTTTCAATGAACTCGAAATCATCGACTCCATTGCCGGAAAGGAGAATCACGTCCTTCAGCCCGTTGTCCGCGCGCATACGTTCGATCATGCAGTGCTTCCGCCAGACGATGTACCGGCAAGGAACTTCATGCTCCTGCAGCCATCGGAAAAACGTCCAGGAGTCGATCGGCTCGTTGGTCGTAGAATTCAACTGCCCACATACAATGATCAAGTCTTTTGCCGTTCCTGCGCGCGCCTGCACCGCCTCGCGCATAATCGTCTGTATCGCATGCGGCGTCTGCTGAATGAAATACTCGATGTCCACTTCCGAATGTGCCGCGTTTTTCGCCAGCAATGCGTCAAGCCTTGCAGCCTGTCCCGGACAGGTTCGCTTCAGCAGCTCGACACCTCCGAAGGCATCAAACCCTTCTTCGCAAAGCCACTTGCGAACTTTCGGTATTTTCTCGCCGTAAAAGACTACATCGCAGACCATCCTGTTTAGGAGCGCCAACCTCAGATTGACGTCTTTGGTTTTCGCAAGCACTTCCAAAAACCGCATGAGCAGCTCCGCCGGCGCCTCGCTCACCCCCGTCTGAAGCCGCGAAACCGCAGACGAAGGGTTCCCCCTGCGATACTCGTAGAATGGGACGTTCATGACACGCATCCGCCGAACATTGACAAGCATCGAAAGCGTCCACACCATGTCCTCGCCAAGTCTGATGCCGGGGAACTTCTCATTCGCGTCTTCCAAGAATTCGCGCCGCCACAGATACGTGCAACTAGATCCGTAGATCGGCAACTGATTCATCTCGGCAGGGGCGAAGACACGATCTACCGGATACTTGGAGATATGATTCGCAAGCCGCCAATAGTGGTTGACCGGCTTAAGAGAATCGTAAGCAAAGCAACTATAATCAAACATCACAACGTCGAGCCTGTCGCGCGCAGCCATAAGCACAGTCCGCGCGGCCATGCGCGGATGAAGCTTGTCGTCGCCGTCAAAGAACGCCACGTACCTGCCGCGTACCTTCTCAAGGCCGAGGTTCCTCGCCTTGGAAACTCCGCCGTTTTCAACATGCCATACCTTTATGCGCGGGTCGATTTTCGCATACAAATCGAGAATCCTGCCACTGTCGTCAATCGAGCCGTCATCGATGCAGACAATCTCAAAATACGGCAATGTTTGCCGACGCAACGTTTCAAGGGCAACCGCAACGTACTTCTCCGCATTATACACAGGGACTATGAAGGATACCAATGGCCGCTCACCCAGTTGAATTCCCACTGGCGCGACTTTAGGGAACCATTCGGCCGGAACATTCACCGACGGACAATCCGCGGACATGCAGCCGTTCATTAATTCATGTACACGCCGCTGCACCCACTGTCTTTCGCTGCCACATATCAAATCGGCATAGTAGAAGGCGTTTGTCCTCCATAAAATCCGGGCGGCGGCCTCCTTGACTGCATCTTCGACCGTAGTGCCGATGAATCGCTGCACGCAGCCCACCATATGCCGGTACAGGACCCCAAACAGATCTCGGCGGTTTTCGCGCTCCAGAAGTTCAGCGATAAAATCAAAGATCTTCAGCGCATCCGGAATTCTGCCTGCGTCGGCAGACTTCTGCTGACTGGCCATTGTGCCGGTCTCGTTTCGCAGATAATGGTAATACTGCTGCGGCACGTAATAGCAATTCCGAATCCGGCAGAATATAGCAAAGAAAAATGCCTCGTCCTCGTTCTTGACGCCCTCAGGGAACTCAATTCCGTTTTCCCTGAGAAAGCTGGCGCGATACAGCTTATCCACAGGGCCGACATCCGTCCCCTGAACAACATCATACCCAGGGCGAATCTCCCCCTTGCCGGGATTCTGAAAATACTCCTGCGTGGCTTTCCGCTCCGCACTTGAAACATCGTATGTATACTCAACGGCAACTCCGCACTTTGCGACATCGCACTTCGGGTGGCATTCAAGAATCTCGGTCAAATGTCCAAACATCTCGACGTCCACATAATCGTCGGCATCCACAAAACCGATATACTTGCCGGCGGCCATTCGCATCCCGATATTGCGCGCCGTGCTTTGTCCGCCATTCTCCTTGTGAACAACCTGTATCCTGCCATCCTTCTTCGCCCAGGCGTCGCACATCGACCCGGTTGAATCGGTGGAACCGTCATCGACAATGATTATCTCAAGATCGCTGTACGTCTGCGCAACAAGACTCCCGATGCATCGGTCTATATACGGCGCCGCATTGTATGCGGGGACGACTATTGAAACAAGCGGCGACGAGACAGGCCGCAAATACTCCGTGTAGACCCTATCGCCCAAAACATGCCGTTCAGCCTTTGCGACGGCGGCTGCGATAAACGCCTGATCGTCGGCGCGCAGAATGGGAAGCAAGTCCCTGTTCGCGCGTAGCCATGTCACATCGAACACGAAGTCAGCCGTCCGCATCACGGAATCCGACCTGTAGCCGCCAACGACATCAGCGTTCTCGTAATGCGCCGTATTCACCAGCAGCTCCAGCGCATGGTCGTTTATATACCGGTCGTTGTCCCTTATTATCGCGACATAATCCTTCGAGACGTTGTCCAGCACAGCGCCCGATATATCGCTTGCGTATATAATCTCTCGGTCTCTTATTGAAAGCCTCTCGATGTGTTTCTCGAACGACTCTCTGCTGTTGGAATCGCCGTCAGAAACCACCACAAGCGACACTCCAGGCAGTCGCCTGCGCGACAACTCCTTGCGCCTCTCCCGCAACAGGGCGGAAAGCTCGTCCTTAACGGTAGCCAGGTCATTCCTGGTCTCGGCCAGCTCGGCCCTTGCCTTAGCCAACTCTTCCGCCACGCCAGTAGCCTCAGTGCGCATTTCTCCCAACTCCTTTCGTGCAGTTTCCCGATCTCTGTAGAACTTTGCCATCCACCTGTTCATGTCCGAAGCCTGCCGCAAGGCAAACAGCGAAAATGTCTCAGACGTGCGAATCGCCTTGAGGGTGTTGGCCATTATGTCGTTGCGAATTTCCCGCTCATTGACCGTCGCGAAGAACCTGTCCTCCATGAAGAGCCGCCTCAAAGCGCCGAACAATGCCTTGTATTCGCCCTCACTCCCGGTGAGCACACTCAATGTACGGCTAAACGCGTACATGGACGCAAGCACTACGCCCGTCCGGTTTTTCTCGAGACGTCCGCATCTATGCAGTTCGGCGACAAGGAATTTCCACGCCTCCACTATAGACAGCGGCGTTCGGCCGTTCCCTGACTGCAGGTTGCCCTTGCTTCGGACGCGATAGTTGTACAGGACTTCGTCCACTGTAGATATACGAGAGGCGACGGCAATCACCATGCATCCGAATGCGACATCATTCGACCGCTCGACAGCCTGAAACCTAAGCCCGTTCTCAATGACCGTATAGCGCCTGACGATGCGGTTCCACGGTGCAAAATTGAATGTGGAAAATACATTGTCCTTGAGGTCCGATCCTGCAAACGGGTTTCGAACGCCGGCAGGCAATACGGGCGAAACCTCTCTCACGATTCTGCCGGCGGTCTCTTCGTACTCCCGATACCGCCAGAACACCAAATCGGCATCAACCGCCTTAGCCTTTGCGTACGCCTTCTCGAAAAGCGTCGGCTCGCACCAGTCGTCGGAATCTACAAAACCAAGGTATTCGCCCGTCGCCACGGCAATTCCGGCGTTGCGCGCGGCGCCTGCATCAGAGTGCTCGTGAAGCAACACTTTGACACGGTCGTCCTTTCTCGCATACTCGCGGAGAATCGCCGCGCTCCCGTCCGTCGAGCCGTCGTCAACGCATATTATCTCTATGTCGCGCAGCGACTGGCCGACAACCGAATCCAGGCACTGCCGAAGATACGCCTCTACGTTGCAGACCGGGACTACTACGGATACTCTTGGCAAGACAACTCCCTACCGCCATCCTGCACGATACGTCCGTTGACCACGTTCACGACGCGGCCGTTGGCAAGGTATATCTGCCATGCCGCATACAGATGCAGCGTAGATCCGGCCGCCGCCAGGCCATGCACCTTCTCGCCGTTCTTGTAGACGATGCCGCCCGTAGGCGACAGCGCCCATCCGATGAACGCGCACTTGTACGAGCCGACCTTCACGGACCAGCCGAGCCCCGACTCCACCCATGTGAGCGACTTGGTGTCGATGACCTTGAATACCTGGTCCGCCACCGTCGACGTGCCGTCGTTCTTGTGGAACCGCACCGTATATGTTGCGTTCCTGTCCTGCCACTTGGCATACAAATGCAGCGTCTCGCCTACGCCCACGAGGTCAACCACATTCTGCCCGTTCTTGTAGATGGCACCGCCAGAAGGCGACTTGGCCCAGCCAAGGAAATCGTAGCCGGAACGCGTCCACCGAAGCCCCGAGCCAAGCCACAGCAGAGTCTTGGCGATTTTCGGCCTGAACTCCTGGGTTGACTTCAGGTTCCTCCCGTCATTGCTGTGGTAGACCACGTTGTATGCCTTCTTCTGCCAGACGGCATAGAGGTGCAGCACCTTGCCGGCGGCGACGAGGTCCTTCACCGACTGCCCGTTCGAGTACACGGGGGAGCCGGTCTGCGACTTCGCCCAGCCGAGGAACGTGTAGCTGAACCCGTCGGAATCCTTGCACGACCACTTGAGCGCGGAGTCGAGGTACAGCAGGCGTTGCGGCTTTCCAACGACGAAATTCTGGCCCACCGGCACGTCCCCGCCACCGTTCGGGTCGTTCTTGTGGTACTTTACTGTCCATATCCTGGACTCGCCCGTCACCACGAGCTTGTCAACCCATCCGCAGTCGCTTCCCGATTTCCTGCTGCCGTCTTTTACATAGCGCCATCTTATGGTATGCGTACCGCTACCAATGGAAACCGACTTCTGCGTCCAGTCAACCTCGCCGCTTATGTTGCCCATGCTCTTGTCATCCACATAGAAAGACAGTATGTCCCAGTTTGGCTCGCTAGAAACCTTCCAGTAAAAGGAAACGGTACATGGCCCCGTGACCGTCGTCTGCAGGTAAGACGATTCATTGTCGCCGACAACGCCGCTGCGCGCAGCTGAGCCGCCATAGTAGCTCACGGACGTCTGCTCGTACCACGGGGGAGTTCCGGTCGCAAACTTCACAGTCGAGCAGTCGAGTCCATAGGAAGAGTCCGGGGCCGGAACCGGCTCCTGCTTGAGGACGCAAAATGACGAACCCAGCGTCGATGGATTCGACGCATACTGCGGATGCTCCTTGGTGCTTCCATAATTGCCCCAGTCGTCATATTCATAGCTGCACCAATCAGGGTGCGACGACTTTGTGCACCTAAACACGTCATTCGCAAATGCATAGTCGTTCGCCTCGCTGAAGCTGACCAGCCCGTCACCGTTAGCGTCTGCATTGACGGAAGAATATCCATCCGACCACGGATATCCATAGCTGCCGTAAGAAGCAGGCTTGCAACCCCTTACGGCCGCAATAAACGGTGCCGAAAAATGGTTGTACGCCAACGTTGTGCCGATGTCGTCCCAATACGACACAACATAACTGCCTGTAGAGCCCCATGAATACTCGTTGTTGTTGCAAGCCGTTGCTATAACGCGATTTGCCGTATTGCGGACATCGTCCACAAAGCCGCCGGAAAAGCACGTTTCGATAAGGAAGGCAACGGGGCACTTGAAGCCGCTCGTCCAGCTGGCAAGCTGGTCGTCCGTGAAATAGTCGGAGCCGTCGCTGCTGAAAAGCGAAGCTGTGCAGTCGTAATTGCTAGGGGATTGAACCCCATCCGGCCCTCCGTGGCTCGTGACGAACACCCAAAGCTGGTCGTTGGCCGTCAAAGAGCTTCTGAGGGCGGCAAAGGCGCCGCTTATCACGGAGGAACTGGCTGCGCCGTCGACGTCGCTGGAGCCATCGCCGTCAAGATCGCGAGGGGAATCGACCAGAACCGGACTGTTCCAATCGCTCAAGTTCGCATCTTTCCCGGAAGAAGTGCCGTCCGAAATATATACAAAGATATTGTCCTTGCTCACACCATACTTCTTGGTGAGCGTAGAATACATCATGGCCGTGTCGCTCCAGAACCGGATTCCGTTGTCCGCAGGGCATCCACCGCCGCTTATGAGGATGAAATAGGACTTGCTCTTGTCGCCCTTGCTGTAGGAGAGGCTGTTTTTCTCAAGGCCGTTGGCATACGAGTACACCTTGCCCTTGACCTCGTCGAGCGACTCCGCGTGGTCGTGGCATTCGCCCTGCGCTTCCGCGAGGGGCGTCAGGCGAATGCCCTCGGACGTCGCCATGGAGCGCAGGCGCGGCGGCATCATCTTGTAGAGCACTGCGAAAGACGTGGCGTCTTCGGATACGAACACATAGCGGCACGGATGCTCCCAGTTGGCGCGTGGAACATCGTCCACAAAGGCAAAGTAGAACCGCTCGAACGGAATGGCAACCGGCGCACCCTTGTCGAGCACCACCGTGTCGGCGGCAGTCAGCAATCCGTCAACCATGTAGGCAGCCGATCTGCCGCCCATGAGTCCGGCGTCGGCCAGCAGGCTCGGCACATCCTGTCCGCCCGCAAGGCCGTCTACGGTCCAGTAGTATGGCACGGAACCGCCCAGCTGCCCATAGACGGCGAAACTGCTCTGAAACCCCTCGGCCGTCGCAAACGTGCCGACATCCAAGCGCTCTTCGTCCGACGAGAACGCGGTTTGCCACGAGATGGTCTGCATCACCTCGTCGCCGAACACCCTCGACGCCACCGACTTCGCGGCGTCAAACGCTCCGCTGCCGTTCTTGGCGATCGAAGCCGCCGACTTTGACAAGGTCATTGGCGAGCGGGTACTCCGCGCCGGCACCTTCGGACGGGAGCCATGTAGCGTGTCCCGCCATGCATCAAGACTTACATCCGAGCCAAAGGCAACCAACGTGCCCAAGGCGACGAACAACGACAAAATTCTCTTTTGCATGGTCCCTCCCTGTTTTGTATTAGTGCATTATCGACAGTATTTACCTTTTGTTGCGCACATTACATAAGTTCCAACCTATGTCAATTCACTTGGTTTTCTGGCCCCAAGCACCGTAGATGTGCAGAACCTGGCCGCCGGGCACGAGGTCCTTAACCGTCTGGCCGTTCTGGTAAGCTGCACCCGCAGTCCGGGACTTCGCCCAGCCCTTGAACCGGTAACCGTCGCGAGTCCAGCCGAGCTGCGAGTCAAGCCAGTAGAGCTTCACCGACGCGCCGACAGGAATCTTCTGGTCCTCGTATTCATTGTCGGTCGAGGAATAGTTCCTGTGGTAGCGGATCGTCCAGCGGCGGTCGCGCCACACGGCGTAGAGGTGCAGATCCTCGCCAATCCCCATGAGGTTGTTCACCTTCTGGCCGTTCGCATAGACGACCGCAGTGCTGGTGGGCGACTTCGCCCAGCCGAGGAAATCATACCCGCTGCGAGTCCAGCCGAGCCCGGAGTCGAGCCAGAGAAGGTTTTTCGCGATGTTGGGGCGGAACTCCTGCCAGTCCGCAAGGCCGCGCCCGTCGTTGCTGTGGAAGCACACGTTGTACGAGCGCTTCTGCCACACGGCATAGAGGTGCAGAACCTTGCCGTAGCTGACGAGGTCGCAAACCTGCTCGCCGTTTTCGTAGAAGGCGGCGCCCGTAGGCGACTTCGCCCAGCCGAGGAAGATGTAGCTGAAGCCGTCCTCGTCCTTGAGCGCCCACTTGAGCGCGGAGTCGAGATAGAGCAGACGCTGGGTCTCGCCAACGGGGATGTTCTGGCTCCTCGTCACGTCCTCGACGCTGTTCGGGTCGTTCTGGTGGTACTTCACGGTCCATTTGTTAGACACCTGTCCGGTCGAGTAGGCGATTTGCACTCCACACCATGTGCCGCTTTCAGGAAGCCCTACGACTCCAACGATGCCCTTCCACCCAGACGAACCTTCAGCAGCATAAATGGTCAGATCTTTGCTGTCAAAAGCAAACGGCTGATATCCAGGATCGGCGTCCATCTTCTCGCCCTGGAAATCCACATACAGGAGCGATGGACAATTTGCAAAAGCACGGCGACCGAGCAAATTGACATCGCCACGCACCGTAACAATCTTTAGGCCAGAACACCCATAAAACGCGTGGTTACCGATGTCGGTGATGCTCGCGGGTAACGTGAGCTTGATCAATGCCTTGCAGTTGAGGAACGCGATGTTGCCGATCGTCTTGACGTTCGCGCCCCAGTTGATC
>CAMZEN010000073.1 GCA_947305775.1 uncultured Verrucomicrobiota bacterium
TTTGGCGCTATCGTGAAAGAGGCGTACAAGATTGAGATCGCGGCGGACGGAAAGTCGGCGACGGTCACGCTGGCTACGCCGCAGGTAGGCGTTTTGCCTGATCAGGCGGAAGAGGTGCACGAAGACGAGGACGACGCGACAGGTTTGCTTGTGGTGGTTGACGAAGCCGAAATCTCCGCCAGGCCGACACCAAAGGCGGAAGCCGGTGAAGAGGTTGGCGCGTTGCCGGTCAAGACCTATCCCGGGCTCTGGTATCAGGCAGAGTGGGGCGACGACATTGGCAATTTGACGAGCGGCGAAAAGGTGCAGGCGACCGGCGGCTCGCTATATCTCGGTGTAATCAAGCAGAAGAGCTCGCAAGGGTTCTACCGCCTGAACGTCAGCGAGCGCTAGAAAGGCCATAGGCAGTGCACCGCAACGAATAATGCGGGGACAGTCCCCGCATTGATTGGGAAGATGGGTAAACTCCAGTGCCGCGGCGAGTTGCACGGGGTGTAAAGTTTATAGTATAATATCACAAAAATTTCAACCGCAAACCGGAAGGAGAGAAGAAGATGAGACCCGGAATCTGGCAAGTCGTAATCGTTATTATTGTCATGGCAGTGCTTTTTGGCGCCAAGAAGGTGCCTGAGCTTGCACGCGCACTTGGCAGGGCCAAGGGCGAGTTCAAGAAGGGGCTTGCGGAAGGCGAGAAGCTTGAGTCCGAGGCCGAAGATGGCAAATCGGCCGACAGGCGCAAGGAGCTTCTGGAGGCTTGATGACAGGTCCTGTTCGAGAGCGGCTCAAGTCCGTTCCGAACCGCCCCGGCTGCTATCTCATGAGAGATCGCCGGGGTGTCATCATCTATGTAGGTAAGGCGAAGAACCTCCGCCGCCGCGTGCTGAGCTACTTCCGCCCAGGCGCAAAGCATGCGCCCAAGGTGCGCTCGATGGTCGAGACCGTTTACGATTTCGAGTTCATGACCGTCAAGAACGAGGCCGAGGCCCTCCTTACTGAAGCTTCGCTGATAAAGAAGCACAAGCCCCATTTCAACATACTCATGCGCGACGACAAGCGCTACCTCGCGCTCAGGGCCGACCCTTCCGCGCGGTGGCCGCGCTTCACGTGCGTCAGGATCGTCCGGGACGACGGCGCACGCTACTTCGGACCGTTCCCGTCCAGTCCGGTCGTTCGCGCGGCGAAGGATTTTGCAGAGAAGCGCTACGGCATAAGGGAGTGCGACGCGATTGAGCCGGATGCCGAGTGCCACCGTCACTGTCTGGCCGATGTGATACGCACCTGCTCAGCGCCATGTCTTGGGCGGATATCCGAAGACGAATACCGTGCCCGTTTCGAGGAGGCATGCGCGTTTCTCGAAGGGAAACGTCCGGAGGTGTTGGCCGAAGTGGAAGCCAAGATGTCCGAGGCGGCCGCGCGGCACGACTTCGAGACGGCCGCTCGCTGGCGTGATACGCATTTCGCCTTGAAGGAGATGACAAAGGCGCATTTCGTCCGCAAGACCCCCGAAATGCGCCGCGCAGATGCCGAAGCAGGACTCGCCGAGCTTGCCGAGGCCGTCGGGCTTAAGGCTCCGCCGCGCATAATCGAGTGCGTCGACATATCAAACCTGTTCGGCGAGCATTCGGTGGCGTCGCTCGTCGTAGCCAGAGGCGGACTGCCCGACAGGCGCTACTACCGGCATTTCAAGATAAAGACGGTCGAAGGCGCGGACGATCCGCGCTCGATGGCGGAGGTCGTGCGCAGAAGGTATGGTCCGGAATCCACGCTCCTTGCGACTTCGCCTAAGGCGGACCTGTTCATCTGCGACGGCGGCATTACGCAGCTTCGCGCGGCGCGAGCCGCGTTCGCGGAAATCGGCGTAACCGATATACCTACTATTGGACTTGCGGAGCGGCAGGAGGAGATAGTCTTTGACGACGGACGCGAAAACCTTCTTCTGCCGCGGGACTCGCAGGCACTTTTCGTGTGTACTCGCCTTCGCGACGAGGCGCATCGCTTCGCGATAACCTACCACCGCAACCTGAGGGAACGGTCAATACGCGAGTCGGTGCTGGACGACGTGCCGGGAATTGGCGAGGCGAAGAAGGTAAAGCTGCTCAAGGCGTTCAAGTCCATATACGGCATCGCCAAGGCGTCGTCCGCGGAAATAGCCGACGTAGCAGGAGTAAACGCAGCTACCGCCGCCGAAGTGCTCAAGGCTGCGCGCTCGGCTTCGGGGGAAAAGGGTGCCTAGTATGCTGGTTCTTAGGGTTGATACCCCAGCCAGTTTGCCGCGACTCCGCACCCTTTGAACCGTTGGAGCGCACCAGAAGTTACAAAGTACTAGTACTTTTGGCCAAATGTACTAGTACTTTTGCGCAAATGTACTAGTACTTTTGATCAAAAATACTAGTACTTTGTAACATTCCCTCCGCAGCGAAGCACAGAGAGGGTTTATGCGGCCTTTCGGCATCGCGGGGACAGTCCCCTCAATGCTGCTCGCGGATCCTGAGCTGAAGTGCGGTATGTTGGATGCGCTGTAGTGCGCGACGGAGTTTGACCGTGCATGCGGGGACAGTCCCCGCAGGGGAATACGTTGATCTATATGTGATGTCGAGGGGGCTTGCGCGCGAGGGACCGTTTTTGATATACTACGCGCATTCTTCTCCTAGGTGGGAGAGGATGAAGCGAATGATTCGGGTTCTCCAGTCCCGGACAAAGCGGATTAATCTTTAACAAAAAGGTTGAAAGGAAAGAAAAAATGGATATGCCTACCTCTGCCCTCACGGGCATTACGCTCAAGGACATGTTTGATGCCGGTCTTCACTTCGGCCATCAGACGAAGCGCTGGAACCCGAAGATGAAAGGTTACATCTTCGACAAGCGCAACGGAATCCACATCATCGATCTTACGCAGTCCGTCGCTCTTCTCGACGAGGCCGCCGACTTCCTCAAGAAGACCGTCCTCGACGGCAAGAAAGTCCTTTTCGTCGCTACGAAGAAGCAGGTCGCCGAGCTCGTCAAGGGCTCCGCGGAGTCCGTCGAGCAGTTCTACATGACCGAGCGCTGGCTCGGCGGCACGCTCACCAACGCCAAGACCCTCCGCAGCTCCGTCAAGCGCATGCGTCAGCTTCAGGCTACCGCCAAGGCAAATGGCGGCGAGCTTTCGGAGCACAAGCAGGAAGCGTCGATGCTTCGCCGCGAGCTCAACAAGCTTGAGAAGAACCTTACCGGCGTCGCCGATATGGCCGAGCTGCCCGGCGCAGTCGTCGTTGTTGACGTCGTCCGCGAGGCCAATGCCGTCAAGGAGGCCGTGCGTCTCCACATCCCTGTCGTCGCCATCGTCGACACGAACGCCGACCCTGAGCCGATCGACTACGTCATTCCCGGCAACGATGACAGCGTCCGTGGCGTAGAGCTCATCATCGGCGCTCTCACGAAGGTCATCAAGGAGGCCAACGACGAGTACAGCGCCAAGGCCGCCGAGGAGAACCGCCGCCGCGAGGCCGAGCGCGCCCAGCGCGACGCCACCGAGAAGGCCGCCCGCGCCGAGCGCAAGGCCAAGGCCGTCGCCGCGAAGGAAGGCGCCCCGAAGCGCGCCGCGTCCGCCGGCAAGAAGCCCGCAATCGCCGCCAGCGTCAAGGCCGCCGCACGCAAGGCCAAGGAAGAGGCCGAGCGCAAGGCCAAGGCCGACCTCGCCGAGAAGCGTCAGGCCGCCGTCGTCGAGGCCGAGGCTGCCGTTAAGGCTGAGGCCGCCGCTCCTGCGCCCGAGGCGCCGGTCGTCGAGCCCGCTCCCGAGACCGCTCCCGCCGAGGCTCCTGCCGCCGAGTGAGCATGAGAAAATAGAAAGGAATATTTAGAAATGGCAATCACGATTCAGATGATCAAGGAACTCCGCGAGGCGACCGCCGCTGGCATGGGCGCCTGCAAGGAGGCTCTCACCGCTACCAACGGCAACATGGAAGAGGCCGTCAAGTACCTTCGCGAGAAGGGGCTCGCCGTCGCCGCCAAGCGCGTCGACAAGGAGTCCAAGCAGGGCATCGTCGCCCTTGCCGAGGCCGCCGACAAGAAGTCGATGGCCCTTGCCGAGGTCAACTGCGAGACCGACTTCGTCGCCAAGACCGAAGCCTTCATCAAGTTCGTCGATGACGCGGCCAAGGTCGCGCTCGAGGGCAAGGACATTGAGGCCACCCTCAACGACGACTACAAGATGCTTCTCACCAAGACCGGCGAGAACGTGAAGATCCGCCGCAGCGAGCGCTACGTGCTCGAGGGCGCGGGCATCCTCTCCGGCTACATCCACATGGGCGGCAAGATCGGCGTTCTCGTCGAGCTCGCTTGCGAGAAGCCCGAGACCGCCGCGAATCCCGCAGTTGTCGAGGCCGCGCACATGATTTGTCTTCAGGTCGCCGCAAACGCGCCGAAGTACGTCAACCCCGAGGACGTTCCTCAGGCCGAGATCGATGCCGAGCTCGAGATCAAGCTCAACGCGCTCAAGGAGCAGAAGGGCAAGCTTCCGCCCGAGCAGGCTCTCGTCGGCATCAAGAAGGGCATGACCGCCAAGTTCTGCACGCAGATTTGCGTCACCAAGCAGGACTACGTCGCGGACGGCGATATCACTGTCGAGAAGTACCTTGCCGGAGTCTCCAAGAACGTCGGCGACAAGCTCACGGTGAAGCGCTTCGCGCGCCTCCAGCTCGGAGCTTAATTCAAGGCCCCATGGCCAAGATTGTAGTAAAGGTCGGGACGCACGCCATTGCAAACAAGGCGGGTCGTCCCGACCGTGCTGCTTTAAAGCGCATAGTGGACGGCATCTGCGCCCTCAGAAAGTCGGGGAGCGAGGTGCTTTTCGTCTCGTCTGGAGCGGTTGCCGCCGGCGTCGAGGCTCTCGGCCTTAAGGCTCGCCCGACGGACACGAACGACATACAGATGTGCGCGGCGGTCGGACAGGCCCGCTTCATCTGCGAATATGACAGGTTGTTCGCCGCGCGCGGCGTTAAGATCGGACAAGTCCTCCTGACCCACGCCGACTTCGAGGACCGCCGTCGCAGCCAGAATGTTAAGAAGTCCCTCGATCATCTCGTCCGTGCGGGGATCGTCCCCGTAATAAACGAGAACGACGTTGTCGCCGACGAAGAACTTAAGGGACAGACCTTTGGTGACAACGACTGGTTGAGCTTCCTCTTGGCAAAACTGGTAAAGGCGGATACTCTCGTTCTTCTGACCACAGTAGACGGGCTTCTCGACGCGGCTGGACATCGCATTCCTGAAGTGCAGAACTTCCGGAACATATCGAAGCTCGTCCGCGCAGGCGAAAAGGGCAAGCTTTCAAAAGGCGGCATGGATTCTAAGCTCAAGGCCGTCAAGGCCGCCGTCACAGCCGGAATTGATACTTTCATCGCGAATGGTCGCTGTTCGGTCCTTTCGCAGCTTGCCGAGGGACGTCTGATAGGAACGTTCTTCCCCGGAAGCGCCCTTTAATCATCAACGGAGCTTAGCAACTCCGATATTTTGCGGTCGGGGGTCTTGCCCCTGAGCTCAATGACCTTTGCGATTTCGCGTGAGCCGGCCTTGTACATTACGGCGCGGCGCTCCTTTACGTCTATGATGCCGATCTCCGCCTTGGCGCACCTTACGCGTAGCTCGGCGAGGCGCACCATCCTTTTTGCCGCGGAGGGAAGGGGCCCGAAACGATCCTTGAGCTCTGCCGCGAGGGCGTTCACGACCTTGGTGTCCATGGCCTCCGCGAAGCGCTTGAGGAAGCTCATCCTCATCGAGTCTTCCTCGACGTAGCTGTACGGAAGCGCCGCGGCGCTTGACTCGTCCTCGGACGCTGGCGAGCTGTCTATGAAGTCGAGGTTGAGCTTCACATCCACTACATCGTGCACCTTCTCTCCCTTCATTTGCGCTATGGTGCGCTGAAGGAGCTGGCAGTAGAGTCCGAAGCCGACGGCGGCGATGTGCCCCGACTGCTGCGAGCCGAGAAGGTTCCCTGCGCCGCGAAGTTCCAGGTCTCGCACGGCGAGGTTGAACCCGGCGCCGAGTCCCCCATGGCGCTTGAGAGCGTTCAGCCGTTCGCGTGCGTCTGAGTCTACGAGCCCGCCTGTTGGCAGCAGAAACACGGCGCGTCCCTGCCTTGAGGAACGACCGACCCGACCCCTGAGCTGGTACAGATCCGCGAGTCCGAACATCTCCGCATGGTCCACCAGAATTGTGTTCGCGCGCGGTATGTCGATACCCGACTCCACTATTGTCGTGGAAAGAAGTACGTCGTATGCGCCGCGCTCGAACTCACGCATTTTTCTGGCGAGAGTGCGGTTGTCCATCTGTCCGTGCGCGACGACTATCTTTGCGCCGGGAACGAGCGCCTTCAGCCGCTTCTCTACCTTCCCGATGGTCGTCACGCGGTTGTGAAGGAAGAACACCTGTCCTCCGCGCGCTATTTCGGACTTTATCGCCGCCGTGACGATTTCGTCCGAGTCGGTGACGATCTTCGTGTCTACTGCGACGCGCTCGCGCGGAGGCGAGCGAAGTAGCGACAGGTCGCGTGCGCCAGTCATGGACATGTAGAGCGTCCTAGGTATTGGCGTGGCCGAAAGGGTAAGCACGTCCGCAGTGGCGCGAAGACGCTTCAAGAACTCCTTGTGCCTGACCCCGAAACGTTGCTCTTCGTCGATGATGATAAGCCCAAGGTCGCGGAACGCTATCTTGCTTGAGAGGATCGCGTGCGTTCCGATGACTATGTCGCATACGCCTGTGGCAAGACGCTGGAATGTTCCTGCGTGAGTGCCGGACGTCTGGAATCTTGAGACAGACTCTATCCTTACCGGTGTTCCGTCGAAGCGCGATGTGAAAGTCTCGAAATGCTGCTCCGCAAGGACAGTCGTCGGAGCGAGCACGGCTACCTGCTTGCCGTTCATCGCGGCGATGTACGCGGCGCGCATGGCGACCTCGGTCTTGCCGTATCCGGCGTCGCCGCAGATGAGGCGGTCCATGGGCTTCCTGGAGGCGAGGTCCTTCTTGATGGCCGAGATCGCCGCAAGCTGGTCAGGCGTCTCTTCGTACGGGAACGCCGCCTCGAACGCTTCAATGCCGTCGCAGTTGACGTCATACGCAAACCCAGGAACAACCTCTCGCTTCGCCTGTGTGTCGAGAAGCGACGCGGCAAGGTCCGCGACGGCCTTCTGCGCAGCGAGCTTGTCCTTGGCCCAACGCTTTCCGTCCATGCGGTGCAGATGCACGGCCTCGCCTTTTACGCCGACGTAGCGCGAAAGGAGGTGCGCATGAGCGGCGGGAACATGCAATTTTGCGCCGTCTGCGTATTCGATTGTGAATACTTCGCTGCGCTTGCCGTCCACTACGATTTCCGAGGACCCTATGAAGCGTCCTACGCCGTAGTCGACGTGCACGACATATTCGCCGGGTTCAAGGTCGTCGAAATCGTTAAGGCGGCGTCCAGTAACGGACAAGGATCCTGCATGAGCGCGGTGCAGCTTCTTTTTGGTGAAGACTCGGTCGGATTTCGTAACTACGACGAGCCCCGGTCCTCCCTCCGCAAAGCGTACCTCGAATCCGCCAGAGAGCGAATCCACCTTGAAGACTACGTCACCTCGAGCCTCGGCTGCCGCGATGTGCCGGTCGAGACGTTGTCTCGCCGCGTCGAATAGTTCAGGATGGTGCGCCTCGTCCGCCCCGAGCTCCGCGAATCCCGGCAGTGGCGCCGTCATGAACCCATATGCGGGCACACCCTTTGGAGCCGGATCGCCAGTGTAGATCGTTGCGACCTTCTTTTTTTCAATCAAGGGTTCCAGATTATAGTCGTTATGCTCCAATGCGAGCACTACGGCATCATCTGGAAGTATGTCGAAAATTGTATTCGTTCTGGTGGCAGCATTGTTCTCTTCGCTTTGCTCCTTGACTGGGAGAATAACGGTGCTGTTCAGTCGCTCTACAGAAATCTGCGTTGCTGCGTCAAATGATCTGATGGACTCCAGGTCGTCGCCGAAGAACTCTGCCCGGATCGGGAATTCTTCGCCGGGCGACCAGGCGTCCACTATTCCACCGCGAACAGAGTAATCGCCCTCCTGCTGAACGGCAGGAACGCGGCTGTAGCCCATTTTTGACAAGATGGCGCATGTCTCTGCAAACTTTACCTGTTTGTCGTCGATGCCTGTCCCCAAAGACAAAGAGGGGACTGTCCCCACATGGATTGGCGTGGCAATGGCCGGGAATGGGGCTGTTATGACGCATGGATATGGGTTGATGCTCCAAGATCTAAGGGCGGCAAGGGTCTTTATTCGGATACCTAAGGCTGATTTGTCGTCATCCAGCCTTGGCGGGAATTCAAGGATTCGCGGATTGGGGACAGTCCCCTTAGGGGCAAGCAGTCGCAGGTCGTCAGAAAGGCGGTCGGAATCGGGTATGCCTGGCGTTATGGCAAGCACTACCTTGCCGGACTTTGCAAGCGAAATAGCCGTAAAGGCGTCGGCCGAGCCCACCAGAGACGAAATGGCCACCGCCCCGCCAGCCGTCAGGCCAGGGGGTGTAAAATGTGATGCGAAAAGCTCCAACGCATCTTTCATCAAAATAGATTATAGCATATTTGGTGTATTATCACATTGGCAATGCAAGTGTTATTTCTGTCAATTCGCACCAGGCTCATATATCAGCCGCGTCCAAGACTTGATCTGCCCTTTGAGGTTCTCCTCTACATTGTTTGTGCGTAGGAATTGTTGTGCCGCCGCGGGGAATGTGAAAGCCGTCAGCCCCTCCGGCATGTTGTCCTCCATACAGTCCGGGCGGAAGAAAAATAGATGTTATTGTATGCTATTGACGTGAAAGTATGGTATAATATAGTCAACTAGCCAAAGGAGCATGGCAGGATATGAACTCTTTTGATGCATTGGTGGCGGACTTCGCTGAAAAGACCGGCGAGCCGTAAGGCGAGGCAGGGCCGAACCCGAAGGGGAAGGCTGGTGCCGCGCCGACTTGCCGCGCCGCAGCATCAAAGATGCGTAGGTGGGAGCAAGAAGGCGGGCTGGATTTGGACACGCGCCGACTCGTCGCGCCGTAGCTTCGAAGAAGCGCAACGCGCGAAGGCGGGCAGGAAACGAAAACTTAGAGTGAGCAGGAATAAAAAATCATGACCGGTTTTCATTATGTCTATATGCTATCAGATGTGGCAACTCCCACACATCATTATGTCGGCATGACAGAAGACCTGAAATCACGCCTTGCAAAGCACAATTCTGGCCAAGTTCCCCACACATCCAAATTCACCCCTTAGATCGTCGATGCGGCGATAGCGGTTCGAAGCAAAAGCGTTGCGGCTCACCTTGAGCAGTATTTCAAATCGGGAGCAGGCCGCGCCTTTGCCAACAGGCATCTCTTCCCGCAACCCCTTGCCAGTAGTAACACGTTTGAGAAATGATCCATAATCTCAAGCCGATTGAAAAACTAAACGAAAGTTTAGTGTCCGAAGCTGGGCATTGACGTT
>CAMZEN010000074.1 GCA_947305775.1 uncultured Verrucomicrobiota bacterium
AACGCCGCTCCGGGCGCCTTGGCGACCTCGTAAACCCCCGCAAGCGCGAGGGCTCCGAGTTCGCCCGCCTTTATGTCGAGCTTCGCCACGCCGACAACCTTGCCTGCGAGAACGACCATGTCGCCCGCCGCGACGTCCGCCATTGGCGTGTAGTCGATGGCGTCGCCCCTCTGAACATACCTTGCATCCATTTTAGGATTCCTTTCTCGATTGAAGTTGAAGAAGGCCGCAGGCCGGAGCGGGGGAAGAAACAAACAAAGAACCCCGCCCCGGCCCTGCGGCAGATTGCCTTAGGCTGTTGCGCCGTTCGCCTTGAGCATGCCGCGATGGTCCTGTTCGCGGATGCCCACGTCGAAGTACACGCGGAACCAGATCCCGAGGACGTTGAAGTCCAGGTCGCGCAGCCCCTTGCGGCCGCTACGCGGCTCATTCGCTACGCTCATTCGGGCAACCCGACGCCTACGGCGCGGGTGCATTTCGCTCGACGGTCGGCGTGCGCTTGCCCTTGAGAGAATGCGCCGAAGATAGCGCGGCAGATATGCCGCGCTATCGAAGGGCAGCCGCGCAAGGAGCATAGTGACTGAGCGCACGAGCGGCAACGCCGCGAAGTGGCCGCAAGGAGCCGCGCCCATCGCAAAACAGAACACGCGGCAATTACGCTGCGACAGTCAATGAGTATTTACCTCAGAAATTTCCGTCAGTCTTACCTTTGGGTTACTCGGAATTTTGTGGAAGTGCGCACGACCGAGCACATAGCCCCGTTTCCACTAGATTCCAAGTAGTTGCATTTCATATCCATGCAATGTGTCGTGCCATCCTCAAAGCGACACAGCCAAGTCGCAACTTTGCATTTACCTTTAGTTTCTATCCTTGAGCCATCGTGATGCACACCACATGATACTGTATGCATCAGGAGATCGGTTCGCTGACTGCAATCGCCGTCAAGATAAGACATCTGCCGATTATTCTGTCCTACATGATGATTATTCCGTCTTGAATTCAATCCCCAGAACGCTGCCGCATTTTTCATTTCACGATGTAAATCGTCTTAGTGTAGGTCTTGCCGTTGTACGTGGCGCGAATGCCGGTCTTGTATTTGCCGCTCTTTATCGGCGGGTTCCCTCCCATCGCACGAGCGTGATCGCCGCTCCCGTACACGGATATGCTCGTTCCGTTCTGATGCCAGTCGGCATCAACCTTCTTTCCTCCGACATACAAGCGATACACTGCCATCTCGCCACAACCAAGATTAGAGGGGCCAGAAATACTTCCGTAGGATGAGTTGGATGACGCCTCCCCACCAGTTGTTGCGCCTGTGCGCTTTCCTGACTTGTTCATAGCGGCATCCACGGCAACTTGGCCAGCACCTTGGATCGCACCTTCAGCAGCACCGGAAGCAATCTCGCCCAGAAGTTCAAGGTTGGGGTTCGGATGCTCCCTTCGATACTTTTCCTTGTATTCTCGCTTCCAATCAAGTTGTTCGCCCTCAATCTCCATGGAATAATGCTCCCAGGGATAATATTGCGATTTGAACTGCTGGCATGCTATTGCTTCTGCAAATCCAACTCCGATTTCCTGTACCATCAAAACCGGTGAGATCAACACCATTCCGAACAAGCCCTCAAAAGTTCTATTGACGATGTCGCGATGGTCATTCGTCGCAAATTCCGCCGCGCCCGCTAACGGGATCATCACAGGACTAGTCAATATGCGAGAAAACGCCAACCCCTCTCTTGCAAAGTAGGATGGCCTGTAATCGGGACTGCGCACACCGGGATTCTGACGATTCAGCAGAACGGCATGATGGTCGGTAATACATCCACAGTTCCATGTCACAACAAAAAGCAGCAGAGCCTTTATCAATGATTTCTTCATGTACCCTCCTTCTTTGGCTTTCACTCCGTCTTGAACTCAATCTCCAGCACGTTCCCGTCCTTCAGTTCTTCCCTGCCGAGGTAGAACTTGGCGGCGGGGGGAATTTCGCCAGTCGTGAGCGCGATGTTCTTGTCGCGGGCAAGCGTCTCGATGTTCTTGCGGATCCATTTCCGCGCCTCCTCGTACTGGTTCGCGTTCACCTTCACCGCCAGCTTGCCCTTGCGCGTGTTCGGGTCGTATGTGAGCGACGCGACGGAGATTGTAAGGACGACAGCGCAACCAGTAATTTTTCCGTTGTCGAGTTTATATTCTGGGAAATCCACGAAGAGCGTCCGCTCATCGACACCGGGGAACGATTCGGCATAGTCCGCCTTGACCGCCGCACGGAACTCCTGTTGGACGGCGCGGAATGTGTGAAGATTGAGTTTGTCTGCCAGTTCCAATACAAACCTATAAGAGAAATCGCTACCAGTCTCGCGCTCACAACTAATAATCTGGTACAAGTCTTTACCTTTATCAACGGGATGTGTCGCCTTAACTCCTGAATGCCCGACACGTACAAAACGGTGTGGTGTCTCGATCGCTTCCCCAAGGACGCCGCGAACAGAACCACAATGCTTGCGGACAATGTGCTGACACCCTTTCTTGTCGTACCAGAATTCGACAATGTTCTTATATTGACCACTTGGGTATCGTTTCGCGAAACTCTCAATGACAAGTCGACGTCCTTCCTCATTGTCACGACAACGAACTGCAATTTCGTTTTCATTAAAGCAGTCAACGCGATATCGTCCAGCCCAACTTGCATTATCGTCATTTTTAAGGGTCAACAGACCATTATCGTACGACCAAGTTCCCGTAGCCGTTTTGAACAGTTTTCCATTGGCGGAAATCTTCATTGAATACCGGTTGTTATCGTTGAACTCATAGCACTCAGTAGCTTTTGTCACATACCATTTTCCCGGCGCATCGGAAAACAATACGCGTTCACATGCATAATACTGCGCAGACCATTTTCCGAGGAGTTCATCCCGCCGCATCGGGGATGACAAAATCTCATTTTCTGTTGGCAACGAAAATGACAAATCGCCCGCAGAATGTTGCCTGGCGGACGACTGAACCTCTTCAGTTTTCACATATTCTTCAAAAGGACAACGAGACGCGATAGAGTCCATGAACTTTTGAAAAGAAAACGGCTCCTGCGGCAATATCAAGCGCTGCCCGACGCGAAGAAGAGGTTTCTTGAGGCTGTTGACAAACATCAATTCCGATGCGGTAGTCCCGTTTGCGGCAGCAATTGAATTCAGCGAATCGCCTCTCTGAACTACATACACTCTTGTCCCATCTGGGATAATGGCGGTATTTGTCTGACAACCAGCAAGAAGAACCAGACATGAAATGCTGCAAACGAACGCATTATGAATTTGCATAGTCATCTCATTATTCCGTCTTGAACTCAATCTCCAGCACGTTACCATCCTTCAGTTCCTCGCGGCCGAGGTAAAACTTTGCGGGAGGAGGGATTTCGCCTGTCACGAGCGCAATGTTCTTGTCACGGGCAAGCGTCTCAATGTTCTTACGAATATAGGCACGGGCTTCCACGAGCTGATCAGCACCTATCTTGGCAGACATTTTGCCTTGTCTGCTGGTAGGGTCGTATTCCAACGCTGTAACATTTATTGCCAAAACCTCTGCCATTCCCGTTATTTTGCCGTCCCTATACCTGTATTCAGGGAAATTGACCTGCAACATATTTGATCTTTTGTATGAAGATGTCTCCATATACATTGATTTCACTGCAGCACGAAAATCGTTCTGTATCCTGCGAACTGTCCGCATTGTTTTGTCATCGTCGATAACATCCAATTCGAAGCGATATGCGAAATCGCTTCCAGGCGCACGTTCACATGAAACTACATTATAGAGCGGTCGCGTTTCCGCCAGTTTCTCGCCAACACGCGTAAACCGAATTGGTGTAAGCAAGTAGCGCGTCTTTTCAATCGAAAACCATGCTACAGAATACTCATCTTTATGAAGCTGGTAATTATAGTTCCTGTCATATGGATGCAAATAATAACTGTAGGATTCATTAAGACAATTATCTTTACCGTACTTTTTTAACCCTATAAAATATCCGTTGTATTCTTTTATACGCTCTTTCTCGTATTTTATCGGTCGAGCTGTATATTCGACTTCACTATTATTCTGAAAGTGCCCCATGCAAAATTCGTCCTCATTAAGCCAACAGATTTGTCGCCAGCTCCGCTTATTTACCTCCAATGCTTCATATTCTTTCCAGTACTTACCGTCATCAGGTTCGAAAAACAAGTCAGCCCATGTGTTGTTCGGCGCAATTTTTACACTCCATTTTCCTCTTGATGAATCTTTACTGCTGCCCACTTGATAACTTTCACAATCGAAACTACCATCTGCATTGATCTTCAGCTTTGCATAATGCCGTGTTGGCCTGTAAGAAATTGGTGATGAATAATAGCTGTGGACTACATTTGTCTCATCTCTATACACCGCCGAACTACAGTGCCATTCATACCACGCCCCCTCCCATTCCCCAATCAGATATTCCTTTGGCAGCGGAGAAATAAAATCAGAGTCTTCGGACAATCGAATTGGAGGCTTAATAGGATTTTCTTCCTCCCACTTATCAACGTCGCTTTCGTACGCATAAATTTTCTCCTTATTACGCTTCATTGAGGTTTCACAACCAACCATTAGTGAAATAAGTATAACTGCTAGTGTTGTATGTCGTAAATACTTCATAATGAAATATCCTTATCTTAGAAATTTCCTACAATTTGATCTTTGTCTGGATGCCCTGCCAGACGACCTTGCCGGTCTTGAGGTTGTGGATGGCGAGGTGCAGCTTGTAGGTGTGGTAGCCGCCGAAGTCCTTGAACGCACTCAGATCACCGATGAGCATGAAGTCCGGAGAATCGTGCGTGCCGATGGACGAGACGAGCGAACCGTTCTCCAGCCCGCTGGTCTGGCTCTGAAGCATCCGCGCCGCGATCTGCGACGCCGCCGTGTCGTCCTTCACCTCAAAGAGGTCCATCTCGAAGAGCGACGTGTTGATAATTTCGCGCACGGTGTCGAGCCGCCCCTGTATGCGGTCGCTCGTCCTGTTTTCGATGTTCCCTACGACAATCACAGGCAACGCACCCTTCGCGGTCTTGACGGTGGTGTAGTTCTGCGTGAAGAGGTTGCTCTTGCGCATCTTGGCGAGGAGGTCCTGCGTCGCCGTCTCCAAGTCGTACATCGTCATCTCCGACGCCCTGCCGTTGATGACCTCTCCTTCCGGGACGTACTGCGCCGGGCCTTTCGGGAGCGGCTTCGGCGGAGGAGGGTTGACGGCACAGCCGCAGAGCGCGGCGGCGAGGGAAGCTATGATTGCCTTGTTCATTTTCGTATTCCTTTTTATTGCTTTTCTTCCTGGATGATACCGAGGCCGAATGAGCCGACTTCGCCCTTGACCATCGTCAGGCGTTCGGGCATTCCAGAGATCTTGAACGAACTTGCCTCAAGGCACTTTGCGTAGCCCTTCGCCTTGACGAGCTTCGCGTCGTCGTCCGTCGCGCCGCCCTTCAAGATGCGTTCGAGCGCGGCGGCGAGAACCTGGTCGCCCTGTCGCAGGGCGCGTCCCTCGACCGTTTCGTGGAGATTCACGGCGAACGTGCTTTCGCCATCGAACCGCGCAACCGTCTTGTACGGAACCATGAACGGATAGACGATCTCAAGGTTGTGGACTCCTTTCGACACCTCCGCTTTGAGCGGGGTCTTGAGGTCCGTCCCCGCCGTGCCGCAGGAGATGCCGTCGATACGCACGTCCGCTCCCGCGAGGTTTGCGACGAACGCCACGCTCACGCGCTCCGCCTTCTTGTCGGGCGTAAACTTGCGCGTCTTCGCCTTCGCAAGAAATGCGTCAGCCGCCGACTTCACCGACTCGCGCAGCGCCTCGTCGCGTATGCGCTGGAAGTTCGACGCCAGGAGCGGCGTCGCCTGCTTCTGTCCCTCGAACGGAACCGTCACAGAGCAGATGGTGCGACCGTTCGGCACTCGCTTTGCGGCGACCGTCCACGTGACGACGATGTTTCCGGCGATCGGCGGTGCGCCAAGATCTCGGCGCGAGATGTCCGTTATGGATGCCGTGAGCAGGAGGTCCGCCCCGCAGCTTTCTGCGAGACGCACCGCGCTGGAGGTCGGCATCTTCTCGCCCCACGGCCCGACGTTCTGGTTCTCGCCGATCACGTCGTTCGGGTTGATGATCTCGAAGAGTTCGTTGCCAAGGGCTGACGCGAACTGGTCGCCGATGGACGTCAGCACGGCGGCGTCCTTCACGGCACTGTGGTTCTGCACCACGAGAAGCGCCGAGACGGGATCGGCGGCGAATGCCGATGCCGAAATCAACGCGGCGAGAATTGAGGAAATTCGTTTTGCTTTCATGTTATTGTCTTTCGTTTGCGGACGCGCAGAAGCGCGTCCCTCCCATTACAACGCGCGGATGACGAGGCGGAAGTCGGCGGCCTGCCGGCTCTCGCTGACACCTTCAAGTACCTTGCGGTCTTTTCCGTGGACACGAGCCGTATGCCACATCGGGGAAGTCTCCTCGATCAGCATGCCGTCCGCATCATACCACTCGAAGCGGTACTGAAACTGTATGTCAGAATAGTCGGCATTCTGGAGAACGGCTTGGACATGGATGAAACCGGTCTTCGTGTCGCGCCTGAGATGGTGCGTAAGCGACATGTGCGCCGCGAGACGCTGGTTATAGACGGTCATCTTGCCCTTTTCGACGGCGATGCCGCTTGTGTCCGTGATGCATCCGGCGAACGCGACGGCAAGCGCAGATGCGAGGATTGCGATTAATTTTCTCATTGAGGCTTTCTCCTTAAAATGCGCAGTTGACTAACGGGAAGAATCGAACGGACGATGCGTCGATGAAGTTAGCAACTCCGATCTGCACTCCGTAGAGGATGTTCGCCCGATTGACGAGGCCGAGCTGAAGTCCGCGCCCCTTTTCGGTGACATTCACAGCCCCCACCTGAACGCCGCCAAAGTCACCCTTGCAGTAGTTGCAGGCAGCGGCAATCTGCAACGCGCCATCGGACTCGCCGACGACGTTGAACAGTCCCGCGATCTGGAGTCCACCAACTTCACGTTTCACGAAGTTGCCGAACACGCCCAAGTCGAAGCCATAGACATCAATGTGCTCTCCGGCGAAGAGGTTGAAACGGAAACCGTCAATCTCATTTTCCGCCGCCGGCCATTCAAGCGCGGGGACGATGCCGAACGCCGCGAACGAATAACCGACGACCTCGAAGCCGCGTTGTTCCGTTTCTACCCTGCGCCGTTGGACGTTGCTGCCCGTACTGGCGTAGTCAACTCGCTCGACCGCACCTAACGCAGTCAAACCCACAATCAGCGCAAATGCGCCACATAGTCTTCGTATTGTCTTCATCTCATGCCTTTCTTTGTTGTTGTGTCTGCTGCTAGCTACGTACCGACACGAATCAAGGGTATGAAAAACCTCTCTCCGTGTCCCTCCTGAGGTTGTTAGGATTACCTTGACTAGAACACGAAGAGAGGTAAACGCTGTTGCGTTTTCCTCTGCATAGTGTCACTAGTCTCGAAACTTCCTAACATTTCAGGAGGTGACTGCTTGCAGCATTGCAAATTGCTGTCGGCGGATTTCTCCCCGCCTTATCGTTTTAACTGTCTATGGGCTTTCTCCTTTCATTTCCAGTTTCACGATTTGAGATTGTTATGCGACTTGGGCATTGTTCAACACGCAAAGCATCTGATCGTAATCAACGCCGTCTTTGTCGTCATGCCTTTCGTTCCACGACTGAAAATTCCATCTGGTGTAGAACTTCACCAACTCCGGCGATTTCATGTCGCGTTCTACCAAGACCAATTTGCCTCCCACAAGTTCCCTCGCGGCGTACAACTTTTCAAAAGCAAGTTTCAGCAGTTCGTCGCCACTTATGCGTTCTTCGTCATCAAGGGCAAAGTTCTTTCCTATCTGAGCAATCAGATAAACCGCCGCCGTGTATCGATTCCTGTCCACATCGGCAAAGCGTTCAATCAAGCGGCACTTTGTCTTTGAAAGCTTATCCTTTTCAATCGAGAATGATTTCAAGACCAATGTAAAATACCCCAACAAACATGAGGTCTTGTTGTCATAAACAAGATACGTCATCGATGCACCGAGGTGCAGCGAGTGAACGGCTTTCTTTTGCAAGAAGTCTTGCACCTCTTCGTTCAAGGGGCATGAGAAATCCTCGAAGGCATAGCCATCGGACAAACCGCCAGCGGACTCAAACTGACGCAGGGAGATGACTGTCACATCTTGCTTCATGCACCAACCCTGTTACGGCGTGCGCGGACAACACGTTTGACAAAATTGGAAACGTCTCGCCGATTTCTGAATTCGTGAACCGAACCCGTCGGGACAGGAGCCACCCATTTTGCTGGCGGTTTTTCAGACAATAGCAAGTCCACAAAGGTGTTTGCCGCCTTTGCATTGTCGCAATAGAAGTTCGCAGTTATGCTTGATGTTGCCATTTCTTTACCTCGCTTTCTGTTTCAGGGCATAGTATCCCTAAAGAACGAGCATGGGTATGATACCAAATTTGCCGCCGAATGTCAATGGAGCGGAGTCGGTTTTGAGCACGATATGCGGGCGAAATGTGCGAAAACATGAATGATTTGCACGATTCCTTGGGTGTGAAATGGATTGACAATGGAGCCGCCGCGATTGGCGGCGCGACGCGGCGCACGGTTGGCGCGACGTTGCGCGTGGGAAACGCGACGTTGCGCGTCGGGGGCGCGACTCTGCGCGTAGTCTGCGCGACACGGCGCGTGGTTGGCGCGACGTGTCGCGAGCGCGGCAGATGTGACGCGGCAGATTTTTCCGCGTTAGCTCCAGTCGTGGAACTTGAGCCAGCGAGTGATGGGCGTTCCGTTGATGGTGACGGTGAGCAAGACGTCCTCGCCCCACCAGTCGCCGTCCGGGTGGCTGGAGGAGTTCAAGTAGTTGAGAAACGAGATTTGCGTCTCGCTGGACTGGATGTCACGCAACTGGTCGAGGACGGCTATCGGCTCGCCCTTGTTCGGGCAAAGTTCCAGTTTCACCGTGTCGCCCGCGCCGAGCGCGAGGCCAATGCCGTTCACGACCGTTCGCGGGCCGGTGTCGGAGCAGAAGTCAACCTCGTCGTCCGGCATGTCGCCCTGCTTGACGCGGGTGATTGCTCGCGGCGGATTTGCCGCGATGCTGAATTTGAGGGTTGTCATTGTGGTTGTCCTT
>CAMZEN010000075.1 GCA_947305775.1 uncultured Verrucomicrobiota bacterium
TTTGCGCGATCTTGTTCGTCTGACGCGTCAACGTGAGGAGTGGACGCAGGCCGACCTTGCGCGGCGTTCGGGCGTTCCGATGACGACGATTCCCTGCCGGTGGTGAAGGGCAAGAAGCCGAAGACCAAGAAGCCATTCACCTTCACCGAGGACTGATGGCAGGCCACAAAGATCATTGCGGGGACAGTCCCCGAGTTTGGGGAGCGGGCGAGACGCCCGCTCTCCTAGCTTTTAGCATCTCCTGGTGTTCTGGAACGATATGCGATAGCGGTAATCCGCAATATATGGTATAATATGTGTCAAATGACCCACTAAAGGTTGTTGTGCAGAAAAAGGAAAACACGACGAATGGAATTCAATGAACTGATGCAGCAGTTTGCCGCGAAAGTCGGACTGTCCGAGCTTACGCAGGAAGGCGACGGCGTTGCCATAGAAATCGAGGGCGTCCCGTTCGGTTTCTTGGACGAAGGAGAGTCGGGGACGATGTTGGTCATGGCCGACATCGGCAAGCAGCCGGAAAGCGCAGATGGCCCCCTTGGCTCGATGATGCTCAAGGCGAATTTCATGTACGACGCACTCGACGGGGCGGTGCTTTTCCAGAACCCCGAAAACGAGGCGTTCGGCATCCAGCAACGCTTTAGGATCGTCGATCTCGACGTGGACAGCCTCTATGCGCATGTCGAGCGGCTCTCCAACCTTGCCGACGAGTGGAAGGAGATTGTCGCTGGCTATGGCCAGGCGGCGAAGGTTGCGCAGGAGCAGTCCGCAAAGGAGCCTAAGGTCGGCCCGCTCGCGGGCGCCAGTTTCATGCGCGTGTAGCGGCGGCAGAAAAAAAGTAAACTTTTTTGTAACCTCTGCGCTCCTAAAGTGTAAACAGGGCGAAGTCAACAAAACCTAAGAACAAAAAAACAACAATTTGAAGGGAACAAACAAATGAATCTCGATATTACGCAGCTCAACAACTTGCAGAAATTCACGCGCTTCGCATTCTCATCGGTCGAAAACGACCCGAACGTAGATAAAGTCAAGGTAGCCCAATTGACTGGGGATGCTGTCATCAGGAATGATTCCGACAAGCCTGGGTTTTTTGGGTCGTTGTTCCGCAGCAGGGCAAACAGGCAACTCAACAACCAGACGCGCGACCTCTTCAAGCAAACCATTGCGAAACTGTTCGGCGGCGAGGAAAGCATTCCTCAAGAGGTAAAGGACGCGATGCACTTTAGCCGCTTCGACGGCAAGGGCCGTCCGCTGACCGCCAAGCGCATCAATGAAACAAAGAGCGCCATCATAAATTTCTTGTCACGTAAAGAGGCCTCGGCGGGGCTTAGCCCACTGCAGATGGGTATGGTTCTAAACACGTCGGCAACGGTTGACCAGTATTTGAAGAGCGATCGAAGTGAAATAGTCACTGGCGCGACTGCTTCCATCAACGACGTCGACGGCGATGACGACAACAACGTCATCAACACCAAAAACACGATCAAGGAAGCCCCCAAGCCGCAGAACAATTTTCGGGCGGAGCTTGACCAGCTCAAGGCGAAGGCCACAAAGCTTGGAGGAACTGAGAATTTGCCCGTAAAGGATAGGATGCGCCTCATCCAACTGGAAGGGATGGTGAACGGCAGGGGTATAATGGAGAACTTTGGGGTTACGGGTCGTGTACTTTCGAAAAACTCCACGAAGATAGAGCGGGATGTCAACGATACGGGCGACATCGCAAATGTGCTCAACAAGCAGAACGTTGTAAAGAACAGCAACAAGACGAAGCCGAAGAAGGTCAACTTCCAGGTAGATGACTGATGATGGCAGGCCACAAAGAACAGGAGGAACAGGAGCTGTTTATGAACAATCATTCTCCTGTCCCTCCTGCTCTCTTTGAGGCTAAACAATTTCAAATTCAAACCTCTTCGAAATCTAAGAGAGGAACAATGGACATGACTGTACTAAGCAGAAAAACAAAAACGGCGAGTCTGGCGATGGTTGCCGTCGCGGCGTTCGCCATCGCGGCACCGCAGGCGCGTGCCGAGCTGCCGCAGGGCTACGAACAGCTCCTGTACATCGAAACGTATGAGGGCGGCTACCAGTGTATTGGGTCAGATGTCTACGCAGACTTTACGCACAAAATCGAAATGCGCATGCGCGTGTTGAAGAAGAAGGATGCGCAGCAGATCATGTGGGCGGCAGTGGGTTTTGCAAACAACCATGTGGCGAGCTACATCGGTGTTCTGACGAAGACCAACACGTTCTCGTTCGCTTATTGCCTTACATTAAATGGCATCGGCAATGAGGTCGAGCTCGAGCATGACTACACGATTGTCTCGGATGGCAAGAATCACACGACGAGCCTCACGGACGAGACGACGGACGAGAAATGGTCCGGTACCCTGCCGAACGACGAGATTACCTCTCAAGCATTCCCCGAACAAGCCCCATTTTATGTTCTCTTGTCGGACAACCCTGGTGGCGACAACACCATCTGTCGTTTATATTCGCTCAAAATAACGGCTGCCGACGGTACGGTGGTTGGCAACTTCGTGCCGGCGCGGTGCACAAGCAATAATGTTGTTGGCCTCTACAACACCGCTACAGGCGGCTTTCTCACGCCGATAACCGGGGGCAAACCATTAAAGGCGTCGCCAGACGTCACGATCGTGCAGACGGAACTGGATGCGCAGAAAGGCGAGGCGACTCTGACCTTTAACACCATTCCTGTGCGTATGGATGTCGTCGTCGCGTGGGGCGACAAGGACTACGGAACGCGCCTGGACGACTGGCCGAGCAACAAGCGTTGCAAACTCGGCTCCGTCGCGGAGAACGAGGTTTCGCACACGTACGCGCTTCCCGCTGAGGCGCTTGTCCCCGGCACGCACTATCGCTTCTTCCTGGGCAGCGACGCTCAGACGGCCTACGACGAGGAGGTGGAGTGGATTCAGCCCGCAACCATCGGCGCGTACATCCAGACGGACTTCATTCCTTCGGCGAGGCCGCAGTCCGAGACGAAGCTGAATCTGGACAACCAGACTTATACGAATGCCTGGGTGTCGCTGTACGATGCTGGCACAACATGGGCTCATGGCGTTTGGGCCTATGCCAATGCGGAGGGCAGAATCGGCGCACGCCGCGCTGGATATGCCGATTTTGGGCCGTTCTCTACGAATGACGACCTGATCGTTGGGTTGGTGCCAAGAGATAAATATTACGCAATCACGGTGAATGACGTAATGTACTGGAATGACACCTACAACCAGGATGTAAGCATAACGCCGGAAGTCGCGTTGAGCTTCTGGCGCTTTGTCCATGATGATGGCGATCATTCTATGGGTTATTCCAAGTATCGCCTCTATTGGTCGAAGTGGTGGAATAATGACAGGACCACGCTGGAGGCGAACATAATCCCCGTGAAGAAGGGCGACGAATACATGTTGTACGATTGCGTGAGCGGCAAGCTGTTCACGAACAGCGGCGAGGCGGGCACGTCGTTCACCGGCGGCAAGAAGGTGGAAGGCAGCTATCCGATGGCGTATTTCGCTCAGTTGCAGACTTCCGCGTCGGGAGTGCAGCAGATTCCGGTCCCGATAAGCCTGACGCGAATGGACGTTGCGTTCGAGAACGGTTCCGCGAAGTTCTCAGTCACGCTTCAATGGGATGTGGCGGCCGAGGAAATTGCGGTTTATACCACGACAAACCTGACGAATGCTGATTCGTGGCTACTGAGGGAAGATGCGACGGTAGAAAAGGCGGACGGCATATACACCATCACCATCCCCAACGCGCCGGAAACGCTCTTCGTCTCATTCGGCAAACCGTAAACACGCTTTCGACATGGCGCGAGGCGCTGGACGACTACCGCCCTGCCGCTGCCGCCGCGAAAGAACTCGTCGATGATGAACCTCAAGCCCCATTCTCTCCCGGCGAATTCGTGCAAGTGTAACCTTTTGCCGCGTCGCGGATAAACAGGGTGGACACACAAACTACCAGCCGATCAAGGAACCTAACAACTAAACAGAGGAAAAGACCATGAGCTTTAACATTTCAGCACTCAACACTTTCCGAAACGTCAATCTTGGCGGCGACAACGCGATCGCCAATCTCAACGGCGAGGGCGGCATCAAGAAGAATAAGGAGCTCGGAAACTTCATCGGCAGGATGTTCCGCTTGCCCACGACGAAGGCGAATAACAACGCCGTCCGCGCCGAGCTGCTGCGCTCGCTCGGGCAGGCCTTCGGCCTCGGTGGAGTCTCCGAGAGGGACGGGAAACTTCACTTCTCCGCAGACTTCATGGCAAGGCTCGAAAGCATCCTCGGACGCGACGTCCTGAAGACCGGAGACTTCGAGATCGGCGCGGACGGCTCCGTCACCTCCGGCAAGCCCCTCACGCAGCGCCGCATCACCGCAATCGTGAACAAGGCCGTGCAGGAGGGCAAGTCCAAGTCGAGCCAGACCAACAACAGTATTGCGAGAGCCGTGGAATCAGGGGAGATCGATGGTCTGCCGCAGGACATCAAGGACGCCATCTCCGCCATGAAGGATGCCATCAACGCCCGCTGTGGCGCCGGCACAGTCAAGAGCCTTGGCGCCGTCCTGTCGCTCATTGGCAAGTATCCGCTGGTGATGGAACTGAATTCTGTCGCGAAGAACCTTATGCGCGACCTGAACGGCCAAGATATGACCGAGGCGATGAATTCCGTCCTCGCAAAAGGGAATCCGGTTCTCGAGCAGGCCAAGCTGCTCGAACGCCTTGTCGAGATCGCGAAAGACGTGAAAGGCGCTAAGGCCGATAAACCGCTCGCGGCTGCCATGTTGAAAGCCGTCCCAGGCCTTCTGGACGCATTGAAGAATTGCCAGACGCCGGAAGCCTTCAAGCAGACGCTTGACAAGTTCGAGCAGCAGATCAAGGAGCGCATGGAAATCAACGCCATGATGAACGAATGTGAAACCAAGGCCTTCGACATCCTTACTGAGGAATTTCAAAAGATGACGGGGCTTGACCTGAATACGTTGAAGGCGGCCATAAACAAGCAGACATTCGAAAGCCGCGAAATCAACGACCTCAAAACCGACATCAACTCAGGCAAGGTGGTTGTCAAGACGGCAGCGGACGTGAAAAATGCGTATGTCAAACTCGCGCAGGATTTCGTCACATCGCGCCAGGCTCTCGCGACACAGGTAGAAGAGCAGTTCAAGGAACTGCTGCCTGATTGGGCGCTCCAGCATCTTCGCCAGTGCGCGCTGACGGCACCTAAAATCGACGAGTTCATCCTGGGCGGCGCCAAGCTTCTGAACGAGATCGATCTCAAGCCGCTCAAGGCAGCCGTCTCCGCAAAGCCCTTCAACCTCCAGAATGTCTCAGACTGCATGCTCGATGTCGTGCGCAAGATCTTCGACATCGGCAACACGGTGATCGGGGCCGACAAGATGTCCGATCTGGGCTTGGAAGGACTAGAGCAATTCGCGAAAATCATGCTCAAGGCCGCGCTGGCGAACGACGCGGAACTTGTCAAGACAATCAACTCTCATGCCGAAGAAATCGCTACAGCCATCCACATGTTCATCGAAAACAATAGCGAGGATAAACGTGCAAACCAGGGGTTCATTGCGATAAGCACCAACTTGCCCAATGCCATGTCCGAACTTGTCGGTGCCATGCCCGCACCGGCGCCGGAAATCAAAGGAACGCAGGTCTCCAGCTAAGGAGATGCCGAAGATCACCAACCAGGAAGAGTTCGAGGATTTCTTCTTCGGCCTCGACACGAACCCGACCATGGAGAATGGCTTTACGAGCCGCAATGACCTTTCGAAGATCGAAAACAAGATCGAGGCGATGGGGCTTGGCGTAAAGGGGCAGGACGAAAAGGGCAAGGATATCGTTATCGGACCGGGAGCGACGGAGATCATTGCGGGGACAGTCCCCGAGTTTGGGGAGCGGGCGAGACGCCCGCTCTCCTGGCTTTCGGCATCCCCTGCCATTTGCGACAGGAGATGTTTTCTTTCGGTTAAATCGCTTAATATACTAAAATTATGGTATAATATGCGCCGCATGTGTAACCTTTTGCACGCTCGCGTGTATACAGGGCAACAGAACAGAATTTCAAAACAGAAAAGAGACAGAAAAGGAAGAAGATAATGATTACGATCGACACGGACTATCTCGCGCAGTTCAGGGCGTTCACGGAGTTCGCAAAAGCTCAGATTGACGTCGGCAACGAAGATGCGGTCGCCACATCGCACAACAAAACCGAATTGGGGGCCAAGATCGATCTTAACACATCCGACGCTCCTCGCGCGTTCTTCTCCAAGCTCTTCCGCAGCAGCGCAAACAAGCAGGCGAACAACGCGACCCGTACGCTGTTCAAGGAGACCATCGTCAAGCTCTTCGGCGGCTCGGAGGACAACATCCCCGAAGACGTGAAGACCGCCATGCACATGTCCCGCTTCAACCAGGGTGGCCGTCCCCTCACTGCAAGGCGCATCTCGCAGGTGAGTACCGCCGTCTTGAATCAGCTTCTCGCAATGAAGGACGAGAGCTTCACCGACTTGACAGGCAACGAAGTCTCGGTCGAATCCGTGAGGGCGGTTCTGGACGGAAAAATCACGACTCCGAGCAACAGCCGCATCTTGGACAATATAAGCCAATCCAATGTCGACGGACTGCCGCTTAACATCCAGAACGCCCTCGAAGGCTTGAAGAACGAGATCAACAATCGTTGCGGCAAAGAAACAGTCAATTCCGCCAAGGACGTCATTAAGTTTGTGGGCCGCTACCAGATCGAGGAAGCATTGAGGGGAAAAGCCCACGGGATGGTGCGCGACCTGAATTCGCAGGACGTTCTCGATGCGGCCAAGGATATCCTCAACGGAGGAGTCTACGAGATGGCCAAGATGAAGGAGCGGCTCGCGGCGCTCGAGAACGAAGTGGAAGAATTGAAGGGTTCGGATGTCAGCAATTACTTGATAGACAAAATGTTCGATGTCATTCCCAATCTCAGGGACCAGTTGCGCCGTTGCAACACGGCGGCGGCCTACAAGGCTGTTCTGGACGAATTCGAGCCGCAGATCAAGGCCCGCATGGAGATTTCCGCCATGTTGAACAAATGCGACAACAACTCCGCCGAAACCCTCTCCAAGACGTTCCAAAAGCTGACGGGCATCGATCCGAAGACGCTCACGCCGGGTCTTTCGACCTTTACTTTCTCCCGCAAGGAAGTCGAGGCGCTCATGAGCGAAATCAACAGCGGCAAGAAGAAGATCGAGACTGCCAAGGACGTGGAGAAGGCGTTCCAGGACCTCACGGAGAAATACGTCGAAGATCGCAAGAAACTTGCAGAGGATTCCGTGAAGAAGTTCAAGGGTCTTGTCCCGGACTGGGCGCTGGACCACATCCGCAAGTGCGCGCTCGTGACGCCGAACATCGACGAATTCCGTCTGGAGAGCGCCGACTACGTCAAGCAGATCAGCATCCAGTCGCTCAAGAGGGCAATCTGCAACAAGCCGTGCGACATGGAGGATGTCGCCAAGGAGACGCTCAACATCTTCCGCATGGTAGACAATTCCGGCAAGGCGGCCTTCGGCGTGAACAAATGGAACGGTTTCGGTTTGGACGGCCAGCAGCAATTCGCGGGCCTCATGCTCGTGGGTGCGTTCTCGGAGGATGTCGAACTCATCAATGAGCTCTGCGACCATTGCGAGGAAATCAAAAAGGCAATAGAAGAGCTGCTCACCACACTCCCGATAGACAACCCGGACCGTCAGCTCTGGTCGATCAATGAAGCGTTTGTTCCGACCATCAGGAGCCTCGCGCTCGCATTGCCGAAGTGAGACATTCCGTTTGGTGTTACGGGGCGCACAATTCCGAAAAACTCCACGAAGACAGAGCGGGAAGTCAACGATTTAACCTTTCGCACTTCAGTGTGTATACAGGGCAACAGAACAGTAACGATTTCAAACCTTAAAGATGAGACAAAACCATGTCTATATAGTTCAATGCAAATGCGCTGAGTACGTTTTCGAATAAGCGGCAAACGCGTAACATTTCGCCGCGTTGGAGCAGAAAGGGTGGCTGTTTGGCGGCTGGTCGGCAGTTCTTATGTTGACTGAATTGGCGGATTATGGGGTTAAACTGTTGCATAGTGAAAAACTTTAACAAAAGTTCAAATACCCCCTTGCGCAGAGGCGCGGTGAAATGGTATACTATGTCCTCGTTCGCCCCGCAAAGGGCAGGACGCGATCTTTGAAAAGTGGGAGTTGGAGATTGAAGAGAATTGCAACGTAACGAGATTGGCGAGAGTTCAAAGAAGTTTCTTGCTAAGCGTATACGGGCGCACGACGGATGCCTTGGCATCGGGAGGCTATGAAGGACGCGGAAGACTGCGACAATCCTCGGGGAGCCGTCAACGGGCTTTGATCCGGGGGTATCCGAATGGGGCAACCCGTCATCCTTAATCGGATGACATCCTAGGATGAATACATAGTCCTTGGAAGCCATACGCGGGGAAGTGAAACATCTCAGTACCCGCAGGAAGAGAAATCAAACGAGATAGCGCGAGTAGTGGCGAGCGAAAGCGCAGGAGCCCAAACCGAGGTGCTTGCACCTCGGGGTTGCGGGACCGGGACATGGCATCGGGACGGCTAGGAGAACGGACTGGAAGGTCCGGCCACAGCGGGTGAAAGCCCCTTATCCGAAAGCCCTACCGAGCCTACCGGCATCCCAATTAGGACGGAGCACGTGAAACTCCGTCCGAATCCGGGGGGACCACCCTCCAAGGCTGAACACTACCCGATGACCGATAGTGAACTAGTACCGCGAGGGAAAGGCGAAAAGAACCGCTGCTAGCGGAGTGAAACAGACCTGAAATCGTGCGTCCACAAGCTATGGAAGCGTCGCTTTGCGACGCGACCGTTTGCCTTTTGCATAATGAGTCCGCGAGTCACCTTGGCGAGCGAGCCTAACCGGAAGGGGAGGCGCAGCGAAAGCGAGTGCGAACAGCGCGTCATGAGTTCGCCGAGGTGGACCCGAAGCCCATGCGAGCTATCCTTGGGCAGGGTGAAGCCCCCGTAACAGGAGGTGGAGGCCCGAACGAGTCACCGTTGAAAAGGTGTTCGATGAACTGAGGATAGGAGCGAAAGACTTATCAAGCTGGGTGATAGCTGGTTCTCTCCGAAATGCCTTTA
>CAMZEN010000076.1 GCA_947305775.1 uncultured Verrucomicrobiota bacterium
TGGACGAGGATTGCATCTTATGCTGGTTCCTGGACCTTGCCTACGCCATCGACTACATCCATGAGCAGGGCATTGTCCATCGCGACATCAAGCTCGGGAACGTTCTCATTTCTTCGGATGGGCATGTGGTCCTCTCAGACTTCGGCATCTCGCGTCTTTTCTCGGAACGGTTGCGCGCCGACGTCAAGGCTGTCAACACAATGGTGTCGGAGGCTGCAACATCCGCTCGCCTAGTGATGGGAACCCAGGGCTACATGGCGCCCGAAGTAGCCCGTGGACAAAAGGCGACGCCTGCGGCGGACTCGTATTCGCTGGGCGTCATGTTCGTATATCTGCTGACCGGAATATGGTACGAGCCCGGCTCCAAGGTGTTCAAGCTGCTGGAGACGCTTGAATATCGTTGGATTGACGTTTTGCCGCGCCTCCTGGCCGAGAATCCGGCGGAGCGCACGACGAACCTTTTCGAACTGGTTGAAATGCTCCAGTGCGCCCCTGCCGCAGAGCATGGGAGGGCGAAGGCACAGGAAGCTCCGCCGCGTCGGAAGCGTCGCCGTGTTCTTCTGGCGCTCGTGGGCGCAACTGTTCTCGTTGCCGCAGCCATCGTCGGCTATTTCATTTTCTCCAACCGACCCACGCCTGCCGAAATTGATGATTTCGATGCAGCGTTCAGTGGCAGTGGCATTTACGAGAGGACTCTGCGATGAGCATCTTTCCGCCGACGTCTTTGACCTTGCTCCAGAAGCTGGCTGTCGAAGTGACGGGCGGAAACGAGGCCTCATGGGTGCGCTTCTTCAATCTCTACACGCCGGCCATCCGCCGGTTCGTGGAGTGGAACGACCGTGTGCACGATCCAGACGATGTCGTTCAGGAGGTCTATCTCAAGCTGGTTGATGTCATTCGTTCGGGGAAGTACGATCCCGACAAGGCGCGGTTTCGGACGTTTCTCGCGCTTCTCATACGCCGTCAGCTGATTACGCTTTACCGGCAAGACCAGGCGCGGCATGTTGCCGACCGCTGTTCAATCGACGATTTGACGGAAGAACCGACCGTTCCGGCGGAGCAGCAGGAGCGAATCGACTTGAGCTGGGCAAAGGCAAAGCACGAGGCTGCGGTCGAACATGTGCTTACAAAGGTGGCGATGAAGCAGCAGTCCAGAGATATCTATCGCGCCTATGTGGTTGAAAACCGCCCTATTGATGAGATTGTTGCCGCTTTTGGCGTGTCGGCTGATATCATATACAAGGTCAAGAATCGTGTCAACAAGATGATCGAAGCGGTCGAAATGGAGTACGCCGAAGAAAAATAAAATTTCCGCGGGAGATTTGTTCGTGCTGTGCGTATAGTGTCAGTGAACGCAACAAACGTTCATAAGGAGCAAACAATGAAAATGACACTAGTATCAGTTACAAGTTCTTGGCTGTGCGCCACGGGTGTGGCAGTGATCGCAAGCTATTGCATCCTGACCCATGGAAATGGCACGGCAGCCGGTCAGAAGAAGGCGGAGCGGACCGCTTGCCGCGTTTCAAAAAGCGGCACCATCGCCGAATTCAAGCCGTCGACCAGGCATTCGTCTGCCGTAAAGAAGACTACTTCGGCAAAGGTTGTGGCGGAGATCAAGATTCCTAAATATGTCCAGAATCCAATCTATGCTCCGTTCACAAATGCGCTGGACAGGCTGACGGAAGAGTTGGCGGACATCGCGAAGGACGGAAAAGTCGATCTTGAGAATGGTTTCGTACTGATTAACAGGAACGGCAAGCCGACTCTCACGTTTCCCGAGGAATACACCAAAGTCGGCATTGGCGGCGTGGCAATGGGCGACGAGTTGAATAATGCCATGTTCCTGGTCCGCCGTAAGGAAATCGACGGCACTGACCAGTACAAAATCGATGAAGTCGCGCTCAGCAGGTTTAAGCGCCTTGACGAGCCGGAGTTCTATTGCACGAAGGTCATGTACTCGGTGCTCCCCTCGACCAGGCAGGTTGATTCCATTCGGATGTACGGAGACCTTTATGTTGGAAATGCGTCGAAGGCGAACAAGATGGTCAGGGAGATCACTCAGTGGATGAAGGAGGACTACGGCGCGGTCGATCAGCGCGCAGACGTTCCGGATGGCACGCTCGCCCTGAAGAAGTTCAAGATTGGGAAGGGGATGGACGTTGAGGTCGCGGTAATCTGGAAGGAGCAGCGTGCGGACGATGGAAGCGACGCTCGCATCGAAATTAGCTTTACGGCAAGCGAACTCGTCGAGGACAACCGATATGAGCGTCAGGTGCTTGGCGAGGCAGCGGACGAGGCGCGAGTCAATGAGCTCAGCAAATCGGGCGTCAACTACTTCACCGTCCGTCCCAGAGTAAAAGAAGATGATGTCATGCGGAAAGTGGTGTACTGATTTAGAACAACAGAATTAAATTCAATAAGGAGGTAAAATGAAATCGAAACTGATCTGTGCAATGGCGGTGGCTTGCGCGGCTTTTCAGTTGTCGGCCATGCCGACAGAGGAAGAAACAAAGCGAGCGGAGCCAGTTGTCCAAAAGATGCTGGCATCCGAGCGGGCAGCGTTTGAGTCCGGTAGGAAGACGCGGTCTGATGTTGCCGCCGTGGCGATGAAGCTCTCGGGCGAGGCAGACACGGAAGCGGCGAAGCTGCTGCTGATGAAGGGCGCGTTCGTCCTTTATGTGCAGGACGGCAACCTTGAAAAAGCCGCAGAGACGATGAAAGCACTGGAGGCGGCGATTTTGGACATGCCGCCGCAAAACGTCACGAACATGATCGAGTCGGTGCTCCTTGGAGTCCCCAAGAAGGAGACTGGCGCACGGCTTTACAAGCTGCTCGACGAAACCAAAGATGGCATTTCATCACATGCCGCGTCGAACGTGGCATCTTCACGTGTGGAAGAGCGAAGTTCTGTAGCGAGCATCTTGAAGGGAATGATCAAAGTCCCTGGGCGTGATTACTGGCTGTCGGCGACGGAGCTCACCCAGGGGCAGTGGGAATCTGTTATGGGGTATAATCCTTCCAGTCACAAGGGTGCGAACCTGCCAGTTGAAAACGTGAGTCGCGATGATTGCGACGTGTTTCTTGAGAAACTGAATCAGACAGAAGAGGTGAAGTCCTCGCAATTTGAGTTTCGTCTTCCAGAATTGGGAGAATGGAAGTATGCGGCATGGGCTGGTTCGGGGGGACGCGGCAGCTGGATTAAGCCTGGGGTTGCCGGCGATGTCCTTGACATGGCGTGGGTAATGGCGAACAGTTCAAATCAGACGCATACAGTTGCCACGAAAGCCCCCAATGCGTTTGGCTTTTACGACATGTTGGGTAATGTCTGGGAGTGGTTGTCCGGAGCGGGCGGAGATGCACCAAGTGGGTGTGGATCTTTAAAGGGATGTGCATTCAATCAAGTTGCCGACAAGTGTACGTGGAATCAGAATTGGCATATTCCGAAAACACAGCGGCATTATGGCGTTGGATTGCGGTTGGCAGCGCACATAAAACCTCGGTTGGCCTTTGACGAAAAGGTAGAAACGAATAGTTCGAAGACAGCACAGGTGTCTATGGCAAAAGATATGACTGGCCCTTACGGCATCCGCATGCAGCCAGATCCTGGTTGTGAGAAGGGTGCTGAATATGTCCTGAAAAGATTGGTGGAAGACTATCTGCCCGCTGCCGTGCGTTATTACGGCGATCCTTTTGGCGGCAAGTCGCCGTCGCGTGCGTACACGATCGTAGTCAAGCGAAATGATGGCAGCGACAGCCGCGGGTATACAGGGTCTTCTTGGGGAGGCCGTGGCGATGGCATCAGTCAGTTTACTATTGGATTGGCCAAGGGAAGCGATAAATGGGATATGGACCTCACGCTCATTGCAAACAAGATTTTGACGGTCTGCGATGATGATGTTGGATTTCATCTTTATGTGAATGATCTCATCAGGGGCGACGTAAAGGGCATCGACCCAGTTCCTGAAGTCAAGGAAATGATCAGGAAAGGCCTCGCTAAGGACGGCGACGCGAAGACGGACAGGCGACTTGGAGTCTGGCGCAAGTATGCGCCGATATGGTCGGTATTTGAGGAGTTGAGGGAAAGACACCCGACATCCATTCTTGATTACTGCAATTTGAAAAACTCGCGCTACGCAGAGGGCAAGTTGCCTCAAAAACTATCTTTTGACCAGATGGCTGATCTTTTGGGTGAGGTTACGGACGAAAACATGGCAGAACTTTTCAAGAAATACGGCGTTGGGAGGAGAGATTCCCAAAAATATCCACTGCCCAAGATTTCTGTTGCGCAGACGCTTCAGGAATGTGACTTCCTGCTCAACAAGGACTTCAAGAAGAATGCCAAGTACTATCTCTGTCTGTTCTCGGCGTCGTGGTGCGGGCCTTGCCGCGCTGAAATGCCGCGCATCGCCAAGACATACACGGAAACACTGAAGGACGATCCGAACATCGAGCTTATCCATTTTTCGCGGGATCAGAACGACGAAAAGGCATTGGCTTGGGCGAAGGAGCATGATGTCAAGTTCCCTGTGGTCAAGCCGAATGGCGGCAATCCACTGGATCTGAACACTCGCGGCATTCCGCATCTGTTCATCGTCAAGGCCGACGGAACGCTTGTGGAAGATGGCCACCCCATGAAGCTGTTCACCGATGAAAAACTACGTGAGCTTAAGACCGCAAATGACAGCGTGGGAGTCCGCGCAAGTGCGACAGAGAAGACTGAAGGGGCATTTTCGGTGAACGCCGCGCCGGGGAGCGTTACGGAACTCGATCTTGGAAATGTTCCTCCGCTACAGTTCGTTTACTGTCCGGCCGGAAAGTTTACCATGGGATATAAAGAAAGGCCTGCACTTTCAAAGGTCAAGGATATAGAAATCACCTCCCCGTTCTGGGTTTCGAAGACCTGTATACGCGCCGATCAGCTGTTGTCGTTGGGTCTTGTTACCACCATGGGTGAAGCCGGGGATGCGGTGGTTAACGACGCTTCGATTGTGGTCAAGGAACTCCCCTCTGCCTTGAAGGATCGCTTCGGCAAGATGCTTCCGCCCGGCTATGCATTCCGTCTGCCGACAGAGGCCGAGTTTGAATATCTGCAGAAGGCGGAGACGAAGGACGGGGATGTAAACATCTGGGGTGTCGAGCGGTTGCATTCTGTGGGCCTGATCGCTCTTTTGGACCGGGCGCCGCCCTATGGCCGAGGAGTTGACGTCGTCAATCGAAGGAGTGGGGGTACGGTCTGGACTGATCTCGTGAAGGTGAATTACGAGAATCAGCCGGACAAGGATCCTGTCGGATGGACGGATGACCCCGACTGGAGCGTTTTCAGGAGAGGAAAGGATTTGGGTAAATTGCTCACCGGACAACGTGCCAAATTCGCATACAACATCTATTTTGTTGTCGCGCCGGATGTTGACAAGTTGAACAAGTTCTACTGGAAGTGAGCCTGCTGGCCTTTGACGCGATTCTTCCAATGCCGCGCTCGTTATGGGCGCGGCAATTCTTTTAATGCGACAATATTTCGCCTGACAGATGAAGTGTCCTCACTGTCGCCCTCGGTCTGTGGACATACTCCAGCTTGGCGGTTATAACCGCTGAATTTCCGAATTTGCCGCTGTGTCCTGATTGACTATAGGTTTTGACGCGGCATTCAGTCTTCACAGCATTTACGAGGAGTCTCGGTAATGAGTCTGTTCCCTCTGATGTCTTTGACATTACTGGAGCGTCAATTCGCCGAATGCAAACGCGTCAATTCACCGAATAAGAATATGTCAATTCACCGAATGAAATCATGTCAATCCACCGAATGGCATTGACTCTCGTGGGTAAGATGTGCTATAATAAGTGACATGAAAAAAGGTGAAGTCTACAAAAAGCGCATTTTGGACGCAATTTTGGAGCGTAAGCTTTCCGGGGCAGGAGCAATCCTTGTGGAAGGTCCCAAATGGTGCGGTAAGACAACCACATGCGAGCAACATGCCAAAAGTGCTCTTTACATGGCCGATCCAGTTCGGCGTGACCGTTATCGAGTTCAAGCCGAAGTTGACATAACGGAATTGATGAAAGGCGAACAACCTCGCCTTATTGATGAATGGCAGGATGCGCCGAAATTTTGGGATGCGATTCGCTACGATGTAGACCACTCGTCAGGTTGGGGGCATTATATCCTGACAGGTTCGGCCGTTCCTCCAGACGACAAGAAAGAACGGAGCGGAAAGAAGGATATTGTTCATTCCGGAACCGGGAGGATTGTGCGTGTGCGGATGCTCCCAATGTCCTTGTGGGAATCTGGCGAATCGTCGGGAACGGTTTCGCTTGGTGCTCTATTCAACGGTGAAAAGTTCAAAGCGGGCGAGGCCATCGCTAGATCGTTGAAGGATATGGCGTATCTTGTCTGCCGCGGCGGATGGCCACAGGCTGTCAGTCAAGACGGAGAAACGGCGCTTGACCGCGCATTTGAATATGTGGATGCAGTCGTGAATTCTGACATATCGCGTGTCGATGGTATCTCACGAGATCCAAGGCGCGCGCGGTTGCTGCTCAAGTCGTATGCCAGGTTGCAGGGAACGCAGTCCACCATAGTGAATATACGCAAAGACATGGTTACAGGCGATGCGAACGGTCCCGATGACGATACGGTGTCGTCCTACATTAATTCATTGCGCAAGATATTCGTAGTCGAGGATGCCGAGGCTTGGTGTCCGGCACTGCGATCCAGGGCCGCCATCCGCATGTCGCCCACGCGATATTTTTCCGATCCTTCGATTGCCGCCGCGGCACTTGGTCTTGGGCCTGAAGACTTGATGAACGACATCCGTACTTACGGGATGTTCTTCGAGGCCATGGTGGTGCGTGACCTGAGGGTGTATGCTGCCGCGTTGAATGGAGATGTCAGTCATTATCTGGACCGCAACGGACTGGAGTGCGATGCGGTCGTGCACCTGAGGAATGGTATGAGCGGACTTGTCGAGGTAAAGCTTGGCGGAGAGTCACTCATCGAGGAGGGAGCCAGAACGCTCAATGAACTCTCTGGCATAATCGACACGTCGCGGCAGAAGGGGGTCGCATTCAAGATGGTCGTCACCGCGACTGGGGATTGCGCCTATCAGCGACAAGACGGCATCATAGTGTGTCCAGTCGGTGCGTTGAGACCGTAGCAAAAAAACTGATTTCCGCGGGAGATTTGTTCGTGCCGTGCGTATATTGTCAGTGAACGCAACAATCGTTCGCAATAATCATCAAAGGATACATGAAATGAAAACGAAATTGACACTGATAGGAACTATGGCGGTGGCTTGCGCGGCTTTTCAGCTGACGGCCATGCCGACGGAGATGGAGACAAGGCGCGCTGAGCTGGTTGTCCGAAAACTGCTGGGATTCGAGAAGGCGGAGCTTGAGGTCGGCAGGAAGACGCGGTCTGAAGTTGCCGCCGTGGCGATGAAGCTCTCGGGCGAGGCAGACACGGAAGCGGCGAAGCTGCTGCTGATGAAGGGCGCGTTCGTCCTTTATGTGCAGGACGGCAACCTTGAAAAAGCCGCCGAGACGATGAAGACTCTTAAGGCGACGATCCCGGACCTCCCGTCGCAAAGCGTTAAGAACATGATTGAGGCGGCGCTCCTCGGCGTTCCCAAGAAGGAGGATGGCGCACGCCTTTACAAGCTGCTTGATGAGGAGAAAGCGGAAACCACAACGGCGAAGACGCGAAAGGATGTCGCCAAGCTGTTCCCGGGATGGTCGCTCGATTCTGAAGTCCCGCAGGAAAATAATAAGGATGTGGCCTCTGGCTTCTGTGCCAACCATCGCGGACAGGATAACGTTCTTCGCCTCCATCCGGTGAATAAGAAAACGCCGGTAGTCTTGAGCCGAACGGTGACGCTTTCAAACAAGAACCCATGCTTGCTTCTCAAGGTCGCTTCATGGGATGAAGGGTCGGATTTCCTCCTGTCAGTCCGGGTCAATGGCAAGTACGCTATGCCCAATCAGATTGTTTGCACGTCAGACTTGGAGCCTTGGGAAGACTTGGTTGTGCCGCTTTCCGACTGGCGTGGGCGTTCGGTAAAGATCGAGATCATTTTAAGTGCAAACGACTGGTGGTGTGAATGGTCTCATTTCGCTCGTATCGAAATCGCCGAGGGCAACGGACAGGAGAAAGTTGTTGCCGAAGCAAAGAAGACTTTTGGTGGATACACATGGTCATATCGTGTTTACAATGATGAAGCCACGATTGTCTCGAAGAGTGGCGTCCAGTTTGCATGCGCGGTCTCGCCAAAGCCTACGGGGCATGTTTCAATTCCGCCGACATTGAATTACATTAAGGTTGTGAATATTGGGAGGGAGTCATTTAGGGATTGCGGCGAGCTTGAATCGGTGACGATTCCTGAGGGTATTAGGGCTATTGGACCTGATGCTTTTAAAGGATGTCGCGGACTTCGGTCAGTTACGATTCCGAGTGGCGTTAAGAGCATTGGCAGAGGAGCCTTTTTCTGCTGCAGCGGACTGACGGCGGTGACATTCCAGGAAGGGGTGGAAGTGATTGGCCAGGGCGTTTTCTCTTATTGCACAAATCTGACATCTGTAACGATTCCATCGAGCGTGACGAACATTGGCACTTGGGCGTTTTCCGATTGCAGCAGGCTTAAGAGCGTAACGATTCTGGGTAATGTGAGTCAAATTGGGAGTCAGGCCATTTGGAATTGTCCCGAGCTGACCTCGGTGACGATTCGCGGTGAGCGTCCAGATGCGCCGAATGACATATTCAAAAAATGCGGCAAGCTTAAGTCGATCCACGTGCCGGCCAATGCAAAGAGCTGGGCGGGGATGAAGGAGTGGC
>CAMZEN010000077.1 GCA_947305775.1 uncultured Verrucomicrobiota bacterium
ATCATCGACATGTTGTCGCCGAACATCGCCCCGCCGATCGTCGCACCCATGAGGAGCGCCGGGCTCAGATGAAGCGGTTCCGCGAAGCCTAGCGCGATCGGCGTCACGGCGGCGATCGTCCCGCAGGACGTTCCGATTGCCAGCGAAATGAGGCACGAAACGAGGAACACCCCCGCCACCATAAACTGCGCCGGCACGAAGCGCTCCGCTATGGCGACCGCCGCATCAACGGCCCCCGCCCCCTTCGCGATCGTTGCGAACGCACCCGCGAGGATGAAGACGAGGCACATGACCATGATGTTCGAGTCGCCCATCCCGCGCGCGTAAGTATCGACCTTCTCGTCCAAAGAGCGGCGCCCAAGAAGGAGCGACACCGCAGACGCCACAATGAACGCGACAGGCATCGACACCTTGTACCACGGCATCTCGAACCCGAGATGCGCGGCGAAAAGCGACAGCCCTACGTAGAACGCCGCGAACACGGCGAACGGTATCAGCGCGGCGCCGTTCGGCCTTATTGGGCTGCCACTCATTCCGGGATTCCCTTTGGCTACATTGCGGGCTTGTAGGAGTCCTTCAGGGTTACGGTCCTGTTGAAGACGAGCGGCTTGTCGCAGACGAAGTAGCCCGTGCGTTCGAACTGGAAGCGCTCGCCAGGCTTAGCTTCGGCGAGAGCAGGCTCGACATATCCCGAAACGACCTTCAGGGAGTCTGGGTTCATGTACTTCAGGAAGTTCGCCGGGCCATCCTTCAGAGGATCCTTCTCGGTGAACAGCCTGTCATAAAGCCTCACTTCGGCGGCGACGCCGGTCGCGCAATCCACCCAGTGGATCGTTCCCTTGACCTTGCGCCCGTCAGCCGCGTTACCGCCCCAGGACTCCTCGTCCCAGGTGCCGTGGATTTCGACGACCTTTCCGGTCTCATCCTTTACGCAGCCTGTGCACTTGAAGATGCAGGCGCCGCGGAGCCGGACTTCCTGCCCGGGGGCCATTCTGAAGAACTTCTTCTCAGGCTCTTCCATGAAGTCCGCGCGGTCGATCCAGACAGTGCCGCCAAAAGGAATCTTGCGAGTTCCGGCCGACTCGTCGAGCGGATTGTTCGGCAGCTCCACCTCGCGTGCGCCGCCCTGCCAGTTGTCCACGACGACCTTTACGGGATCGAGGACGGCCATGCGGCGCGCGGCGGTCTTGTTGAGCTCTTCGCGGACGCACCATTCTAGCAATGCAGGATCGCTTTCGCTCTCAACCTTCGAGACGCCCACGCGGTCGCAGAACTCGCGGATCGCGCCGGGGGTGTAACCGCGCCTGCGCATTCCGCAGACCGTCGGCATGCGGGGGTCGTCCCAACCGTCGACGTGCCCCTCTGTTACAAGCTGCAGGAGGAGGCGCTTGGACATGACCGTGTAGGTTATGTTGAGACGCGCGAACTCACGCTGCTGCGTGCGAATCTTAACGCCATTGCGGACAGGCAAAAGCCCCTGCTCATCCATGCGGTCCACCACCCAATCGTAAAGCGGACGGTGCACCTCGAACTCAAGCGTGCACATCGAGTGGGTAACGCCCTCGAGCGCATCCTCGATGGGATGGGCGAAATCGTACATCGGATACACGCACCACTTGTCCCCAAGATGGTAGTGGGATACATGGCGAATGCGGTAGATTACTGGGTCGCGGAAGTGGATGTTAGGCGAGGCCATGTCGATTTTCGCCCTAAGGCACCATTCGCCATCAGCATACTTGCCGTCGCGCATTTCGTGGAATATCTCGAGGTTGCGCTCGGGCGAAGTGTCGCGCGAGGGCGAGGGACGACCCGGCTTTTCGGGGACGCCGCGGTACTCCTTCCACTCATCCTGGGTCAGGTTGCAGCAGTACGCCTGGCCGTGGCGGATCAGCTCCTCGGCGATCTCGTACATCTTGTCGAACATGTTGGAGGCGTTGTAGAAGCCGGGCTCCTTGCCGTCGCCTTCACCGCTCCACTGGAAGCCGAGCCAGTTGATGTCCTTCTTGATGTTTTCGGCGTACTCGTCCGACTCCTTTGTCGGATTTGTGTCGTCAAGGCGCAGGTGGCACTCGCCGCCGAAGAGTTTCGCCATGCCGAAATCGACGCAGACGGCCTTGGCGTGGCCGATGTGTATGTAGCCGTTCGGCTCGGGCGGAAAGCGCGTCACGACCTTGCCGCCGGTCTTGCCGTCGGCGACGTCCTTTTCGATCCACTGCCTGAGAAAATGCCTGGAAGTATCCGATTCGTTCATGGTTGTATATTATAGCAGTTTTCCTTATGAACTGCCAACCGCCTTATGATGAATTTGGCGGAGGGGGGGGGATTCGAACCCCCGGTGGACTTGCGCCCACACAACCTTTCCAAGGTTGCACCATCGACCACTCGGACACCCCTCCAGTCGTGTTTTTCGTCCGTCTGCAATGCTTTCAGCCGTAGCCCTTACGAGCGAAGACTGGTGCCAGGAGCGGGACTCGAACCCGCACGTACTCACGTACAGCAGATTTTGAGTCTGCCGCGGCTGCCATTACGCCACCCTGGCGACGCTCTGCCATGGAGCGGGCGAAGGGAATCGAACCCTCGTAGCCAGCTTGGAAGGCTGGAGCTCTGCCATTGAGCTACGCCCGCTTATAGACGAACGGCGAGTAGTATATCATATTTACTGCTCGCCGTTCAAGTGCCTAACTGAATTATTTCAGTTTTTATATGTAACGACACCCTTACCCTTGCGAATGACGCCAATCACGCTATAGCTCTGGTGCTGCGCCTTTAGGATGCTCGTGGCCTTCTCAAGCTGGTTCTTCGGCAGGATGATCACAAAGCCTATACCCATGTTGAACACACGGTACATTTCGTCGCGGTCAACCTTGCCCTGGCGCTCGATGAACTTGAATATCGTCGGAACCTCCCAGCTGGAGCGGTCGATTTCGGCATTGACGACCTTTGGCAGCACGCGCGGAATGTTGTCGGGGAATCCGCCGCCCGTGATGTGGGCCATGCCGTTGATCTTGATCTTGCGCTCCATCAGCTTGGCGACGGGCTTGAGGAAGCTCTTGTGCACCGCAAGAAGAGCCTCACCGAAAGTCTGGTTCGTCCCGGGAAGCTTATCCTTCCAGGAGTAGCCGCAAAGATCGAATATGACCTTGCGGGCGAGCGAGTAGCCGTTCGTCTGGAGTCCGCCCGAAGGCAGGCCGATCATAACGTCGCCAGCCCTTATGGACTTGCCGGTTATGAGGTCCTTCTTCGAGACGTGGCCGACGATCGTGCCCACAAGATCGTACTCGCCGAGCGGATAAAGACCGGGCATTTCGGCGGTTTCACCGCCAAGAAGCGCCATCTTGTTCTCCTTGCACGCCTTGCAAAGTCCGCTCACAACGGCCTTGAACTGGCGGGCGTCGAACTTGGCGGCGCCAACATAGTCCATGAAGAACAGCGGCTTGGCGCCCTGCACGAGAATGTCGTTCACGCAGTGGTTTACGATGTCCTGGCCGACGGTGTCGTGCTTGTTCATCATCGCGGCCACCTTGAGCTTCGTCCCGACGCCGTCAGTCGAGGCGACGAGAATCTGATCGCGACCAGCCGGAATCTTGTGCAGACCGCCGAAAGAACCTATTCCGCCTAGCGTCAGTTGCGTCTTGGTGCCGGCCACCATAGCCTTTATGGAGTTGAGGGCGGTCATCTTGTTGTCGATGTTGACGCCAGCCTTGGCGTACGCTGATACGTTCTTTTCGTTGACCATGTCGGTTGAACTGCTTTTGCTGTTTATTCTTGTGGACAAACCTATGCGGACGGAATTTGTACAGTAAAGCGAAGGGCGCGTGAATCACGCGCCCTTCGTTCCTCTGAACTCAGAGCTTGTCGTTGGACCCCAAGACATTCATTATCTTGTGGATGTACATCTTCTTCATGTTGTCGCGCGCAGGGGTGAGATACTGGCGCGGATCGAAGTGATCAGGATGCTCCGCAAAGTGCTGACGGATGGCCGCAGTCATGGCGAGACGGGAGTCGCTGTCGATATTGATCTTGCAGACTGCGCTCTTGGCCGCCTCGCGCAGCTGCTCCTCGGGAATGCCGACCGCATCGGGGAGCTTGCCGCCAAACTTGTTGATGGTGTCAACCTCGTCCTGCGGGACGGAGCTGGAACCGTGGAGAACGATCGGGAAGCCAGGGAGCTTCTCCTCGATCTTGTGAAGGATGTCGAAGGCGAGCGGCGGCGGAACGAGCTTGCCCGTCTTGGGGTCGCGCGTGCACTGCTCGGGCTTGAACTTGTAGGCGCCATGGGAGGTGCCGATGGAAATCGCGAGCGAGTCGCAACCGGTGCGGGTCGAGAAGTCGATAACTTCCTCAGGCTTCGTGTAGTGGCTCTCGGCGGCGGAAACCTCATCCTCGACGCCGGCAAGAACGCCAAGCTCCGCCTCAACCGTCACATCGTACTGGTGGGCGAAATCGACGACCTTCTTGGTGAGCGCGACGTTCTCCTCGTAGGGAAGGTGCGAACCGTCAATCATTACGGACGAAAAACCGGTCTCGATGCAGCTCTTGCACGTCTCGAAGCTGTCGCCATGGTCGAGGTGAAGGACGATCTGCGGATTCGCGCAGCCGAGCTCCTTCGCGTAAGCGACCGCACCCTCTGCCATGTAGCGCAGAATCGTCGGATTTGCGTACTTGCGCGCACCCTTGGAAACCTGCATGATGACAGGAGACTTCGTCTCGACCGCAGCCTGAACGATTGCCTGCATCTGCTCCATAGTGTTGAAATTGAACGCCGGGATCGCATAGCCGCCCTTGACGGCCTTTGCAAACATCTCCTTGGTGTTGACGAGTCCGAGTTCCTTGTAACTGGTCATTTGTGTGCGCTTTCGTATACCCTGCGCCGCCGTCTTTACCACCCCCCGCCGCGGCGCAGCCGAAGACGAAGTCTGGTGGGCTATAGTGGATTCGAACCACTGACCTCTTCCATGTCAAGGAAGCGCTCTAACCAACTGAGCTAATAGCCCGAAAGTGATGAGTAGTATATCATATAGTGCCGACTACCGTCAAGTGGGATTTGACGATGACTTTTACCCCGACTTTTCTGGCCATGAAAAAGTAACGCAGACGGCTTGCTTGTCTCACTGAGAGAGCTGGAAGGCTTTCTCAGCGACTAAGTGAAGATGGGTGATCGCTAACTGGGAGAGCGGGCGTCCCCGCCCGCTCATAAGGAAGGTTTCACCCTCCTTCAGAGCGGACGAGACGTCCGCTCTCCCAAGTCAAGCCGTTCTCCCCGTTTGACTCTGTGGCGGGAAGCCGGGATGTGTACCGGGGAGGACATGAAGCACGCATGCTTGATGTACTACGAGCGAGGCGGGGTGGCGAGACGCGATGAGCGAGCTGAGCGACGCGCACGGCTTCGGTTCGCGGCAGATGCGCCGCAATTTGGAATGGCAAGTAAGGCAAAGTTTGGAGAAAGCTTGTCTAAACGCTTTTTCGGTCCTTGTTGAGATGTGCGGGCGAAAGTGGTAGAATATCTACAAACGCATGAGCAAGAAGAAGTTTCCCATACGAGTGCCGCGCTTTGCGGCCGGCATACGCTCGCAGGAGCCGCGCAGCGGCGCAAGCCGCTGCTGGTGGGCATTGCGCTGGAGACGGGTGCTGGAGCACATGGGCCTCGGCGCACGGCTTGGACGCGGCCGCAACTATGCCGTTTCGGGACAGGTGGTATCGCTCAGCATTGAAGGACCAAGGGTCGAAGCGACCGTCGTCGGCACTCGACCCGATCCATACAAGGTATCCATAGTATTTCTCTGTCCCGAAGGCCAAACGCGCACAGAAATCGTAGAAGCTCTGCGGGCCGAGCCTATGCTGGTTGCGCGCCTGCTCGCGGACGACCTGCCGACGGAGGTTGAACAAATCTTCCTATCTCACGGAATGGACCTCTTCCCGGGCGGCAAACTCGGCGAGGGACGCTACGACATGACGACCAAGTGCAGCTGCCCGGACTACGCCAACCCTTGCAAACACTCGAGCGCGGTGCTGCTTCTGCTCGGCGAGGAGATAGTAAGGCGTCCGGCGACGCTGCTGGAACTTCGTGGAATCTCGCTGGAGGAGCTGTATGAAGATTGACACCCCCGTACTTAAGCGGCTGGGGCCTGTCCCCTTCTGGCGCGGCGAAAGTCGCTGCCTCGACTCGCTTGAGGTCATATACAAGCGGGCAATGAACGCCGCCGACGCCATGCTTGGCGGAGGAGCATCGTCAGACGACGCTTCTTCGGCGCAGCGCAACGGATCGCACAAGCCACGCAAAGAGGCATAGAACAGCATACCAGGCGGCGCAGTCCCACAAAGTCCAAGCGTCTGTCTTGAAATGGAATAGCGGTAGACGGGAAACCACCCACGATATGCCGACCATCGCCTCTGTGAACAGTGCCGCCACATTGTTGAAATGCGCTGCAACATCAGTGGAGATATAGCTTAGCGAGACGCCAAAGGCTCCGGCGCAAAGGGAGATTCCGGCGGCTGGCACGAGAACCAGGTTCGCCAGAAACCCGCCAGGGGCAACCTCTCCGAAAACGTGTGCGGCTATCGGCGCGCCTGCAGCCCAAGCCGAAAACGACACCCCAATCGCTTCGACCCACTTCGGCCAAAGATCGCGGCTGAACTCGACAAAGGCAAGTATGCCCAGCATCACTGCGAACGAAAGGATGGACGACACCTTGACGATGTTCTCAGGCGCAACCAGATGGAACAGTACGAATGTCACAGCCCATGCGGAAAGTCCGTCGTGACGGCGCCACAGTATGGGTGCAATGAAATACGCGCTTGCCATGGCCGCCGCGCGAACGGCGCTTGGGCTCGCCCCCACCATCTCAACATAAAGCCACAAAAGCGGCACAACCGCAAGGCCAGCAAAGCGGTACGGAACGCACAGCAAGGCGAAAACCACAAGCGCAAGTTTCGCCACAATGATCACATGAAGGCCAGATACCGCGAAAATGTGGAGCGTTCCCGCTTCCGCGAACAGATTTCTCGTCTCAGACGAAAGACGCGTGCGCTCGCCAAGCAATATAGCCCTGTTCAAGTCGGCGATCTCAGGCGATTCTTCAAGTCCTATGCCGAGTCGTCGCGAAAGGTCGTGGCGAGCGGTCGCAAGCGCCGCACGCAATCGGGAGCGTCCGGCGGGACCATCCCTTGCCGCAAAAGTGCCGCGTCCCTTCACCCAAAGGAAACGCCTTCTGTAGTCGCCGGGGTCCTTGCGCTCCAGCCATCCGGCGCACCGCCATGTCTCTCCGAGCTCGGGCAGCGGCATGCCTTCTTCAAGCCGGAACACCACCCTTACGTCCACGCCCGAAAAAGCGCTTTCGAAAGACACCCAGGTGTTGGTCTCTCCGCCGCGCACCACAGGTTCTGACTCAACGGTAAAGGCGTGCTCAAAAGGGATGCCGGACGAGGCGGCGGCGCGAAGAGCATCCTGCCTCATCTCGGATGAGCGCAGGGCAAGCGCGAGGCCAAGAAAGAACACGGCGGCCATGCGCCAGAAGCGAACGCCGAATCCGTGGCCAAAAATTGCGACCGCGACCGACAGGAGCAATGCAAGCACCCACGCGGGGCCAAAAGAAAACGCGGCAAAGCCGCAAGCTTCACCAAGCGCCAGCGCCGCGGGTATCGCGAGCTTGCGCATGGCTTACAGATCCGCAATCAGAACTGACGCACCACGCGGCAGAAGCGTCTCAAGTTCAGTGCGGTCGGCGGATTTGAGCGATATGCCCTTATCCTTCCACAACTGGCGCGTACGCTCAGGAACTTCGTATGCCCCCACTTCGCCAGAGACTTCTCCTGAAAGGTAGTATCGCTTGAAGAACTTTCCGTTCAGAGACAAGTCGGCCGTTCGTGTGCGGCGATGGACCACAAGGCCGAAGCGCGGATGATCCATTACGCGCAGGGTCTTGCCTGCAATGAGCTTGTCGGCATCGCCACCGTTGAGCTTCTTGAGAGAAGCAAGAGTGGAGCCGTGCTCGTGCGCAATGCGGGAGGCGTTGTCGCCGCGGCGAATTTCGACTTCGACGACCCACGGCGACTTGCCTGGACCGAACAGCCAGCGCATGTTCAACACGCCCAGACGCTGCGCGAGCGCATCATCGAGATCTGCCGCGGGATTGCCCGGCAACGCGCGCAGCTGCTCTATGGTCGAAACCGCCATCGCAATGTCCCTGCGATTCTCAGCTTCCTCAAGACGCAAAAGAAGATTGCGGACTTTTGCAGGACGCTTCGCGTCGCCCGTCGGCTTGATCTTCTCCGGCGGAGGTATCTCGGGTATGGCAACGACGGGGTCTTCGGACAAAGCCGGTGAAGAAGATTGTCCAAGGACGGAATTCGTCTCAGATGAAGCAACTACGACAGGAACCGCCGCGACGGGCTGCGGCGCGGCAGGCTCGGATTGTATTTCAGCATTCGCCGCGCGGCGTCTCGAAACGAGCGTCACCGCGAGCGAAACAAGCGCTATCAGAAAAGCGACGAGAAGAGCTTTTGGCAGCAGGCCCGGAGAGTCATCTCCGCGCCTGACCGTATTGTACTCTACGCCGAATTTTCCTCGCGCAAACGACATCGACTGTCTTGTTACTTGGCGGGAGCCGCCTCGGATACGACACCCGAAACAGACTCACGGGCGATCTCTATCACCGTTCCGGGCGCAATCTCAACCTTGAAGGTCTTCTCGGTCGCTTCCGCAATAGTACCCATCAGTCCACCAGCGAACACGATTTTCGCTCCGGCACGGAGGTTCTCTATCATCTTGCGGCGCTCCTTCTCCTTGCGCTGCTGCGGACGGATCATCATGAAGTAGAAGATCGC
>CAMZEN010000078.1 GCA_947305775.1 uncultured Verrucomicrobiota bacterium
CCATCAACGAACTATGAGTACGGTGCGAATTTACAGAAAGAACACTTGCATTGCCAGAAGGGTACGGGGGACTGTCCCCGGAAGAAGGGTAAAAAAAGCGGGCGGGGGTTGCCTGTTTTCAACTCCCGCCCTTGCGACGGTGAAAGTGTGCGTTTTCACCATCGCCAAGTCCAGAAACCCTAGTTAGTACACTGAGAAGATCGTACCCCACGCCGGCTTGCCCCAGATCTCGATCACGCCGGTTTCGAGGGCGGTAGCATCCATCGTCGGCATTGCCACATTAAATGTCCAGTTGAGTGTCTGGTCAGCAAGTGTACTATTAGCCCTATCATACTGACCATGCACGGCAAAGTTACCAATACCCAAGGCGTTATTATTTCCAGCGGTGTTGAAGCCATTGAAGTCGAACAGCATCTGCGCCTCCAAGAGCTTGCGGTGTTGGGTCGCGGTCGCGCCGTCAAAGATGCGAGCCATGTTCATTACGCCCCACGATTTCGTGTCGTCGATGCTGTCATTCCAGTCAAATTCATACGGACCGTTAGGTGCCAGCTCCGTGGAAATGCTGTTTGCCATTGTAACGCCCTTCTCGGTGCGCATCAATGTACCCCTCACGCCGCTCACCGTCGGCGCAACGTTCTCGATCGCGGACGAGTTGGAGTAGATGTGGAGGTTGTTCACCACGCCATTGACTGCCGCATTAGTCGGCATGCCGAAGGCTGCGAGTGTCGTGCCAGATGTCTCATCGGCGTCCATATCAACCCAGACATAGCGCGTATCGGGCGAAGTAGTGGTCTTGCGCGCAACGAAGTACGCGACACGTCTCATAGGCATATCCTTATAGGTATCATTCACAGACACATACGGATTCTCGTCCCACGCACTGACTTTGGCATTGAAGTTGGTGAATGTCGCCAGCTTGACGTAACCGGCACGATAGGCCGCAAGTTCCGCAGCATCCGCTGCCGAAGCCACGGTCTGAGCCGTATAGCCGGTAGTGGCACGTGCGGTCATGCGTTCGATAGCGTTCGTCACCGCAGGCAGCCAGCCGTTTGCGAGCTGCAGGTGTCCGTTCCAGTTTGGATGAACACCGTCGCCCAAGTAACATCCGTCATCATGAGACACGACAGCATAGCCGTTGATCATCGTGACCTGCCCGGTCGGGAAGCCCCCCTCTGCCTCCGTCTTTGTCACGTACGCAGCAATCATTGTACGCAATTCTGCCGCTCGCCCTTCATGAGCCTCCTTCCCTTCCTTCCGGATCTCAACAGGCGCACAGACCACAATCTTGCTGGTAGGACGCATGCGAACAATCTTCCAGACAAGATTACTCCACCCTTCAAACATATTGCCCGCCGTCTCGCCTCCAAGAGCATCGTTCGTACCTATCTTGAGCGTGATAATGTCCGTCACGCCAACCTGTTCAAGGTGGGCTTCGATGGACTCCATGAATCCGGCGCGAAGAGCACCATCCGTCAGACCAGTATAAATGCGCTGGGCCGAGATTCCAGTGTGCCACTTGTAGTTGTCGTCGGCAGGAACGCCGTTGGCGTCCGTGGAACCAACCGAGCGGTAGCCTCTGGCCTCGGGCCTGTAGCCGTAAGCCTCAAGGAGCTGCATGAGCGGTATGCGGTAGTTCGGCGTACCGCGGTAGCCATCGCGAATAATGCCCTCGGTAATGGAGTCGCCGAACTGGGCGATGGAAACAGCCTTGGCGTTTGTGTCATAGTCGCCAACCTTGAGGACGAGCTGCTTGTAGGAGCCAACCGTCTCTTCGGTCACGGTATACGAATCACCGCTGAACGAGGTGTCGTCGACGAGATTGGTAAGCGTGCCCGAAACGCTCGCTGACGACGGATACGAAACAAGGTGGAACTTGCCGCGGGTCACGCCCTCATAGCGCGCGGCGAGCTTGAGCTTGCCTGTGCCAACAAACACAGGAGCGGACTCGACACGAATCGGCGTGATGACCGGGTCGTAAGTCAGCGTTGCGCCATCGTTTATCGTGAGCGACGACATATACGTACCGCCCGAGCCAGAAATGGACTGACCGCCGATGACGGTTACAGCGCCCATCGAAGCCTGATTGTTGGAAACCACCATACTGGTTGAATAAGTTGTCGTTCCGGCTCCAGCATTCACCGACGTCTCAATCTGAGCACCATCCCTATAGGCGCTCGGCGTTACGTCGGGAGTTGCGGTCTCCACCTCATCCGTACGCACTGTAAGCGAGCCGTCGATCTTGACGCCGCCCGGTGCCGTCCAGGTCTTGCCAGAAGCGATGGACATGTTTAAACGGCCCGCAACAATAACGGCCTTAGCCGTAACAGATGTGGGAAGAGTATCACTGGATGTCCGCATAAACGCGACCTGCTTCTCGGCGCTGTCACCAAATGAGACAGAGCCATCGAAAGTATGCTCACCAACGAACTTGACCGTTTTCTCCCCTCCGCTCTTTACAGTAATAGGTCCATGGCCTGTCAGCTTTGCAGTGTAAAGCATGTCGGTACCATAGCTGCTTTCTTCCCAATCACTCCAACCGCCTTCGCCGATCTCAATTTCCTTTAGCGTCACAGCCGGATAGTTAGTATCCCCAGACTTGGCATACATTGTTGATTTTACACCATTCAATGCAACCGTCGAGTTGACATTGCCGTAATTATTGAGATTGATGATATGATACGCGGCGTTTTCTTCAATATAGCTCTTTATCTCAACCTTGCCCGTCCAGTTGGCATTCTTCCACCAAGCAGCGCCGGTCTGAGAAGGAAGCCTGCCTGTGAACACAACTTTTCCAGACCCGCTCACAGCCTTGGAAGCATGAGAACTGGCCAAAGTGCCGTTTACGTTAAGCGTACCGTTTACGACAAAACCACCATTGGCTGTCCATGTCTTGCCAGAGGCGACGGACATTTCCAAGCCCTCGTCAACGACAATAGCCTTTGCCGTGACAGCAGCGGGGGCGATGGATGTCCGCATAAACGCGACCTGCTTGCCTGTACCACTATCCATGGTGACAGAACCATCGAAAGTGTGTTCGCCGACGAACATGACAGTACCCGAACCGCCTGTCTTTACGGTGAGAGGTCCATGTCCGGTCAACTTTGCCGTATAGAGCATGGTTACACTACTATAGCTGCCGTCTTCCCAATCACTCCAACCGCCTTCGCCAATCTCGATTTCCTTGAGCGTCACTGGAGGGTAGGATGCAGTTCCATTCACTGCGTACATTGTTGACGTTACGCAGTTCAGCGCTACCGCAGAGTTGTTGTTACCATAATTATTGAGATTGATGATATGAAAACTGTCAGTTGTTTCCGTATAGTTCTTCAACTCAACCGTACCAGACCATTCTTTTTCATCCTTGAACGATGTCTGCAAACTCTCAGGCGGTAGCGCTCCCGTGAACACTGCCCTACCAGAGCCAACAAAAGACGCCCCGCTAAATGTAACGCCACTAGAAGGAATTGTAAGCGTCACGCCAGGATCAATAGTCACTGTCCCAGTAATTGCGATCGAACCGTTCGAAATGGAAATCGCGGTGTTCTCTGCCACCCGTACATTACCAAGTGTCAACGTGCCACCTTGCGATTTGCTGAAATTTCCATTGAAAGTCGTCGACCCGTTCACTTCAAGGCCAGTGCCAATCGCCATATTAACACCGCTGGCAATAGACAAATCGCCATTGACCGTATGCGCCACATCCCAAGACTTGAATGTCCCGCTTGCCGTGATGTCGCCGTTCAATATAAATTTTCCGCTAGTAACCCGCGCAAGTTCGGAATCGTTGGTGAAGTTGACACTTGGGGAGACTGTCAATTCCGCTCCAACGCTTGCCAAACAAATATCACTCAGCGTCAGCGTACCTTCCCCAGTTATGTTACCAGATGTGTTTAGCGATTTCGCGGAACCAGAAATACTTACAGCTCCATTCACGGCAATGCCAGCGACCGTCATGGTGCTGTCAAGTGTTACATTAGCACCATCGTTGAACACAACGCTATCGCAAGTTGTCGGGTAGCGTGTTGCGGGAGTGCCACTTCCATACGTCCAGTTGGCTGCAGCTGTCCAGTTCTTAACGCCTTCACCTGTAGCCACCCAAGTATATGTTGTCGCAGCTGGCGCAAGCGAATAAGTGGTTATTCCGCTCTCTCCATCAGTGACACCGCCGTCTGATGCGTATTCCGCATAAGGGCTATTAATTGTGAGACTGCTTACGCCAGCACCATACTTGACCTTAAGCGTCATATCAACAGCATTGACGGTCTGTCCATCCAGATTTACCGTTATATACTGATAATCGTAATATGATACAGTCGCTGTCGCATTTACGGCAGCTTGCACCGACGAAAACACAACATCGTCCCCATTAGCCTTTTTCAGCACAGCAACAGGATAAGCCTTGAGCGCGCTGCCCTCCAACCTCAGCACTGCACCGCTTACTGTCATCTTGCTGGCAACATCATCAGCTGAAGGTGTGGAAGTCGTGAACGTCATAAGTGTCGTACCGCTACCAGAAAGCGTCAAATTACTGACATCAACCGTAACGGTTCCAGAAGCAGGAAGAGTCAGCAAAGGAACAGAGAGGTTTGCGCTCGTGCCGAACTTAATCGTAGTTCCAGCCGCAAGGCTGTACGCAGAGCCAGATTGCGTCGCATTTATAAGAAGCGTACCGGCACTAACAGTGGTTTGACCTGTGTAATTATATCCGCTACCGTTTGCTCCATTCAGCGCCAAGATACCAGCTCCAGTTTTTGTAATGCCATTCCCTTGTCTTGCCGCAGTATCTCCCTCAACTATACATGCATTCAATGTCAAGGTTTTACTTGTAGCGACATCGAATGTAATCCCAGATGTATCCATTTGAATCGTTGGATTCGCCACAGTTTCATTACCTTCCGCCCGTATCTCAGAGTCTTCAGTAACATTTATTGGCCTGGCTACATTGTTCTTATATACCAATGCGGGATTGGCATTCGCTAGCGTAACTGTACCACCGGCAAGTGTCAGGGATCGCGTCATCTCTTGGGAAGCATCTATGGCGAGGAGACCTCCATTGTTTACGGTAACTGTCGTATACATGTTATTGCCGAACAGACTTGCCTTTGTAAGTCGCATTGTACCGCCGTTAAGAATGTTTATGTCCGACTGGCCAAAATGGCCATACCCTGATGAACCTGTTGATGCGACAACAAATTCGCCTGGGCCGACATTAATGGAAGAACCCCCTTCTGAAGAGTTGACGATAAAAGCCGGCGCAAGCGTTATTGTGTTCCCAGCGCCAGGAATTATGTCTAGAGTGGCAGCTGCATTTTTGAGTTCAAACATTCCAGTGCCTACTTTTGCCTCATGTCCAGACAAGACCAATTTACTGCCATTGTTGACTATCATTTTCCCTGTTGCCGTACCGGTGCCAGTAATGGTGAGCGTTCCAGTACCAATCTTGGTGATATTGGCCGTGCCGCTCAAAGTGGCTATCGTTGCCGCATCAGCATTATCGATTGTAATCGGAGCATTTGCAGTGATGCTTCCTGTATAACCTGATGCGGCTTTAATCTCGGCAGCCCCCGAAGAAACCGTTATGTTGCCAGAATATGTCGAGCCTAATGAGGCAAATACAACCTTGCCAGCGGAAGCAGATGGAGCAACATTGACATCTCCAGTTCCTGTTATCACGCCTGCATTAAGTGTAAGTGTATTCGCCCCTGGATCAAGCGTTGTCGCATAACCGGCGCCCGCGTTAAAGTTAATTGGTAGGGATTCTGTAGCGCTACCAGTATAGCGCAAAGTTCCGTAGCCGTAGTTTCTTGTGTATGACCCTGCCCCGGATAGGACCTCGGCGACTTCGATCGTTCCGCCATCTGTAAGATTTATAGTTGCCCTACCATTGTTCTTGCTCTGCAATGCCTTGGCTTTTATTGTGCCGCCATTAACATTAAATGTCCCTGAACTAGAATCGTGACAGATGGTCACATAATTGTTTTCCGCATCCAATAGACCACTAATGTTGTATGTACCGTTACCAGTCCATTCACCCAAAAGCACACCGCCAACATTGGAAATCACATCCCCGCGAATTGAGCCACTACCAGACTGACCCGTGCCCGAACCAGTTGACGTTCCACTAATTTTCAATGTGCCATCAAGATCTATGCCAAAGTTTTTGCTACTACCATTGTTGCCCACACGAAGAGAAGGAATCGTCAAAGTGCTTCCAGAAGGGATGCTCAAAGTTCCGATATCAAGTTCAATTCGCTGCGTACTAGTCATTGTGCCAGAATATAACTTATGCCCTTCGTCCGCATATGACAACATCGTAGTACGCGACGACACTACTGGATAATCTTCAGCCAAGTCCTCAATATCGGCATCTGCAAGCACTTTATCGTAGCCTAGCAATGCACCGATAGGCATATGCTTTACCTGCGTCTCGCCATCAACCGCACCCGCATACATGCCTCCAATCTGCATTCCTGAAGCTGGACGTGTGCATGCAGTGGAATCAGACACCGTTGAAGACGTATCGTCATCTACCGTAAGCGAGATACCGCCTGAAGTGGAAAATGTCGCCGTATACAGATGATAACCGCCTCCCGGGATAGCTACCTCCACCGAAGCGATAGTTGCCGCACCATTACCAGCCACCAACTGCAACTTGTTGCTAGACATATCCTTTCTCAATCTGAGGTTGGCAGCCCCAGAAGTACCAAATGTCCAAAGAACTGGTTTCTTGTTTTCCTCATATGGTTCAACCATTGATGCATCTGTATATATGGCAAACGAGAATTCTTCGGGAGCCTGGTAGTCTTTATAAGGTGTACGAGATGCCGAATCATCTTTCTCTGCGACATAGACATTATCACCAGGACCAATTGCCTTGCAGTCTTCTGAAAATTCTTCACCATCCCAACTTGTGAACCAACCTTCAGGATTTGCAGTTGTGCCCAGTTGTCTAAAGTTAGGTGATAATGCAGATGCATTTATGTACGACACCGTACACTTGACCTCATAATACATGATGCGTGTACTAGGAAAAGAACTCTGGGCAAACACCTGATAGCCTCCAAAATACGTCATCAAATTAACATCCGAACCCTGATTCTTTGCTGAGCCATTGGCGTTGTCGCGGAAGTGGGCTGGATAAGTCGTTCCAACTGTAAGCTCTAGGTCGTTGAAATCGTATTGCATCCAAGCAACATTTCCAAAGCCAGAATCGGCAGTGCTGTGATCTATCCTATTTGTGGATGCCATTGCGGCATTCGCATCATCAGAAAGCACAAGATAGTTTCTCGTAGCGGAACGACGACCAAATTTAATCGATTGAAGCGTCACCTTTGAACCCTCAGGTAGGTCAAGTGACGCAGGAATCGTCACTGAGAAACCTACTGTGGAAGAAGCGCCATCCTTAGTTGTCGCACTTGCAACCTTCTCAATGCTAGAGAACGTCAATTGATCGCCAATAGTCGCCGCCCATGCGCTGGTTGTTGCGAACACGGCGAAGAGGGTCGCCAGTACCCGCGTTGTCAATTTTGTCAGTTTTTGCATCATACTCTTTTCTCCTTTGTTTGTTTTAAAGCTGAATTTCTTGTCGTAAGGCCCACGATATTTCTTGGTGAATTTGGTAAATGGAGAATGTGGCCGCGCCGCACGGGACGTGCCCCTGAGAAACGCGACGCGGCCGGGTTTGGCGACACTGCCGGTCGATTGTGTTTTTGCCAAAGGCAAAGCATGCCCGCGCGGCGAGGCTTATGCCTTGTCGCGGGCGAGTTTCAAGAGTGTGATTAGAACGTGCGCTGCGGCGCCCTACGGCGCGTCTGGCGAGGGTTTGCTGAGAATTGCCCCCCCCCCCCCACGCGGGAAGACGGACGCGCTACAGCCGCGTTTTAGCGGCCTTCCTGGGCAATGTACTGCGTCCGTGATTTTCATGTTTTCGGTTTTGTCGACAACCTATTAGGGGTTTGTGGTGCGTAGCATACCACATTCGCAAAGTTGCGTCAAGTGGGTTTAAAGTCTGTTGATTGCAAGAGTAAACGCAAGTTGCGGAAGTGTTTATCTGTTCAAAGGA
>CAMZEN010000079.1 GCA_947305775.1 uncultured Verrucomicrobiota bacterium
GCCATTCGCCGTTAGGCGTTATGATGACGTTCGTCGGGTTGAAGTCGCCGTGGCATAGGGACTTGCCGCGCGGGAGCGACTGCAGCTTCATGTGCAGGTCGTACCTCGTCTCCTTCGGGAGCGGCGAGGCGGAGATCTGCTTGTCGAGCTTGTCGGCGAGGTTGCCCATGCGCTCGGAGGTCTTCTTGAAGATCTCGCACTGTATCGCGACGAACTGGCGCAGATACTTCTGGAGCCCGCCCTTGTCCTTCTCCATGACGTCGGCGAGGGTCTGGCCCTCGACCCACTCGCGGCGGATGCACCAGTGGTCGCGGAGCTTCATGACCTCGAGCACCTTGGCGACGGGCAGACCCGTCTCGGCGGCGCGCGCCTCGTTCATGGCCTCGTTGAGGATGAGCGAAACCTTGTAGCTCGGCCCGAATATCTTGAGCACGGTATTCTTGTCGCGAAGCACCACCTTGTCGGTGCGCTCGAGCAGAACGCCTGCCTTCTTCGCCTTGGCTGGAGCCTTCTTCGGCTCCGCCGCCGTCTTCTTCGTTGAAGTCTTCTTCATTTAAATCCCCTTTCTTGCGTCTGGAACGTTCACACCACCGTGTGCTTGCCGTAGTAGGCATTGAGGTACATCTGCTTGATCTCCGACATCAGCGGATAGCGCGGGTTCGCGCCGGTGCACTGGTCGTCGAACGCCTGCTCGACCATGTCGTCGAGGCGGGCGAGGAAGTCCTGCTCGTCAGGCACGTAGTCGCGGATGGTCGGCTTGATGCCGACGCTCTTCTGCAGGGCGCGGATGGCGGCGACGAAGTTGTTGAACTTCTCGCCCTTCGACTTGCCTCCGATGCCCAGCGCATCGGCGATTTCGAGGTAGCGCTCCAGCGCGTGCGGGTACGCGTACTGCGAGAAGGTTCCCATCTTGCGCGGCACGGGATCGGCGTTGAAGCGCAGCACCTCCTCCATCATCAGCGCGTTGGCTATGCCGTGCGGGATGTGGTGAAACGCGCCAAGCTTGTGCGCCATCGAGTGCATGACGCCGAGGAACGCGTTCGCGAAGGCCATGCCGGCCATAGTCGCGGCGTTCGCCATCTTCTCGCGGGCGACGGGATTCGCCGTCTTCGCAACCGCCGCGTCGTAGCACTCCGGCAGGTACTTGAAGATGACCTGCAGCGCACGAATCGCAAGGCTGTCTGTGTAGTCCGTCGCCATCACGGAGGCGTACGCCTCGAGCGCATGGCTGACCGCGTCGATGCCGGAGGCCGAGGTAAGTCCGGGAGGCGCCATCATCTGCATGTCGGCGTCGACGATTGCCATGTTAGGCATGAGCGCGTAGTCCGCGAGCGGATACTTCGTGCCGGTCGTCTCGTCGGTGATGACGGCGAACGGCGTAACCTCGGAGCCCGTTCCTGCGGAGGTCGGGACGCACACGAAATACGCCTTCTCGCCCATCTTCGGGAACGTGTAGACGCGCTTGCGGATGTCCATGAAGCGCATCGCCATGTCCTGGAAGTCCACTTCGGGATGTTCGTAGAGAACCCACATGATCTTGGCCGCGTCCATCGCGCTGCCGCCGCCGACGGCGATGATGACGTCCGGCTGGAAGCCCGCCATGAGCTTCGCGCCCTCCTTGGCGCAAGCGAGCGTCGGATCGGGAGCGACGTTGGAGAACGTCGTAAACATGAGGCCCTGCTCCTCGAGCGACTTCTCGATGGCCTTGGTGTAGCCGTTGGCGTAGAGGAAGCTGTCGGTGACGATGAACGCCTTCTTCCTGCCGAGCTCCGCACCGAGTTCGCGCAGGGCGACCGCGAGGCAGCCCTTCTTCTGGTAGACCTTCTCGGGCGCACGGAACCACAACATGTTTTCTCTTCTCATTGCTACTGTCTTGATGTTTATGAGATGCTTGACGCCGACGTTCTCGCTCACGGAGTTTCCGCCCCACGAACCGCAGCCGAGCGTGAGCGACGGAGCGAGGCTGAAGTTGTAGATGTCGCCGATGCCGCCGTGCGACGAAGGCGTGTTGACGAGTATGCGGCACGTCTTCATGCGCGCGCCGAACTCGGCGATCTTGGCCTTCTCGTTGACCTCGTCGAGATACACCGACGAAGTGTGGCCGTAGCCGCCGTCCGCGACAAGCTTCTCGGCCTTGTCGAGCGCCTCAGCCCAGTCCTTCGCACGGTAGAGCGCCAGCACGGGCGAAAGCTTCTCGTGCGCGAACTCCTCGGAAAGCTCGACGCTCTCGACTTCGCCGACGAGCACCTTCGTGTCCGCCGGAACCTTGAAGCCGGCGAGCTCGGCGATCGTCGCGGCCTTCTGTCCGACGATCTTCGCGTTAAGTGCGCCGTTGATGAGGATCGTCTTGCGCGTAGCCTCCAGCTCGGACTTGCTGAGCAGGTGGCAGCCCATCTTGACGAGAAGCGCGCGCACGTCGTCGTAGACGGCTTCCTCGGCGATTACGCTCTGCTCGGAGGCGCAGATCATGCCGTTGTCGAAGGTCTTGGAGTGGATTATCGAGCTGACCGCAAGCGTAAGGTCAGCCGTCTCGTCGATGATCGCGGGCGTGTTGCCTGCGCCGACGCCAAGGGCGGGAGTGCCGCTCGAATACGCGGCCTTGACCATTCCGGGGCCACCAGTCGCGAGGATGATGTCGGCCTCCTTCATCAGGAAGTTCGTCTTGGGGAGCGACGGAGCCTCGACCCAGCCGATGATGCCCTCCGGCGCACCCGCCTTCACTGCGGCGTCCAGCACGATCTTCGCCGCGGCGATGGTCGAGTTCTTGGCGCGGGGATGGGGGCTGATGACGATGCCGTTGCGCGTCTTGAGCGAAAGGAGGCACTTGAAGATTGCGGTAGAGGTCGGGTTGGTGGTCGGAATCACCGCGCCGACGACGCCGATGGGCTCGGCGATCTTCTGGATGCCCGCCGCCTCGTCGGTCTCTACTACTCCGCAGGTCTTGGTGTTCTTGTAGGCGTTGTAGATGTACTCTGCCGCATAGTTGTTCTTTATGACCTTGTCTTCAACTATGCCCATGCCCGTCTCGGCCACGGCCATCTTTGCAAGAGGGATTCTCGCGCGATTGGCCGCAAGCGCGGCAGCGCGGAAGATCTCGTCAACCTGCGATTGTGAATACGTCGCGAATTTCGCCTGAGCCGCCCTGACGGATGCAAGCGTCGCCTCCAAATCCGCCACCGGATTTTCTGGCGCGGTCGTCTGTTCAGTTTCCATCCAGATTTCTCCTTAACTCCTTTTAATATTACCCTAGGTCTTCCTAGGAGTCATTGACATTGTATCATATTCCACATTCAATAATCAATAGTGCAATACTTGCACAAAGGGTAATATCTAACGAGTCGATAAAGACGATAGGAAAGCCGCGGAATCAAAGAAGAAAAGCAAACAACAACACCCCCAGGTGGTGATCTCCGCCGCAAAAGAAAGCACCAACGACGTCATTCCGTTCGCCACTTGGCAAAGGGAGTTCAGGCGCAGGGTGGTCTCTCCATCACGACAGACAACGGATGCCGGTTCCTAGACCATAAAAGGCTCGACAGGTCGTTATGGGCCGATGACCACTACACAAGGAGTTTTTGCCAACCAAACTTCTCCTTTAAAAGTCACCGATTGACCCATCGTTTGGGAGGTGGTAGAATATAGCACGCATATGCGAAAGAATGCACACGACAGCACTCCATCGCTGTTTGCCGCGGCAAACGGCGGGGATCATGCTCCACTTGCGGAGCGCCTGAGGCCGCGCACCCTCGACGAGGTCGTAGGGCAGCAGCATCTGATTGCGCCAGGCAAGGTGCTGCGCACCCTCATCGAGAACGACTCGGTGCCGTCGCTTGTGCTTTGGGGCCCGCCAGGCGTAGGCAAAACCACCCTCGCCAACGTCATCGCTCGTACAACCCACGCCCGCTTCATCACCTTCTCGGCTGTCACCAGCGGCATAAAGGAGATAAAGGAGGTAATGCGCCAGGCCGACGAATCGCGGGCCTTCGGGCAGAAGACGATCGTGTTCGTGGACGAAATACACAGGTTCAACAAAGCCCAGCAGGACGCGTTCCTGCCCTTCGTCGAGCGCGGCAGCATAATACTTATAGGAGCTACCACGGAGAATCCGTCGTTCGAGGTCAACGGCGCACTTCTCTCGCGCTGCAAGGTATTCGTACTTAAGGGACTTTCCGAAGACGACCTTAAGCGACTGCTCGCCCGCGCCTTGTCGGACGAGCGTGCATTCGGCGGGCTCAAGGTGGACATCGCTGACGATCTGCTTGGCGCAATAGCCGTCTTCGCGAACGGCGACGCAAGAGCGGCGCTCTCCACACTGGAGATGATCGTCATCAACTGCGAAGAAAAGGATGGAACCATATGCATCACGCCGGAGATGGTGGAGCAGTGCACCTCAAGGAAATCCCTTCTTTACGACAAAGGCGGCGAGGAGCACTACAACATAATATCGGCGCTGCACAAGTCCATGCGGAACTCCGATCCCGACGCGGCGGTATACTGGCTCGCACGCATGCTTGAGGGCGGAGAGGACCCGCTCTATGTCGCGCGCAGGGTTACGCGCTTTGCCGCGGAAGACGTCGGGCTAGCCGATCCGCATGCGCTCGAAATCGCCGTCGCAGCGCAACATGCGTGCCACTTCATAGGAATGCCGGAATGCTCGGTGCATCTTGCAGAGGCCGTTATATACTTGTCCGTCGCGCCCAAGTCGAATTCGGCATACATCGCATACGAACGCGCGAAGAAAGACGCGCTGGAGCGCACCGCCGAACCTGTGCCGCTCGCAATACGGAACGCCGTCACCAAGCTTATGAAGGAGGTCGGCTACGGCAAAGGCTACCGGCTGGCCCACTACGAAGAGAACAAAATCGCAGACCTGCAATGCCTGCCCGACTCGCTCGCCGGCACGGAATACTACACGCCTACGACAGAAGGCATAGAGGCCAAGATCGCCGCGCGCCTTGAAAAGATCAAAGACTGGAAGCGCAAGCTCGCCGAATCGCGCGGCGGCTGACCGGCCCTACCACTGCCCGCGATGGATCTTCGCCGGGTTCCACTTGTCTTTGGGTTCAGGATGCACAGCGGGATAGCCGATGGTTACAAGGTTGAGCGGCATGTAGCCTTCGGGAATCGCGAGGACTTCGCGAACCGCCGCGCAACGTTCTTCAATCGGATACACTCCGCACCAAACCGCGCCAAGGCCAATGGCGTGGGCCGCAAGCAGAAGGTTCTCGGTCGCGGCGGAGCAATCCTGTATCCAATACTCCTTGGCGCGTCCGTTCAGCCCGTTATCCAGCGAGCCGCAAACCGCGATGACGAGCGTTGAGCCGTTTTCTATACGAGCGTTGGGATGCACCTTCGAAAGGGCGTCGAGCTTTTCCTTGTCGGTAATCACGACAAATTCCCAAGGCCGTTTGTCAACGGCTGTCGGCGCGGCCATGGCGGCGCGAAGCATGGTCTCGATCTTATCTTCTTCTACAGGACGGCTGCCGTCGAACATTCGCACACTTGTGCGAGTTGCGATCGTCTTCAAAACTCCGGGATCGGCGGCAAGGCGAGCCTTGGCCGCCTTAAGTTCGCCGCGCAGGGAGAAGATCATCGCCGCCATGGATCCGACAACGACGATCGTAACCGCCGAACGGAATATCTGCATAATCACCTTCTTCATCATTTGTTCCTTTCTGTCTTTGGTGATGATAGTACCATATTGACGGCCTCAAATCAACCCACCTGAAACATCTGCGGAAACGGGAAATGGTATAATAAGCCCCGTGGAGGGAAACATACAGTCCAAGAGCGCCATACGGCGTCAGATGTCAGCGCTGCGCAAGGCGCTGCCGTCAATTGAACGCGAACGCGCTTCAAGGGCCATCTGCGCCAAGCTGACCGGCGACAGCGAAATCGCGGCGGCAACAAGCAAACCAGGCATAAACGCGATTGCAGTGTATCTCGCTTCGCCCAAGGAGATAGACCTCTCTGACTTCATATGCGAAATGCTCACGCGCCACGCAGATGTCGTAGCGCCTAGATGGAACGGCAAGGACTACGACCTTGCAAAGCTACATGGTCTTGACGAACGCCACCTTAGTCGAGGACCAATGAACATCCTAGAACCTGCGGCCGCTGCAATAGTTGAGCCGTCGCAGGTATCCGTATGGATAATCCCTGGTCTCGCGTTCACGAAGGACGGTGCGCGCCTCGGATACGGCGGCGGATGGTACGACCGCCTTCTCGCCGAATCAAACGCAACTTCCCTTAAGATAGGCGTCGCCTACAGCTTCCAGATTTTGCCCGACCTTCCCCGCGAACCGCACGACATCCCGCTCACCCGTATCGTCACTTCTCCTTGATGCCTCTATCGCCGCGCCCACATCAAACGCGGCAAAAGAGTAAGCGGCGTATTCTTTCAGGTGCCTCGTGGGAGGGCCACACGGTTGCCTGGAAGAAATCTAACTTTCTCCTTTAGGCGGAGCGTCATGGTGAGCGACCTTATCTTCTGAGGAGGAAGGCCTGTCAGCTCGACAAGCTTATCCAACGAAATGCCTTCGGCGTCCAGCTCGCGCATTATCATGGACTCTTCAAGAGACAGGGACTGCGCCGGCGCCGACTTAACGGGCGCGGCGGGAATAGGCACTGGAATGCGCCTCACGGCATGAGATTCCCTCGCCTTCGGGCGAGGAGCCACCTGAATCAGCTGCCCCAGCGCCTCAGACACGTCCGCTGCGCATCTTACAAGCGTTGCACCATCCCGTATGAGATTGAGGCACCCTGCGCTGCGCGGGGCATCGACTCGCCCCGGAACAGCCATTACAATGCGCCCCATATCCAAAGCGATGCCTGCGGTTATCAGAGTGCCGCTCTTTAAAGGCGCCTCTACCGCGACAACGCCGGAGGAAAGCGCGGCGACTACATGATTGCGCTGCGGGAAGGTCTGTTGATCCGGGTCGCGCCCGAACGGGAACTCGCTAACGACCGCACCGCCCTTCTTGACGATTTCGCGCGCAAGTTCGCGATTCTCTTCTGGATAGAACCTGTCCAGCGCCGATCCCAGCACCCCTACGGTAATGCCTCCCGCGGCAAGCGCACCGCGCGAAGCCTCCGCATCCACGCCAAGCGCAAGCCCCGAGACTATGCACCAGCCCGACTGCGCAAGATCGTGTGCGAACCTGTTTGCCTGGTCAAGCCCGTAAGCTGTCGCACGGCGCGTTCCCACTATTGCCACGGACGGTTTCGAAAGGGCCTTTACGTCGCCTTTGACATAAAGGACCAGAGGATGTCCACGGGTGCGCTTCAGCATTTCAGGATATTCGGCGTCGGCGGGGGTCAATATCTCCACGCCGTAACGACGCGCCTTGGCGAACTCCTGAGCCCAGTCAACCTCTCCGCCCTGACGCGATATCTTCTTGGGGTAGCTTTCCCAGGCGGCGGCCACGCCGCCAAACCGCTCGACAAGGGCGTCCACGCCGACGGACCCGATATTGTCCGTAAGGTTGAAAGCGACATACGCCTCGCGGTCCGTCATTTTGAAGCCCTCATCGGACCGCTTGCATTGCGCGCATCAATTATG
>CAMZEN010000080.1 GCA_947305775.1 uncultured Verrucomicrobiota bacterium
TCCTTTGAACAGATAAACACTTCCGCAACTTGCGTTTACTCTTGCAATCAACACACATTCTTGCATCGCTGGCGCGGGTTGACGAAATCGGGGAATTTAGGTATAATTTCTTCTGATATTTTTCCTAAGAAGAAAGGATGTTCGTCATGCTTAACCAAGATGTCTACGATGAGCTCGTAGGGAAGTTTGAGAAGATGTACGGCGAAAAACCGCAGGTTGTCGCCTATGCGCCAGGTCGCATTGAGGTGCTGGGCAACCATACGGACTATAACGAAGGCTACGTTTTTTCCGCAGCCATCGATAAAGGTACGTTCTTTGCGGCGTCGCCCACCAGCGACGACAAATGTGAGCTTACGGCCGGTGATTTCATGGAGACCGCCAAGTTTACTCTCTCCACTGTCGTGCCTGCCAAGGAGATGACTTGGCAGAACTACGTAACCGGTACCTTCAACTGGCTGTTCGACGGCAATCCTGCCTCTGCCAAGCATGGTTGGAAGGGTATGTTCCTAGGTAACATACCTCTTGGCGCGGGGTTAAGCTCGTCTGCGGCTCTTGAGATGTGCACGGCGCTTGCGCTTTCCAAGATATATGGTATAGAGAAGGATAAGACCACTCTTGCAAAGATTGGCCAGAAGGCTGAGCACACATTCGCTGGCTGCCCTTGCGGACTTCTCGACCAGGCGTCCTCGATGTACGGCAAGGCGGGCGCGCTCGTCAAGAGCGACTTCCGCTTCAACACCTTTGAGACGGTGGACCTCGGCCCGACCGTCGCATTCATGATGGTGAAGTCAAACGCGAAGCATGCGCTGGTGGATGGTGCATATGCCAGCCGCCGTCAGGCGTGCGAAGATGCGGCGAAGTATTTTGCTGGCGTTCTCCGCAAGCCTGTGACTCATCTGCGCGACGTGACCATGGCCGAGTGGGTGCTGTATCGCGGTGGCCTCAGCGAGACGACGGCGCGTCGGGCTGTTCATCCTATTGGCGAGGACGAGCGCGTGCTTCAGGGCGCGTCATTGCTTGAGAAGGGTGACCTCAACGCATTTGGTGCTTTGATGTACGATTCCCACGAGTCAAGCCGCAGCTGGTTCGAGAACTCCTGCGAGGAGCTTGATACTATTGTCGACGCGGCGAAGGCGATTCCTGAGGTCTACGGAGCTCGTCTCTCGGGTGGTGGATTCGGCGGCAGCTGCTGTCTGCTTGTTGATCCTGCGGCGGCTGACAAGATTGCCGCGCAGATCACCAAGGAGTACAAGGCCAAGCACGGCGATGAGCCGACGGTAAGCCTTATCAAGCCCTCCGATGGCGCCCACCTCGTCTAGCGCGAAGGAACAACCTCCAGAGTCCAGTCTTTTAAGGAGACAAATGTCATGAACAAGATCGTCAGAACGCTGGCCTGCGCGACTGCAGTGCTTGTTGCGACGTCCGCTTGGGCGCAGCTTGAGGAACTTGCCGAGGAAACGGATGAACCATCCGCCGAGACTGAGACTTCGGAGCTCGCGGACGATGAGGAAACGTCTGTCGAAGAGGTGGAAAAGCCGATTGCGTCGGCAGCTGCGAAAGCCGTGGCCCAGGAAGGCAAAGTCTTTCATTTAATGCCTCTTTGCCGTCTTATTGAAGGGCGTTGCGAGCTTATGATGCCTGGCAGCGTCGAGTGGATTCCTGCGGAGGAAGACCGTTTCTATCCGCTCGGCTGCTCGTTCCGTACGATTGGTGCGGATTCTAGGACGGTAATCCAGTTTGGCTACGAGTGCGAGGCGATCCTTTCCGGGAATTCGTCGTTGGGTGTGCTTCCGGCTCCCCTCGGGTCGCCGCAGCGTGCGGTTGCGCTTCAGTCCGGCAAGGTCGTAATAAAGTTGCCGCGCAATCTCGAGGCGGGGTGCTTCTCGGTTAACGCGCCCGGCTTCACGGTATTCAACCTCGCAGGCGAATCCCGCTATTCCTACAAGAATACGGGTGACGGCGATGAAGCTGTCGTGCGTTGCGTCACTGGCTCAATGGCGATCAAGGGACGTCATTTCGACATTCCCAACATGACGGTTGCCAACGAGCTTAAGATTCGCTCTTCGCAAAATTTGCTGTTTACTGGCCTTTACGGCAACAGCGGCGATTTCATCGTGAAGCTTGATCAGGGTGTTGTGTCCGTAGTTGACTTCGAGACCAAGGCCGAAAGCATTGAGCCGCGTACTCTTGATTGGCATCTTTCTCCCAAGACGGCAGTGCGCATACATCGCGCCATGCCGTCCATCGGCGACAGGATGGCCGTTACGGTCATGACCTTCGATACGAGCGGCGAGCTTCGCAACCGCTGTGCGTTTACGGAGGGACGCGCCGAGATCAACACTGGGGAGCAGGGTCTTGGCGCGCTTGCCGAGCAGGAAGCCGCTCGCGCAAAGAAGGCAGCCGAGGCCGCAGACGCTGTTTCTGAAGAGGAAGGCGACGAAGAGGATGACGAGCCCTCTGATTCGCAGGACGATTCTTCAGATTCTGGCGACGAGTCTGAAGACTCCGGCGACGGGGATGACGATTTCTGAGGCATCAATCTGAAGCTTCATCAGAATAATAAAAAATACATAAGTAACTACATAGAGGCCAACACGGCAACAAAATGGTAATCCTTCAGTTCAATAAACTGATCCGCAACAAGTGGGTCTGGGGTGTGTTTGCAGTAGTAATTTCTGCGGCATTTTGCTTCGATGATCTTTTTACGACGCGTGAGCGCGAGGAGCGCATCGGCGGTGAGTTCGGCAAGCTTGCCGGCGAAAGCGTAAAGGCGGTGGATTTCGAGTCTGTGGCGGATGATGTCCGTGGACTCGGGCGCAATCGTGATTGGCGCCGCAAGACTTCCGAGGTCAATCGCATTGCTTGGGAGACGCTTGCCGCGCTTGTGGTAGCTGATCGCAACGGCATTGCCGCGACCGATGCAGAGGTTCGCGAAACGATTCGCCGTGATCGTTCGTTTGCCGTCAACGGGCAGTTCAGCTTCTCGCTGTATCAGCGCCTGCTCAGGGAGAACTCCGTTACGCCAGAGCGTTTCGAGGAGTTCCTTAAGCGTCGTCTTACCATGGGTCGAATAGAGGATCAGATGCTTGAGGCGGCGACATGGGTATCTCCTGCTGAGATCGACCTTGCTGTAGCGGACATGACCGATACATTCAACGTTCGCGTTGCGCGCTTCCGCCAGACTCAGGCCGAGGCGGATGCCGTTACGATTGATGATGCCGGGCTGAAGAAATGGTATGACGAAAATTCCACTTCAATTGCTCTCCCGGAGCGCATTAAGGTCCGCCTTGTGAAGTTTGATGCAACGAAGACGGATGTGCAGGAAAAGATGACCGTGACTGAAGACGACATGCGCGATCATTACGATGCGACCATTGACAAGTACACTTCGACCGACACCAACGGCGTTGAGGTTGTCAAGACCTTCGATGAGGTGAAGGGTGAAATCGAAAAGGATCTTCGTCTTGTCGCGACGGTCCAGTTTTACGAGACGAACCTAAACCACAGAGCCTATGCTGCCGCGTCAGAGCCTGGCGTTTCCCGCCTGGACTCGATCGCGAAGGAGGAAGGCCTTGAGGTTGAGACAAGCGACTGGTTTACGCTTGAGGGCGGCTATGTAGAGGGTTTCATGAAGTACGCCTCTTCCATCTGTCCTGGTGCGAAGGGCTTTGCGGAAGCCGTCGCCGAGCTTGATTCTTCGAGCGAAGACCTCCGCTATGGAGTTGTGAGCTCTGACAATGCCGTGTGGCTTGTCGAGAAGATCGATGTAAGTCCGGCTCATACGCCGTCCTTTGAGGAGGCCAAGGATGCCATACGTCCGCGCGCGCTTCGCGATGCGCAGGCTGATGCATTCAAGTCGTCTGTAGAGGCAATCGCAGCCAAGGGTGCGGAGGCGGTGTTGGCTACCGAAAACGTTTCGTCCAATATCACTTTTGCGGTATGCGATCTCAAGCAAGGCGATTTTGCCGACCAGAATGCTATCGCGCGTGCGGTGCGCAAACTGTCCAAGGGAGAGGTCTCCGAGTTCGCCAAGACCGGTGCCCGTTCTGGCCTGCTTGTCGTTTGCGAAGACCGTCAGCCTGGCGATGCCGCCAAGGCGACACTTCTTTCCGCTCAGGTGCGCGATGAGGTTGCCCGTTTGCAGTCTGGACAGATTCCGGAACTTTGGCGCAAGTGGAATCTTGATCGTCTAGGTTATGAGACGACCGACCTTTCTTCCGTCGAAGAGGTTGAAGACGCTGAAGAGACCGACGAATAAGCTATGATTCTCAAGATCAGGCGAGTTCACCCCGACGCGTCGCTCCCGTCCTATGCGCACGAGGGCGATGCTGGGTTGGACATACGGAGCGTCGAGGAGCTTGAAATCGCTCCTGGCGCCCGCGCGCTTGTTCACACTGGCCTTGTATTCATGCTTCAGCCTGGGTGGGAGGCGCAGGTGAGACCCAGGAGCGGACTCGCACTAAAGCATGGAGTAACCGTCTTGAATACGCCTGGCACCATTGATGCAGGCTATCGTGGTGAAGTTGGAGTCATACTGGCCAATTTCGGCACAGATCTTTTCAAGATTGCGAAGGGCGACAAGATTGCCCAGATAGTGGTTTCCCCTGTCGTTAGGGCCGATATTGTCGAGACAAACGAAATCGACGCGACAGAACGCGGCTTGGGCGGGTTCGGTTCAACTGGAGTTTGATGTATGGTTCTCAAAGTCTACAAATACGGCGAGAAGGTGCTTCGTGAGAAAGCCTCGCCGGTGGCGGTCGTGACCGACGAGCTGCGCAAGGTTGCGGACGACATGATTGAGACGATGCACAAAGCGAAGGGCGTTGGCCTTGCTGCGCAGCAGGTCGGTCGTGCCGAGAGCATGTGCGTAATCGACATCCCGGAGGGATGCGACGAGCCGGAAGATGAAGTCTTCAACGCTCCGATTAGAATGCCGCTTAGCCTGTGGAACCCCGAGATTGTCGCACAGGAGGGAACTGTATGCGACAAGGAAGGTTGTCTCAGTTTCCCTGGCGTGGGCGGCTCGCTCGTACGCGCCGCACAAGTAACGGTTCGATATCTTGACGCCGACAACCGTCCACAGGTCATCACAGCGCGCGGTTTCCTTGCGCGTGCGCTGCAACATGAGATAGATCATTTGAACGGGATACTCTACATTGACCGAATGTCCGCCGTAGAGCGGTTAAAGTACACGGCGAAGCTAAAGAAGCTCGCGAAATCCAACGGCGGAATGCGCTGAGTTGTTGCATGGCGGTATGCCTGTAGGCAAACGTAACTCTTTTACGGAAAGAAGAATATAAAATGATTGACATCAAGAAACTGAGGGAAGAATTCGACGAGACAGTCGCCGCGCTTGCGCGCCGCGGGGTTGAGAGATCCACACTCGAAAAGGCGCGCGATTTGGATGCAAAGCGCCGGGCGCTGGTCGGAGAGACCGAGACGCTTAAGGCCAAGCGTAACGCCGCATCCAAGGAGATAGGCAAGATTGCAAAAGAAGGCGGTGATATTGCCGCCGCCAAGGAAGAAATGAGAAAGGTCGGCGATCGCATTGCCGAGATCGACAGGGAGCTCGCGACAGTTGAACATGATTTGCGCGAGACTCTTCTTATGATTCCTAACATCCCGGCGCCAGAGATTCCTACTGGGATGGACAGCTCGGCCAATGTAGTCGTTCGTATGGTCGGCGAGTGGAAGGATCCGGACTTCAAGGTTCTCGACCACATGGCTGTTGGAGAAAAGCTTGGCATTTTCGATTTTCCGCGCGGCGTGAAGCTGACTGGAACTGGCTTCCCCATTATTCTTGGACAAGGTGCAAAGCTGCAGCGCGCTCTCATACAGTATATGCTTGATGTTCATTGCCAGACGCAAGGCTATACCGAGATGCTGCCGCCTTTTGTCGTGAATAGCGATTCAATGACGGGAACAGGGCAGCTTCCAAAGTTTGCGGAAGATCTTTACCATTGTCAGATTGACGACTTCTGGCTGATCCCGACTGCCGAGGTGCCTGTCACCAACTATTATCGCGACGACATTCTTCAGGCTAAGGACCTTCCGGTGAAGCTCACCGCATATACGCCTTGCTTCCGTCGCGAGGCTGGAAGTGCCGGCAAGATGACGCGTGGCATGCTTCGCGTTCACCAGTTCGACAAGGTCGAGATGGTCAACTTCGTCCATCCCGATACGTCGTTCCAGCAGCTTGAGGTGCTTGTTAAGGAGGCGGAGGCGATCCTCACTGGACTAGGGCTTCACTTCCGAGTGCTGCAGCTGTGTAGCGGCGACATGGGCTTCTCGGCCGCCAAGTGCTATGACCTTGAACTCTGGGCACCGGGCGAACAGCAATGGCTGGAGGTTAGCTCGTGCAGCTGCTTTACGGACTATCAGGCCCGCCGCCTCAACTGCAGGTTCAAGGATGCGGACGGAAAGACTAAATTCGTCCACACCTTGAATGGCTCGGGCGTTGCCCTTCCTCGTCTCATGGTCGCGCTCCTTGAACAGCATCAGAATGCGGATGGATCTGTGACTGTTCCGGAAGTGCTCCGTCCATACATGAACGGACAGGAGAAGCTTGTTCCGGTGAAATGATTTCTCACAACCAGAGATGACCACACAACCAAAGAAAGGAAAAAGACAATGAAAAGATGGGTATGCCCGGTTTGCGGGTATGTCTATGAAGGTGACGCGGCTCCAGAGAAGTGCCCGCAGTGCGGCGTTCCGGGGTCCAAGTTCAAGGAAGAGGCTGTTCAGACTGGTAAGAAGGTCTGGGCATGCGAGCATACGGTCGGCGCCGGCAATGTCGATGACGCCGAGGTTACCCAGGGCCTCAAGGATCACTTCACTGGCGAATGCACCGAGGTCGGCATGTATCTTGCGATGTCCCGCCAGGCCGAGCGCGAGGGCTATCCCGAGATCGCAGAGGCGTTCAAGCGCTATGCGTTCGAAGAGGCCGAGCACGCCGCAAAGTTTGCGGAGCTTCTCGGCGAGGTTCTCACCGACTCCACGAAGAAGAACGTTGCGATGCGTGCCGACGCCGAGCAGGGCGCCTGCGCTGCGAAGCTCGCCATCGCCAAGCGCGCCAAGGAGCTTGGCTATGATGCAATCCATGACACTGTGCATGAGATGGCCAAGGATGAGGCTCGCCACGGAGCTGGCTTCGAAGGTCTCTTGAATCGTTACTTCAAGTAAGCGATTTCAGATTCGTAGCATGGTCAAGGGTCGGCTTTACGGTCGGCCCTTGTTCATTTATCTTTCCTCGGTGCGTCTAGCTGTAAATGCAAGTCCTCGAAGTAAACTGAAGATTATTTGATATATAGACTCACGCAAGAACCTTGCCTTCGGCTTCGGGAAATGGGTGGGTTGCGCCTCATCTCGCCCGAAAACGCGCCTGATAGACAAAAGAGCCGACGGTCGGCGAAAAACTGGCGTTGTGTTCAGAACTGAATGCAAGTTCTGGAAGAAAACGCAAGTTTATCCGATA
>CAMZEN010000081.1 GCA_947305775.1 uncultured Verrucomicrobiota bacterium
TGCATCTTGCTCGCGCATTCTCGAAGTTTTAACTTTCATGCTCCCGCTCCTTTCGTCTTGTCCGCGACGCCTCGCGCAAACACCACCCGCGTATTCATGAGTTTGCCCCTTGCCTATAAATTCCCATTGCAAGCACGGCTTACAAACACGGCAACGACGACAACGACGACAACGATAATAAATGCCAAATACAAAAGACAGCCAACCTTGAATGCTTTTGCAAAATGCTTTCCTGCCAATTTCATGTCGCCGCGCTCCAGCGCATTGCGGACTGCTTGCGTGCAAAACAGGGACAACTGATATCCGCCCCTGGCGAACCCAAAACGTGCAAAAGCACTATTCTGACCATCTACCCCTGTCTCCACTTTCTTCCGCGCCAATTCACGCTCCAGTCTGCGGAACTTTTCTTCCGCCGTTCCCTCTGCGGCGAATCTTTCGCCCACTACTTCCGCCCCGCAGAAGGGACAGTTGAAGTGGTCTTCGCCGTTATCATACAGCTCTTTCCCGCAAGTCGGACACTTCATGCTCCCGCTCCTTTCGACTTGTCCGCGACGGCCCGCGCAAACATCATCAGCGTATTCATAAATTAGTTCCTTTCGATTGCATTGTTGCCGCTACTTGAACGACCAACCCAAAATCGGCGTTGCGATTTCGCCGCGACAATTCAGCAATCCTATCTGAAAGCAATCGGCGTGGTCCGCAGAATTGATCAGACCAATTTGAAGGCGAGGCCCGAAGGACGCGTCGTTGAACATACCAATCTGCACCCCGGTCCCATAGCTATTTCGCAAGAACGGCCCGTTGTATATTCCGACCTGCACAATTGTTCCAAAGGTACCATTGTACTGGTTGATTGCGCCAACTTGCAACCCAGAGCCTTCCGCGACATAGTTTAGCAGCCCGACCTGAACGCCTCGCATTTTCTCTGCGCCATTCACAAGCGCACTGACTTGTCCACCATACATTTCGTCCGTGACAGCCCAATAATTTGCTTGAAGGCCATATACACTCTTTCTTTCCACAAAGAGCAAGCTGACATCCAGCCCTGCCGTGGTATCGCAGTTCCACGGCAAGCCAATCGCATCTTTTTCACAACCGAAGAGTGAGATCGATAAGGGCGTCCAAGCCAAGCCCCCATCATTCGACTGTTCACTTGCGTATGCCATATCCGAAAGCATCGCCGCTCCCACCATCGCCGCTCCCGCGACGGCCCGCGCAAACATCATCCGCGCATTCATTTCGATTCCTCCCTTTTTACATCCTCCTTGCGAAAGTTTTTCCATGAGAATTCCCAGCGTTCGCGGAATCGCATATTATCGCCGTAGTCGCGGCAGCGGTCGATGATGCGCCCAGTCGCGTCCGCGACAAACACCGCAGGGCCGGATGCAAATGTGCCGATTGGCTTTAGAACTATCGCCGTGTAGTTTGTTCCGTCCTGCGCAAAGTCGAATGTCCTAAACACCAAGTTCGACTCGGCCGCAACGAGAGCCTCCTTACTTTCATATCTCGCAAGGTGAAGGAATGCAAAGGTTCCCGGCACTACTGACATCAGCAACGCGAACACGATGAAAGCGGCAGGGACAAACGCCACCCACAAGACGATCTTTGCGACTGAGGCAACGCAGCCGGTCTTTGCCGGATTTGCCGCCGATGTCGCTTTGAGCCACTGCCTTGCGGAAGGCAGACACGGAAGCATCGCAGGAAGAGAGATAAGCAGGAAGACAAGGCCTGCGCGCCAAACTTTGCAGATGGAGCAACCGACCGCACAGCCAATGCCTAGCACTCCGCCCGCAGCAAGCAGTCCCGCAACCCACGTCCTGCCGCGCTGCAAACCAAGGCCAAGACTTAAGAAAATCAATGCGAAGCACAGCAAAAAGACTTCCGCTATCGCCGTCACAGAGCTGGTCAGGAAAACGGCATAACCAACGCAAAACACGGCAAGCGCATAGAGCGCCACCACGGGCACGCGCACCGTCCACGGCATCTTCGGCAAATCGATTTTCTTCTTCATGCTCCAGCTCCTTTCTTAATCCTGTCAATCTTGTTAATCCTGTCTAAAAACCTTCCCGCGACGACCCGCGCAAACCTCATCCGCGTTGTCATTGCGTGGTCTCCTTCAGCAAGCCAGATGGCGTTTTAGTTCCTTGCGCACCATAGCCAAATCTCCACTTGTCAATAGAGGTATGAGCGCATTGATTTCCACAATCGTTTTGTCCCACCATCTGAAGCGCTCCAGCAAACCTATCAGCTCGTCATCGAATCGTTTGCGGATAATTCGGGCAGGATTGCCCGCGACAATTGTATAAGGTGCGACATCACTTGCGACCGTGGCGTTCGCCCCTATTATCGCGCCATCACCAATGTGTACGCCGGGGAGAATCGTCGCATTCTGCCCAATCCACACATCATTGCCGATGACCGTGTCGCCCTTTAACGGAAGTTCCGACTTTGCCGGCTGCGCCATGTCCCAACCTTCAAGCGTATAGAACGGGAAAGTGGTTATGGCATTCATCTGATGATTCACGCCATTCATCACAAATTCCACGCCAGCGGCTATCTGACAGAACTTCCCGATAATCAACTTGTCGCCATTCCAGTCATACAGATGCGTTACATGGCTCTCAAATTCGGAATCGGCGATATAGGTAAAATCGCCGACAATTATGTTTGGGTTCCTTATTGTCGGTTTCACATAAACCTCGCCATCATATCCGGCAATCGGATGGATTGTATTTGGATCTGGCATCTTCATACTCTCGCTCCTTTCATTGGAAATTGGTATTGGTAATGGCAACATTCTTGACCGCCTTAGCGCAGAGCGCGGCGGCGGTTCCACATCTTGACCTCCGACTTGTCCGCTGTAGCTTCAGCGAAAGCGGAAGCCTCGACGAAGGAGGTTGGCAACATTTATCTACGGCCCGCGCAAACTTTATCCGTGTATTCATGAGTTCATTCCTTTCTTAATCCTGTCAATCCTCTCTAAAACCTTCCTCCACCTGCAACACAAAGTCCGCCAACTACATCGATGCCTTCGTGCGCGATGAGCGACACTTTATTCTCCAATCCGCCGCCGTAGCCGGCTAGGCTGCCGTCCGCGCCGATGACGCGGTGGCACGGAATGATGATGCATATCGGATTCCACCCAACCGCGCCGCCGACAGCCTGTGCCGAAGCCCTGCCCCCGCGCTTTTTCTCAATCGCCTTCGCGATATCGCCGTATGAGACCGTGGCACCGTACGGGATTCGCAGCATTTCGCCGATGACAGCCTGACGAAACGGCGTCAATCCTTCAATGCGATAGTTGGGCGTAAAGCCGGGATCATGTCCCGCGAAGTACTCGTCAAGCCAACGACGCGTATCTCGGAACACCGGCGTCTCGCGCCTTTCGCACCCACGCGTGTTGCGCCAATCATCGCGCGAACCCTCAAACCAAAGCCCAGTCAGCGCTTCGTCGTCCCCGCACATCACGAGATCGTCGAATCCTTCGGGCGTCTTGTATTTCCAACTGTATTCCATATGCATCCCTATTTGCAAAGTGTCCAACGCCACTTACGGTTTTGGTCGCGCTTTGAGGCGTAGGCGATGCCGATGCGCGGGGCGGCGGCGAACTTGACGCGCGCGCCGTCGCTTTCAAGCCAGAGGCGATTGGAGCGAACGAGGTCTTCGCGGTTGAGCGAACGATCGATCTTAAGAAGCTTCGTCAATCGCCCTGGGCCTTCCGCGCCTTCCACGCCGCGGATGAGCACCGCCTCTGGACGCCCTTCCGGCCCCGTCACGACGTTCAGCATTTCGTGCATCCCGTAGCAGAGGTAGATGTAGGCGCAGCCGCCCGGCGAGTACATCACGTCCGTCCGCGCCGTGCGCCCCTTGTGCGCATGGCAGGCCGTGTCCTCCTCACCGCAGTACGCCTCCGTCTCGGTTATCCGCCGCCGCAACAGCGTCCCGTCGTCGAGCCTTCGGCAGAGCAACGCGCCCAGAAGCGCCTTAGCCGCCGTCACCGCGTCAACCGCATAATCGTCTGTCGTCAATCTACGCATTATGGTTTTCATCGTCGCGTCTGCCAATAGCCAAGAATGGCCGTAAGCATCAGCTGTCATTAATCTGTGGACGCCTTCACAAAAAGCCTATCGACCTTGACGGTCTTGTGCCCAGACCTCGTGAAGGAGAGGCTGGTAACGTGCAATGCGCCTTCACCGAGTTGACGGGTGTATGCGAGGGAGCCGTTATCGTACACCTCCACGTCGCGCCCTCGGAAAACGAGGCGAATCGACTTTTTCGTTTCGCCCTTCGGCCAAGGAAGTATCGCAAAACGATTGTCCTTTTCATCGGTCTTGTTTGCGACGGTCAGCACGCTGAAGCGCTGGTGGAAGCCTTTGGAGCTTCTACGTCCATAGTCGAAGTGCAGCATCGCCTCTCCCTTCGTGTCCGGTCCGTCGATTGAAAGGTCGAACTCAACTTCCATCATAGCCGGAACGGTCTTCAAGTCGATCCAGATGTTTTTCGGGAGCAATTCCGCGAGTTCGCATCCCTCCGGCTGGCGGACTTTCAAGCCAACGCACTTGCCGGCCAGCATCTTCAAATATCCCCACGCAAGCCCCTCCGTATTGTCTTCGGTTATTTCACCGCTCGCCATACGCGGCATGACGAGCTTCTCGAACCCATCGAAATATTTCAGCGCGGCGGCGTCCGCCAGCTCGGACTTGCGCCACGGCGACCACGTTCCGAATGCATCGCGCAAGGCGCGCGCGAGTTCCGCGCCGTCGGCCCATTGCTGCCTGGCTGCCCAGTTAGCGAGCGCCGCTACGCCGGCATCCCAGAACAGATCAGAATTCGCCACCGCGTCGGTGTACTTGAGACCGTCGTATTTCTCTCCGTATTTCCTTCTCCACTTGCCGTAAAGCTCCAGATCGCCGCAGCTCCATGCCGCCGACCGGAAGATTGACGCAACGCGGTTTCTGGTCCCGAGGGAAACGGACGCTCTCTCCAGAACACCATTCGTCAGATACATTTCGCCGAAGCGCCTGATCGTTGCCGCATTTTTCTCGGCCCATTCCTCGAAAATTCGCTCCTCCCGCGTTCCGTTTTCGTCCTTGAACACATCCCAGCCGATCTGGTCGAGAGCCCATGCTGGCATGATCGTATCGGCAAAATCGTCGGAAAAGAACTTTTCATAGAACTCCATCAGTTTCGCGACGCTGCCGCACCAGCGCGGCTTGAGACCCCATGCAAACTGCTTTGCGGCGGCCTTGTCGTCCTTGAACACGGCAGCGGCGCGGCGATACCATTTGAGTGCCTCGCTAGCGTCGCCATAGTTAGCCGTGAGTCCGACAAGGCAGGATGCAGTGAGATCTGGCCGCAGCGCATACGCCTTCTCCGCCCATTCCAACGCCTTTTCACGGTGTTCTTTGTAACCTTCCCATCCGCTCTCCGTCACTGTGCTCGCGAAGCCGTCGCCTCGCGCCTCCCATGCCTCATCGATGTGCCAACGCGCCAGAGCAATCGCCTCCAGCCATGGATCGCACGACTTGCCTGCGGCCTTGAGTTCATCGAAGACATGTTTGTTGTTGCCGCGGTGATGCGTCAGGACGAACCACGCCCGACCGAGCTCGTCACGATTCCATTCTTCAGACGTCACAAAGTCCTTCTTCAGGTCGATGAGAATGCGGTCCAGTTCGTTCGACGCCGCCGTGTCGCGCCCCATCCATGTCGAGACGTAGCAGATTTTCGATGCGAGCGGCCAGCGTCCGTCATCCTTCCACTTCTCCCAGACGGCGCGGCGGGCGGACATGTTCGCGCCATGCGCCATCTTTTCGCGTCCGCTCGAAAGATGTATCATTGCGACAAACGGCGTCCGCGCCCCGGCCTCCCACGCCTTTGTCGCCGCCATGCCGTACTCGGCAGTGGTGCTTTCCCAGTTGACGCCGCCAGGCGCATTGTTGAGGACCCATTCGCGTATGGCGCCTGCAACATCCAGTCCGTCCGCCGCGCCGCCGAGCATCGCAAGTTCCGGCTGGATGTAAAGCCTTTCGCCGAAAGGAAGATGCACCTTCTCCGTCTCGTCGAACGCAGACCGCGCACCCTGCAATGGAATATTCAGTTCTGCGAGACCGCCATCGTCCGGCGCGCTGCCGTCCTCGTCATCCTTTTCGTCCCCGGCCATCTCCACAAGCTCGTCGATATCCATGTCGGCAAGTTCGTCAAGCGCGGCGATGCGCTTCGTAAACCCATCGACGATTTCGCGTCGCTCCCCGTTCAGTTCTTCGGGCAGATCCAACGCCTCTAGGCGCTCCTTTACCCGACGAACGTCCGCCGCCCACTTTGCGCACTCTTCCTTCATTGCGCGCGCCGCGTCTCCGTCCGATGGTCTGCCTATCTTTTCCAGCGCATCGCCGTGGCTCTTCTGTATCTTGAGCGACTCTTCGGAAATGGATCTGAAATACTTTTCCCTCAGCGGCTGAAGACGAAGGTTCTTCTTGAAATCCCTCACCCATTTGCGCGCGCCGCCTGCGGCGTAGCCGGCGCCGAATTTTACCTTTTCGTCTGGAGCGGAGACGACGAGTATGAACGGGAAGCCCTGCACGTCGAACTTCTTCTGCACTTCAGCGTTTATCCTCCGCTCCCTTGCGGTCACAAGCTTTTCGTTTCTGGGAAAATCCAGCACGACACATTCGAATTCGTTCGTCGCAAAGTCCAGGAAAGCAGGCTTTGACAAGACTTCCTTATCAAGGCGCTTGCACCATGCGCACCAGTCGCTGCCGGTAAAAAGGAGGAAGAGGTCCTTCCCGCCCGTTCGCGCCTTGCTCAGCGACACGTAATAGTCCGTACTGAAGCCTGCCGGCAGCTTGCGGTCGATCTGCGGCTCCATCTTAAACGGCTTTGCCGGGAATGTCGCCGTGACGGACGCGAGCCCGTAGCCCGCGCCGTCTGCGGAATCGACCGCCTTCCAGTTGGCGTCGTCGCGGAAATCGTAGCCTATGTCGTTCTTGGAGTAACCGCGCGTCACGAATCCGGAATAGTCGCATACTCCGCTGACTCCGCCGGGTTCGTCGCGAAACACGACACGAACGCATTTCACGTATTCCTTCCCGTCGCCCTTGTCAATGCACTGAAACTGTACTCGCAGGCTCTCGCCGGGCTTGTATTCCTTGTGATAGCCTTTCGCCTCCTGACCGCGCCCCGAATTGACCCAGGCCCCGCCCATTATCCCGGAGAACTCGCATTCCGAAAGCGCCGCGATCGTCGTCTGGGCAAAGACGAACGTGGTCTCCTCCTCCTTCGCGGCGATATAGCCGTTGAATGTAATGGATGCAATGGGATTGCCAAAGGCTGCGCATATTGACGACAGAGCAAAAATGCCTGCCGCGCACATCATTTTCTTCATATACATTTTCCTTTCATTGCTATTGGTTGTTCGTTCGAAATTC
>CAMZEN010000082.1 GCA_947305775.1 uncultured Verrucomicrobiota bacterium
GCGCCGTTTGGCTTCGCCGCGGGATTCACCCCTGCGGTGTCGCGGGGCGTTGCACACTCCCGGGCAAAGAGAATAGGAGAAGTTCTATAATGGCTACTATCTCGATGTTTTTCGGCATTATCGTCAGCATGATATGCGAGGCTGGTTGCAAGCATTCCAAGCCGCATGTGCATGTTTGGTACCAGGGCCATACCGCGTCCATTGACATCAAGACTGGTAAGGTGTTGGCGAAGGGTAAGACGGGCTTCCCTGATAAGCAGGCTGGATGGGTCAAGACGTGGATCGAGATCCATCAAGAAGAACTGGCGGCTAACTGGGAGATTGCCGTGAAGGGTGGCGAGGTGTACAAAATCGCCCCACTACAGAAGTAAGGTCGTTATAATGGAGTTGCTGAGACAGATAACCGAAGTTGTGCCGAAGGCGGACTACCGCCTGTTAGTCACATTCGATACTGGTGAACGCGGCGTATTCGACATGACGCCTTATCTGCAATATCCATGTTACAGGCGATTGCGCGATACCGGCTATTTCTCGCTTGCCAAGAGCGAGCGCGGTACGGTAGTGTGGCCCAACGATGAGGATGTGGCCCCAGAAGCGCTTTGGGAGCAGAGCCAAAAAGTCAAAATTTCAATCTAATTCTAAAAGCAAAGGGAATAATATATGAAAAAGGTAAAAGAGATAATCGGACGGCTGACTGCGGGTAGTCTGCGGCTGGCGGCCTTGTTCGTAGCCCTCGGCCTCGCCAGCAATGCGTGGGCGACGACAGCATTGCAAACTACTGTCGATAATGATGGCAGTTTTGTAATCAACAATGTAAATGCGCAATCGTTCAACCACTGTTCTCAAGATGTATCTTCGCCAACCTTGAAAATACCTTCGTCGGCAGACCTTCCTGAAGGGACAAAGGTCTACGTCGATACAATATCAATAGGTAAAAGAACAGATCAGGCGGGTACTGTTCCTGAAAGGATAAAAATAACCGCATTAGGGAAGGAGTACACTTCTGCAGCAAAGGTGCAGGGCACTACTTCTGAAAGATTTATCCGTGACGGTTCGAGTGATTATGCGGACAAATATAAATATTCATTCACTGATACAGGGTGTATCCTTGAGGTCGGAAGGACTTATTCGATCACATTGTTGAATGCAAGCGGCAACGCAATCTCAGGTACTAACGTTCTTAATATTCGCGTCGCAGAAGACACAGAAAGCCTTTTCGGTGATACCGTAAAGTATGGTAGCACGTGGCGACCTGTTCAGGAAATCACAGGCACGAAGATTGTATCTATTGGTACAGCGACGCTCAATATGACTGAAAGCATGAATCTGAGCGATGCTACATTTGATATTGATCCCAAGGTGCCGGGTGGCGCGCTTAAGGTTATCAATAATACTGGTGATCTTGCTCTGACAATTGATGAGGATATGGCGAACATGTCCATCACATTCGAGGGGACTGGCAACACAACGCTCGTGATAGGCAATGATGTTAGGTTTGTCGCTCCGAAAACATTTTCCAAAAGCGGCTCTGGCTCGGTCATCGTTCGTGTTGATTCCGGTGCCACTTGCGAAATCGATGGATGTCAGCAGTTCCTTACGACGCCCAGCAAGTTTATACTGAATGGTGGATCGCTAGTCAATAATGGTGCGGACATTGGTGACGGAAAGCAACAGATTACTAATCTTGAACTTACGGCTGACTCGCTTGTCGGTGGAACTAGTTCGTTCGGCATGATTGGCTCTCAATATGCTGCTACGACCTTGACTCTAAATGGCCATACGCTTACGGTAAATAATACTGGTGGCAATAAGTCGTTCATGGTTGATTCAGTTACAACTGATGACGGCTTAATAAAGATTAAGCAGGGTGTGTTTGCGTGCTATTATCACAGTGGCTCTACAAAACAGAATGAATTTAATTGCACGATCCAGCTGGATAATGATTATTACAATGCGAATCCGGGTGTGAGCTACAGTGGCCAATATTCCCCTTGGGTATATTGTGAATTCTTCATGGCTGGTAATGGATCGGAACCACAGGTAAAGAAGATTTTTGGCACCAACGGAAGGGGAGGTTGCATTACTGGTGCTCATAGCACAAGAATTCTACATGTCACCGGCGAATTGGGACTTCCTTTTGCAGGAACAATAACACCCAATGTGTATTTGCACGATGGCGCGACAGTCAAGTCTCTTACGTCGGCAGGAGCGGATTGTCCGACAAACGGCCTTAGCGTGGATGAAAACGCAACCATTTATGTTGATGTCTCTTCAATTACGCTTACGCAGTCAACCCCGATATTTAGATGGACTTCCGCGACAAAGCCCCATGGTAATTTTGTATTCAAGGACGAAAATTTGCAGACAACATATGAACTTGTCAAGCGAACTGATGGACTGTTCATTAAACAGTATGTGGCGCGTTCCTATAAGGACGGAAAATATGTCGCCTACGGCGATTTGACCACCGCAATCAACAATGCAGACGAGGGGACTGAAGTTGAACTGTTTGAGGATAGCCTTGAGACTGGTAACGTGGAAATTTCTAAGTCTGCAACCATCAACATTGGAGCGCACGATGTAGTAATTGATACATTGACGCTTTCTGGAGAAGATGTTGCTTTTGGCGTGACCGGCACAGGGTCATTTACGGTTAATGAAGTGGTTGTTGATGGTACTGCTACGGCAACTGGATTCAACCTTGGAAGTGCAACCGTCACGGTGTCTAGCGGTTCATTGGTCATTGATCCGGGCGCGAACTATACGCTCGGCACAGACACGCAATTGGATGCTACATATACTGCAACTGACGGAACGGTAAAGTTCATCAAGCCAGCGGCATCCGTGACGATCAATGATACGACGAGCTATTATCCTACGCTTAGTAGCGCGATATCGGCTTTTGGTACAAGTGAAGGAACGCTGACGCTATTCGCTAATACTGAATCGGGTATTACGCTTTCTCTTGGACAGACCCTTGTCGCTGGCAGCTTCACGACAGGCGGTGTTGCTATCGCCGGAACCGTCGCAAACGGCTACGAATTAGGCAACAACAACGGAACTTACACACTTGTTGATAACCGCACATCAACTTGGACTGGGGATGGTGACAATAACAGTTGGTCGACGGCTGCGAACTGGTCTACTGGCTATAAGCCGACGCAGTACACAGCAGTTACGTTCCCTGCGAATGTGGATGGTTGGACGGTGGGCATCCCCGGAAATGCCGGTAATGAGAAGTGTGCTTCGATGACGCTCGACGGCGATGTGACTTTCCAGCGCGGCGGCAACGATTGGGCCAAGCTGTGCGTATATGGCGCAATCAGCGGCAATGGCACGCTCACGCTTAACCAGACGTGCATCGAGAACGATTCTGGCAGCGTAATTACAATTCCTGGGCCGGTCGCAATCGTCGGCAGCAACGACTCTGCGTTTTTGGGTGTCAATGGCTGGACGATAGCCGGGGATCTGTCCGTTGGTGGCTACTTCAAGACCCAGATTCCAATTACCGTAACCGGCAATGCCGTGTTCGCGGCAAGCGGCGCGAAGGTCGAAACGCAGTCTGCTATCACCATTACTGGCACAACTACGCTGAATGGTGACTTCTCGCGTGATACAACGTATGGTGATGCGCAGCTGACGTTCGGTGATGTCACTGTTGCTGCTTCCACAACGATAACAGGTGCCAAGCCGACAACGTTCGCGGGAACGGTTACGCTAGCCGATGGTGCAACGCTGACGGTTCCGACGGCGACTACAACCGTAACTGGCGCGACCTTCACCACGGGTGTTTCTGGCTCCTATGTGAAGAGCGAAATCAGTAACGCGAACACGGTATACTCGCTTGAGTCCTACAGGACAGTTACCTTCTTTGACGAGGATGGTGAGACGGTTATCCAGACAGCTTCCAACTACAAGCTGGGCGATACAGTAACGGTTCCGGAGGATCCGACAAGGGTTGCTGACGCGCAGTATACCTACACCTTCGCTGGTTGGACGCCTACGGTTGTAACGACGGTGACGGGCGATGCCACCTACACGGCGCAGTTCTCCGAGACGGTGAACAACTACACGGTGACGTGGGTTGTGGATGGCGTGTCCACAAGCGAGACGCTTGCCTATGGTGCGACACCGACGCATGCGGCTCCCACCAAGGACGCGACGGCGCAGTACACCTACACGTTCACGGGTTGGACGCCTGCAATCGCGACGGTCACAGGCGATGCCACCTACGAGGCACAGTTCTCTGCGACGGTGAACAACTATGCCGTGACCTTCATTAACGAGGGTGTGACGGTTCAGTCTGGCAATGTTGCATATGGTGAAACTCCGGCCTACGCTGGCGTTGCGCCGACTAAGGCTTCTACTGCCGAGTACTCCTACACGTTTGCTGGTTGGGAGCCTGAGATTGCGTCGGTGACGGGTCCTGCGACCTATACGGCGACCTACACGCCCGTCAAGCGTAGCTACACGGTTGCCTTCGTGAATGAGGGTGTGACGGTTCAGTCCGGCGATGTTGAGTACGGTGTGACCCCGGCTTATGCTGGTGAGACGCCTACCAAGGAGTCGACAGACGAGTACACCTACACGTTCGCTGGCTGGACACCCGCGATTGCGTCGGTGACCGGCGATGCCATCTATACAGCGACCTACACCGAGACCAAGCGCAGCTACACGGTGACCTTCACCTGGCATGACGGTTCGACGGAAAGTTCTGTCGAATACGGTGCGACACCGACTGCTCCTGCTGATCCTGCGAAGTATGTCGAGAACAACACGATCTACACCTTCGCTGGTTGGGAGCCTGCAGTCGACTCCGTGACTGGCGCAGCCACCTACACGGCGCAGTACGATTCTGCCGCCGCGGTCGCGCAGATCGGCTCGACGTACTATGCGGATCTCGCGACCGCGCTCAACGCGGGCAAGGGACAGGGCACGACGGTGACGCTCCTTGCGGATGTCGATCTCAATGGCGTCGCCTGGACGCCGGTCGGCACTGCGGCCGATCCGTTCTGCGGTACGTTCGATGGCGACAACCACACGATCCGCAACCTCTCGATCAGCTACAACTCTGCGGCTACTAGCGGTACAACCCACGCCGGTCTCTTCGGCGATGTGAAAGGCGGCACGATCCTCAATGTCCTCATGGAGAATGTGACCATCACGAACGGCGACAACCCGAGCGAGCAGCCGACCGCTTCCTACGGCGGACGCTATGGGGCGATCGTCGGTTTGATCAACGGCGGCTCGATCGACAGCTGCACGGTCACGAACGTGACGATCAAGGATATGGGTCACATTGGCGGTATCGCCGGTGCGAACACCGGCGATACTACGATTTCCGGCTGCGTGGTCGGCGGAACGATCCAGCTCGCTTCCGGCTCCAACCAGGGGGGCGGATGGGATGTCGGCGGCATCATCGGCAAGAACCAGAGCGGCAGCATCACGGTCATGAACTGCCAGGTCGACGGCACCGATGCGGCGGATTCGAAGATCTACTCGCAGTATGCGGCCGGCGGTATTGTCGGTTTCACGGCTGCCGATAGCATCAGCGGCTGCGTGGTCAAGAATGTCACGGTCGAGGCCGGCGCCAATGCGTACGACGTCAGCCAGGACAACCGTATCGGCGCGGGCGGCATCATCGGCTGCCTGAAGGGCACGGTTTTGGGCTGCGAACTTGATGGCGTTACGGTCAAGTACACCGATACGGCCGAGGGCGCCTACGCGGCGGTCGGTCTCGTCGGCGGCGCGCAGGAGGGCAGCGCGGCGGTTACCGTGAGCCGTATTACCGTAAAGGACAGCGCGGCCTACTGGGGCGATACACGCGTCCACCAGCTCGACCCCGGCCGGAACACGAATACCGCGAAAGCGGCGCCGGTTGTGACCTACACCGATGCGCCGGTCGCGGTCATCGGTATGAATTATTACAATTCGCTTGATGCGGCGCTTGATGCGGTGAAGGCGGCCAGCGTTGCTCAGCCGGAGATCACCCTCGTCGGCAATGCCACGCTTGCCATCTCGAAGTCGGAGACTGACAACGTCCTCGGCGGCGAAGGTGTCACCAAGATTACGATCGACGGCAACGGCAATACGCTCACCTTCGAAAAGAGCGAAACTTGGGCGCAGGTCAACACCGCCAACAACGCCACGCTCGTACTGACCAACATGACGCTCGCGGCGGAGAACAGCGCGGACTACTCTAAGACCGCTTATGTGGATCTTGAGAATCCCAACCACAACATCGCCTTCAACTGCGAGGTTGAACTCAATAACGTAACCTCCTCCACGGCGTTGTCGTTCTTCAAGGATGCTTCGCTCGACACGGTTGCGATTACCGATACGAATAACGTATATTCTATCTGGATCCACACTTCGGCTTCCACGGTTTCCATCAAGGATCTTGTGGTGGGCACCTCGGATCCATTGGTCACCTCGGCTATACGCGGCATCAAGGTTGACGACTCGTTCGTAGTTGATGGTCGCACACCCAGCGACACCTCGATTACCATCAATGGTGCAACGTTCACGACCGCCAAGAAGGCAGCGGTGCTCGTGAGATCGGCCTATGCGACCACGGTTGAGGCCACCGGCACGATCGACATCTCTGGCGTGACCAAGGACAAAGAGCATCTTGTCTGGGTTGATGAAGATGCGGCCGACAAATATAGCCTCGTAACCGTGACTGGTGCGACGAAGGCGGTTGAGCCCATTGATAATGGCTACGCAGCCACGCTCTCCACGGGCAACATCATCAACGGCTACTACAAGACCCTCGCAGCGGCTGTAACGGCGGCGACGACCGAATCTGTCGCGATGCTCAAGGACGTGACCGAGACCTTTGCGGTTGCCAAGACCATCACGATTGCGCGCGGCGGCTTTACCGCAGCCAATATGACGGCCGGTGAAGGCTACACCCTCAACACAACGGATGAAGCCTACACATTTGTTGACGTTGTAGAGGTAACGCTCCCGATAATCGCAAACGCCACTATTACGAGCGTAACGGTTGGAGGCGACTCCGTAACGGTCACTGCCGGCACGGTTACAGTAACTCCTGGTGCCGAGATGGTGATTACCTACACGGCCGATGAAGGCTATGTGTTTGCCGGTAACACCACCACGACGATTGTGAACTGGACGCAGGGCGAACCCGCACCTGAAACCTCCGCACCTTCCGCCGCCGTCGCCAAGATTGGCGCCACCTACTACGCCACGCTTGCTGAGGCGGTTGCGGCGGCGAACGCGGCTACCGGGGCTGTTACAATCGAGCTGCTC
>CAMZEN010000083.1 GCA_947305775.1 uncultured Verrucomicrobiota bacterium
GGCCACCGGCGAATATCTCGGGTTTGTCGACGCCGACGACTTTGTGGGCGCGGAGATGTTGGCGCGAATGACCACGGCGGATGGCGCGGATACGGCAGATGTGGTGGTGGCCGGGCATCGCACATTGGAGAACGGCAAGATAACTACCGATCGGCTGGCAAAAAGATTCTTGGATGCGCACAACGCCCAAGACGGCGTTTATCCGCCATGGCTGTTCCTGGATGCCGGGGTGGCGCCGTGGAACAAGTTGTTTCGCCGTGCGTTTGTCCAAGGACTCGGGCTATGCTTTCAGTCGGCGGCACGGCACAATGATGTGCGGTTCGTCTGCTCGGCACTTGCCGCCGCCAACCAGCTGGCCGTATCCAATACGTGCGGCTATGTCTACCGGCGAGGTCGTCGTGGAGGCATCACGCAGGCGGAGCCCAAGCGGGGCGGTTTTCTGTTTGCCGAGGTGCTGTTGTCCTTGCGGCAGGAGATTGTGCGGTTGGGGCAGTTCGAGAAAGCCGCGCAGGCATACGCCAATCTGGCGCTTGCGCACTGCTGCTATCATCTTTTGGGCGAGTTTGAGCCTACGGTATTCATGGCGCTGTATTCGGAGCTTCATGCGCACCTATTGGCGGATTTGGGGCTCCAGGCCGCTGGCGAAGCTATCTTTGTCAACAAAAAACACTATAATTATCTCCAGGCGATTCTGGCCGATGCGACACCGCTGTCGTTGTGGATGTTGCTGTTAAAGGAGCGGTATGCGTCATGGAAGGAGTTGTGCTCCCGGGGCGAGCGTATTGCCGCGCTGCAGAAGAGCGTGACGGACGCCCAAAACCGCATTGCGGCGCTCACCGCCAAAAACGGCGCTATGGAAGCGAAGCTCCGGGAGCAACAGCGCACGCCGGAAAATCTGAAGGTCCAGACCGGGGCTTTGACCGCTGAAGCGCCGGAAGCCAAAGAGGAGTCGACACCATGCTGAAACTGCTGAAGATCGTCTTCGACAATAGGAAAAATCCCCGGCCGATTTGGCTGTTTGGCGAGAATTTGGGTGCGACCGCCAGCAACAACTCGTTCTATATGTGGCGGCATATCGCGGGCAGGCACGCCAACGAGGTGGCCCCCTATCTGATTCTCGAGAAGACGGCGGCCAATCTAAAAGCGGTGGCAGGGTTGGATGCGCAGGTGCGGCGGTACATTGTCTGGCGGCATTCGCCGGCCCATGCCTGGCTGTATCTCAAGGCGGAGTTTTCCTTTGTGTCGCTTTCGTTCCGTGACGTACTGCCGGAGTGCGTAAAGCTGTGGGGCATGACCAAGAGCTTCCATCCGCAACAGCGGTGTTCGCTGGTGTATTTGCAACACGGCACGTTGGGTATCAAGGCGCTCGGTTACGGGCCGACCTATGCAGGAGGAACGATGCTCCGGTTCCTGCACTACAATCCCCACATCGGCAAAGACCTCGTAGAAGTCAACAAGTTTCGCCCATATCAGTTGTGCTACGGCATTTACCATCCGCGCTATCAAGAACTGGTGCGCCGCGTAAAGGCCGCCGGCACCCATGAAGGCACGCGAGTGCTATGGTTCCTGACTTGGCGCGAATACATGGGCAAGAACATTTTTACGTATAAGTTCTTCTCCAAAATCAAGAAGACTTTGGAGTCGCAGGAGTTGAGAGACTATCTGGAGCGCGTCGACGGCACGCTGACCATCTGCCTCCACCAACTGTGCAGCACCAAATGTGCGCAGTACCTGCCCGATGTCGAGGCCGCCTGTACCGATCGCATGAAAATAGTCTACGCCTCGAAGATCGACGTTATGGACGAAATAGTCGCCTCGGATATTCTGATAACGGACTATTCTTCGCTGGGCTTCGACTTTACGTTCCTGCGCAAGCCGGTTCTGCTTTTTGCCCAGGATCTGGAAGTATATATGCGGGAGCGCAAGTTCTACTGCGCCCGCGAGGAGTTCGAGGAGGTTGCCGTACAGGATCGGCAGGAGCTCGTCCGGCGGCTTGCGGCGGGCGACTACCCCGCGCTGAACCCGTTCTTCGCCAGTCGCATGGAAGTCCCCGATGACGCCGTCTACGGCAAAGTGGAGGCGGGCGATTACATAGAACGCCTGTACGAATATTTTTGGAACCTCCAGAACGAGACCTATGCATTCTTGGGATACGATTTTTCGGGTGTGGGCGGCACGGTCTATGCGACCAAGGCCCTGGCCGAGGGTCTTTTGGAGGCAGGCAAACGCGTTCTGCTGTGCCCGCTCAAAAACGGTGGCGTCGGGTCGTATCCACCCGGTACGGTCAACCGCCCCATGATCGATTACAGGCATTTCACCAAGCTCGATCGCATCAAGTGCCGGCTCCACAACCAGGCCGGCAATTATTCGTATCTCGAATACGATAAAGACATGCCCAATTTGCGGCCGTACTGCGGATGGGCGCTCAAGCAACTATTGGGAACGATCAGAGCCAAAGCGGTCGTCTCCACCCGCGAGACGATGCACTTCTTCTTGGATGACGCTACGTCGCCCTGGATCAAGCGGAAGTTCTACTATTTCCACTGCCATGCCGGGTTGGTAGACAGTATCTTCCCGGGGACTATCGAACGGCTCAAGGCAAGGACGCTCGATACTGCGCTGTTCGTCACGGAAAAGAACCGCCAGTTATTGGAAGCGTCGTTTGATTACCGTCACCACCGGCGGGCGCTAGTTACCGGTAATGCGCTCGACTCGTCGCGGATGATCGAGGAGGAGCGGATTCAGGCCGTAACCGAAGGTGAGCGGGGCTTTGTGGTGGCTACGCTCCTGCGTATTAGCGAAGAACGGTGGGGCGACATCGAGCGCGCCTTGGATTTTGCCAGGTATCTGAAGGCGAAGGGGCAGACGCGCATAAAAATCGATGTGTTCGGGAAGGGTGAGCATGTGCTCAAGTTGCAGTATGCGCTGGTGGACGAAGAACTGGACGAAGTGATGGCGTATCGTGGCGAGACGAGAGATATCGTCAAGACATACGGCGCGCACGATGCCATGGTGGACTTTTCGCAGTTCCAGTCGTTCGGGATGGGGTATATCGAGGCGGTCTTCAACGGGCGCATGCCGTTTTGCCGGCACAACGAAGGCGCCGACGAGGTGCTACGCGATTTGCCCCGGTGTTTTTACGAAACGAACGAAGAGTTGGAGCGCAAGATACTTGGGCTGGCCGACATAACCGAAGCGGAGTTGCGCGGCAATTACGAAACCCTTGCGGCTCGCTTCTCGCGTGCCGCCGTTACGCGGTTGCTGCTGGACATGCCTGAATGACACGCTTGGACCGAGTCGGCGCTGCGCTCAAGGCCGCCATTGCGATTTGCGCAGTCGGGCTGGCGCGGCGGTTCAAGCGGCGCCGGTTGTGGCTGCTCTCCGATCGCAGCGAAGCGGGCGGCGACAACGGCGAGGCGCTCTTTTGCTATTTGCGGCGGCATCATCCCGAGATTGACGTGCGCTTTACCGTAGACCGGTCGTCCGCTACGGCGCGTCGGTTGGCCGCTGTCGGCCCGGTAGTGCCTTGGTGTTCTTGGCGGCGCAAGATTACAACGCTGTTGGCCGACTGTCTGATTTCCAGCCAGGCGCAGGAGGTGTTCGTCAATCCTTTTGGTGCTTATGCCGGCCCGTATCGGCGGTTGTTGGACGACAAGCCTTTTGTGTTTCTGCAGCACGGCGTAATCAAAGACGATATGTCCGCCGAGCTTAATCGCAGCCGGCGGCACATCGACGGTTTCGTAACTTCGTCCGCGCGCGAACGCGCTTCGATAATCGACGGCAACTACGGCTATACGGCGCAGCAAGTCTGGCTTACGGGTTTGCCGCGCTTCGACGAGTTTGCGTCCAATCCCGCAAAACGCATCCTGATCATGCCGACATGGCGGTTGGGGCTAATGGCCGGGCAGGATTCGTCCTCTGGACGCTGGTTGCTCGGCAATGGGTTTGCCCAATCCGGTTTTTTGTCATTTTACCGGGCATTGCTGGCTGACGAAAGGCTGCTCGCGGCATGTAGACGAACGGGGTATCGCATCTCTTTCGTTCTGCACCCGAACATGACGATCGCCAGGCGCTATTTTGCCGGCAATGATATTGTCGAAGTGGTTGACGAGGGAGCGTCGTATCGAGATTTATTTTCGACGGGCTCGCTACTGGTCACGGATTATTCGTCGACCGCATTCGATTTTGCCTATCTGCGCAAGCCGGTCGTCTATTGTCAGTTCGACGAGGGCGAGTTTTTCTCGGGGGCCCACTCTTATGGGAAAGGTTATTTCGACTACCGGCGCGACGGCTTTGGACCGGTCGAGACGACACTGGACGCCACGGTAGCGCAAATCGTGCGCTATATTGAAGCGGATTGCGAGATTAAGCCGGAATATCGGCGGCGTATCGATGGTTTTTTCGCATTCAGCGGCGGCGGGAACTGCGCTCGAGTAACCGCACGGATTCTTGAACTTATGGAGCATCGTGCGTCGTGACCGTCTCCGTCATCATTCCGGTATTCGATGCCGCGCCGTTTCTGGGCGATGCGCTCGACTCGGTTCTGGAGCAGACGCTGCGCGAGCTTGAGGTCATCTGCGTCGACGACGGTTCGACGGACGGCAGCTCGGCGATCCTGGCGGAATATGCGGCCAGAGACAAGCGCGTTCGCGTGTTGACGCAGGCGAATCAAGGCCAAGGCGCGGCGCGCAACCGGGGACTAAAAGCGGCGCAGGGCGACTATATCTACTTCATGGATGCCGACGACGCGTTGGCCGATCCGGCCGCGCTCTCGCGGCTCGTGGCGGCGATGGCCGGCGACCGCCTCGAAGTGCTCTTTTTCGATGCGGAAATGCGGCCGGATGCGGGCGTCGCGGTAAGCGAGGCGGTAGTGTGCGCCAATAGCTATATCCGGAAGCACGACTACGCCAAGGCGTATACGGGGCGCAAGCTCTTCGCCGAGATGCTGCGCCGGCGCGAATTCTCCGTAAGTCCCTGCCTGATGTTGCTTAGCCGGGCATTCGTCGAATCCCATCGCCTGCGCTTCCCCGCCGAACGCATTTTCTACGAGGACAATATCTTCATGACCCGCGTGGTGCTGGCGGCCGAACGCGCCAGTCACCGTCCCTGGCGGCTCTATGTGCGCAAGGTGCATGCGGGGAGCACCATCACCTCCCGGCCTACCTTGCGCCATTTGCGGGGTTTTCTCGCCTGCTATCTGGACGTCCGCAAGCTTCTGGCAGACCGGACTTGGGACCGCAGTACGCGCAAGGCGCTAATCGAGCGCCGGGTGCAGTACAAGCTCAACGTGCGCCGGATGCTCGACGACTGTCCCGAACTCCTCGCCGATGCGGCCGGGGAGCTTACGGATGCGGAGCGCGCCGAACTGGAAGCCGTCCGCCATTATCCCTGGCCCGAGAAGCTGGCCAACGGGTGGCGCTGCCTGCGCGATCATGGCCCGATCTATACTTTGCGGCGCATACTCTTCGGGAGGCAGCGGTGATCGCCGGCAAATCCATTCTCCTCGTCTCCTACGAACTTTCGCGCACCGGGGCGCCAAACTCGCTGTTGCGCCAGGCCGGTTACCTATGCGAGGCCGGTTGCCGCGTCACGTTGTGGACGATTGGCGGAGGTCCCCTCGAGCCGGAATTCGCGAAACTTGGAATCCCCGTCGTGCGCGTAGGCTCGGGCTTCGGGTCGGTTCGCCGGATGGCCCGGGCCCAAGGCGGCAAGTTCGACCTGGTGATATGCAATACCTTCAGGACCCATCGCTACGCCACGGCTTTTGTCGCGCTTGGCCGGCCGGTCGTCTGGTTTGTTCGCGAGGCGGCCAGTCTCGAGGGGCCGCTCTCGGCGGACGCGGAATTGGCGCAGGCCTTAAGGACCTTCTACAATCTTTACACGGTCTCGGCCTATGCCCGCGATTGCCTCAAGGCCTACAATCCGCACGTCCGGTATTTCGACAATTCCGTGGCCGATCGTTTTAGGGAGTTTGCCCCGTTGCCGGCGGGCACAGTGCGGTTTGGCTTTCTCGGCTCGCTTACGCCCCATAAGGGCATTAAGCAGCTGATAGCGGCATATTGCTCGCTACCGCCCGCCACCGTCAAAACCTCGCTCCGCATTGCCGGGAGGTACGAGGGCACCGAGTTGGGGGCGGCGCTACACAGTCAGACGCGGTCGCGCCCGGATGTAGTCTGGCTGGGCGAGGTCGCCGACGGCGATCGCGCCGGATTTTTCGACTCGATCGACGTGCTGTGCATGCCGTCCATCGACGAATCGTGCGGACTGGCGCTCTTGGAAGGGGCCATGTACGGCAAGGCGCTGTTGGCTACCGACCGGGTAGGGGCCAAGTATGTGATTGGCGCGGGCAACGGGTGTGTCGTGCCGCTTGGCGAACTTAAGCGGGGGCTCCAGTATTTTCTCGACAACGCGGGGGCGCTCGCGGATATGCAGGCGGAGTCGCGCCGCCGTTATCTGGCCCTGGCCACGCCCGATCGCGAGCGCGAGGCGGTACTTACAATGGTCGAGGAGAATCTCGGCAATCCGCCACCGCCCGACACTGCCGAAGTCCACCCCGTTCGCCGATTTTTCCGTAAAGAGGATGCCGATCCAACGCATTGGCGCTTTCTCGTATGGGGAGTGTGCGTACTCGAATGCCGCAAAATCGCCTGGCTCAAGCGCGTTGCCCGGCGGCTGCTAACCGCCATCGGGGTCGACCCGGTGCGCATCGGCTATACCCGAGAATCATGACTGAAATGCCGACTATCGACGTACTTTTGGCTACCTATCGGCCCGATCCGCGGTTTTTGGAGGCGCAGGTCGAGTCCATACGGCGCCAAACCGGCGTCAAAACCAATATCATCACGCGCGAAGACGTCGAGGGCACGGGTGCGGCGGCCAATTTCTCGGCGTTGCTCGCGGAGTCGTCGGCGCAGTATATCGCCTTTGCCGATCAGGACGATGTCTGGCTCGAGCAGAAGCTCGCCAAGCTGTTGGACTGCGTAAAGCGGCTGGAGCGGCAATACGGGAGCGATCGGCCGATACTGGCGTTTTGCGATTCTTGGGTTACGGACGGGGAGCTTAAGCCCCTGCCGGGCACTTTTCTGTCGCGGCAACGGCTGGCGCTACCC
>CAMZEN010000084.1 GCA_947305775.1 uncultured Verrucomicrobiota bacterium
CGTCCTTTGAACAGATAAACACTTCCGCAACTTGCGTTTACTCTTGCAATCAACATTGTTCGGAAATAATTTGTAGGTGCTTGAAACTGAGCACGGCGATTTGGTATAATGTTCATGCCTTGCGAGAGCGGGGCTATGGCGCAAAGGGGAGAAATCCAATGCGCCGAAAGAAAGTTTGCGCTGCAAAGCAGTCGTCTGGTGAAACGTGAGAAATTTCAAGATGGACGGTACCTTGCAGAGAAGGCGCATAAGCGCTTCCTCTCTTAGTATTTCCATCAAGGCAATCTCACGGCCTCACCAGAGATACGAAAGGGAGGTTTTCTTTTTTCGTTCCGATTGCCGCGTGGCAGAATGGCTGGGCGCGGCAACTCCGCACCCGTCGCAATGGTAGGGCGCGTTATTCCTAACACGCCGCAGAATGGGAAACGAAAGGAAAGAAACGGATGAACAGGTTGATAAAGTTGATGTGCGCACTGGCGGCGATGGTCGGTATTATGGGTTCAAGTTTTCTGCATGGAGCAGAAGCGATTCTGTTGAAGGCGGGAACTATATTGCCTGACAAGAACGGTACGATGTCGTCAACGCAGGCTAAGGTAACGTCTCAGGAATCGGCTAAGATTGCCGAGCGCGGATTGTACATCATCCAACATGATGGCGTTATCACTCCTGAATGGCGCAAGCAGATAGAAGCTGCGGGCGCGGTCATTCGTGGGTACATCCCTGAAAACGCATATCTCATCGAAGCAGAGCGGGAAAGCTATATCAAGATTGTTGATTCGATAGAGCACACATACTTGAGCGATTATGCGCCTGAATGCCGCTATGAGGCGGATCTAGTGGCGAAATCGCAGGCCAAAAGTACATTGTCTGCCGACAAGACATCGTCGACAGATGATGATACGTCGGAGTCTTTGTCCGATTTTGACATATTGTTGTTTGATGCCGCGAGCCGTGAGAATGTTTCCGCAAGGGTTGCATCGCTTTCGAATTGTTCTGTGGTTTCCTCTGACGGAAAGGTGATACGCGCCAAATTGACGGCATCCGCTATTCGGGAAATTGCGTCGTGGATTGAAGTCAGTTGGATAGAACAGCATGCTACACCAACATTGAACAACAATGTGGCAGTCCAGGCACCGCGCATGAACGTGGAGTCTGTCTGGCCTAATGGCGATACGGGTTTGGGGTTGACCGGCAAGGGGCAGGTTGTTGCAGTTGCCGACTCCGGGTTGGATACGGGAAACATGAGTACACTTCATCATGATATCACTGGACGGGTTGTTAGAGCATTTGCCTTGGGTCGTAGCAATGATTGGAGCGATTTAAATGGGCACGGCACACATGTTGTAGGGTCTTTGTTGGGAAATGGAACAAGGTCAAGTGGTTCTATCAAGATCAAGGGTGTTGCATATGAAGCAAAACTTGTTTTTCAGTCAACGGAGGGCGAGAAGAATGCCGAAGGGATTCGACCTTTGGTGATTCCCAACGATTTGAACACGTTGTTCAGCCAAGCTTATGATGTTGGTGCCCGTATCCATTCTAATAGTTGGGGGGCGGGCCGTCAGAGTAACGGTTCTGTAGGGGGGGACGCAAGATTACTCGGTAATTATTTGGCGGGTAGTCGTGCTATAGATGAATTTATGTTTAACCATCCAGATATGTTAATTTTGTTCGCAGCGGGAAATGATGGAGTGGACTGGTATACAGAAAATGGAATAATTGACTCAGATTCTATATGCTCTCAGCCAACCGCTAAAAACTGCATAACGGTAGGAGCATCTGAGAACTATCGGACGAGTGGTGGATACAGCACAGACGTGTGGTCGCCTTGGTACAAATTTGGCAAAGATTGTTTCCCTAAAGATCCAATAGCCTCTGATTATATATCAAGGTCGGCAGATAGTTCTTACCAAGGGATGGCGGCGTTTTCATCCAGAGGGCCTTGCGATGATGGGCGAATCAAGCCAGACATCGTGGCGCCTGGAACCGATATACTTTCTTTGCGTTCCAGTCGTGGTGAAACCAAATGGGGGAGTTATAATTCATATTACCAGTATTGTGGTGGCACGAGTATGGCGTGTCCGCTTGTTGCCGGAAGTGCTGCGCTTGTTCGGCAATGGTTGGTGGAGAATCGGAAAATAACCAATCCGGACGGCGCGACAATCAAGGCGGTGCTTCTTGCGGGAGCGAAAAGCTTGACGCCGGGACAGTATGGTACGGGACAGTATCGAGAGATACCGGCTTCCTATCCGAATAATGTAGAAGGTTGGGGCCAGGTCAATCTCGGTAATTCTGTTCAGAATGCAAAGGGACTGCTTGTTTATGACGCACAAGTCATTGCGAATAATGAGACGCAGACATTCAAGGTCAAGGCAACGGCGGGGAATCAGTTGAATATTGTCATGGCCTATACGGATGCGCCCGCCTCATTATCGGCAACCAAGCAATTGGTCAACGATCTTGATTTGCTTGTCACATCTCCGTCGGGAACCACATATTATCCGAATTCCCGTACGTCAGCCGATAGGATCAACAATGTGGAGGGCGTCAGAATCCCAAGTGGAAGCGTTGTGTCTGGTACATACACGATTACGGTCAAGGGGTATAACATCGTACAGGGAATGTCAACATCACTGACGGGCGGGAAATCGGATGCCCAGCGGTATTCGCTTATCGTCAATGGTGCCGACGTGATTACAACCTACACTGTGATGTTCAATGCGAACGGAGGCACGGTCTCGCCGACCTCCAAGAATGTAAATGGTGGTTCGGCAGTCGGAGACTTGCCAACGCCGACCCGAAACAACTACACCTTTGATGGGTGGTACACTGCATCTTCAGGTGGTACGAGAGTGTATTCCACAACAGTCGTTACGGGGAGCATAACATATTATGCGCATTGGACACCTGTTACTACTTACTATACTGTGACATTCAACGCGAATGGCGGCACGGTGTCTCCCTCAACGCGGCAAGTTGCAAGTGGAACTTCTGTTGGCTCCTTGCCTACTCCATCACGAAGCAATTATACGTTTGATGGGTGGTTTACGGCGGCAAACGGAGGTACGCAGATAACCGCTTCAACTATTGTGACAGCGAGTGTCACTTATTATGCACACTGGACGGCGATACCGGTCAATTACACGGTGACGTTCAATCCCAATGGCGGCACAGTTTCGCCGACATCACGAGTGGTCGCAAGTGGTTCGGCGGTGGGGCCGCTACCTACGCCGACGCGCAGCGGGTATATGTTTGCCGGTTGGTGGACATCTTTGTCTGGCGGCACGAGGGTCGATTCGGGGATTATTGTAACAGGAAACATTACATACTATGCTCATTGGACGACGAGTCCGTTCACATTTGGTGGAGACGCACCATGGAGCTTGCAGACGGATGGAAGTTACAGGAGCGGAGCAATCGGCGACAATGGATCGTCATGGATGGAAGCTACGGTTACTGGTGCGGGAACAGTATCCTTCAAGTGGCGGGTGTCGAGTGAGGTATGGGACAAGTTGGAGTTTGCCATTGATGGGGTAGAGAGGGCCGCTATCTGTGGGACGAATACGACGGCGTGGACGACTATGTCCTTTTCGGTTTCAGGTTCGGGAACGCATACGTTCCGTTGGACATACAGTAAAGATTTCTGTTTGAATTATGGAAGTGACTGTGGATGGGTGACGGATTATCAATGGACGGGTTCATCCTCTTGTACGGTGACGTTCAATCCAACTGGCGGAACGGTATCTGAAACGACACGGTCGGTAGCGAAGAATGCCGCCATAGGGCAGCTTCCTTCAGCAACTCGTAACGGTTATACCCTTAACGGTTGGTGGACGGCGGCAAATGGTGGTAGGCAGATAACATCTACAACAGTAGTGTCGGCGAACATCACATGCTATGCACATTGGATTTCGTCCCCATTTACTTTGGGAGGCGATGCGAATTGGATGCAGCAGTCGGATGGAAGCTGGAAGAGTGGAACGATTGCTGATGGTCAGTCAACGTGGATGCAAACGACCGTATCTGGAGAAGGAACGGTGTCTTTTCGTTGGAAAGTGTCAAGCGAATATTTCGATAAATTAAGCTTTTATGTAGACGGGCAATTAAGGGAATTCATCAGCGGAACGTCTTCCGATGTTACAGATTGGATTCAGAAATATTTCGTGGTTTCTGGTAGCGGAACACATACTCTTCGTTGGACTTATAGCAAAGACTACAGTGTAAGTCGAGGGGAGGATTGCGGTTGGGTCAAGGATTTTCAATGGGAGACGGACACGGGGCCACAGTGGACGATTGTCAATGGTGTGCTTGTGGGAGTTGAACTACGTGGATGCACATCGGTTACGATTCCTTCAACGGTAACGGCTATTGGGTCGAATATGTTTGCGAATTGCAGCGAACTAGTATCCGTCATTATACCAGATAGCGTAAAAGATATTGGGGCTCGTGCGTTTTTACAAAGTGGTTTGACGAGCGTGACTATACCTAACAGCGTTACAAATATAGGAGAAATTGCATTCCAGTGGTGTGACAATCTGACCAATGTTGTCATTGGCACAGGGTTAAAACATCTTGGATATCAGGGATTCAATGGGTGTTACTATCTGAAAAGCATCGAGTTTAAAGGGAATGCTCCTTCCTGTGGCCATAGCGTGTTCTCGAGTGCTGGATTCATGGTCGGTGGCGCGACTGTTTATGTCTCTCGCGCATCGACAGGATGGGGCGTTGACATTCCTGGAACATGGCGTAATCTTAAGATTCACTATTCTGATTCAGACGTACGCAGTATATGGACGGTGAAGTACCACAAGAACGATCCGAACGGCGGTGCTGACGAGACTGGGAGCCAGAACATCGCCGTCGGCGAGACGAAGCGTCTTCTCTACCTCGACTCCGCTCTAAAGTGGGCGATCAAGGACGAGGACGGCTTCAGCTACATCTTCCTCGGCTGGGCGAAGTCGCCTACGGGCGCCGCCTTCTACGAAAACGGCGAGCAGGTCTGCGACCTCGTCGACAAGGGCAAGGTCCTTCACCTCTACGCCGTGTGGCAGAAGCGCGCGTACTGCGTGTGCTTCCACAGCAACGACGGGCGCGGCCTTGCGGACTGGCAGGAGTTCCGGCCCAACATAGCGAAGAACCTTTTCTGGCTCGACTCCGGGCTCGGCTGGACTCGCAGCGGGTATGATTTCCTCGGCTGGGCGAAGTCGCCCACCAGCACTGCGGTCGTCTATGCGAACGGCCAGAAGGTGAACAACCTCGTTGACATGGGCGAGAATCTGCACCTCTACGCGGTGTGGCGCGACCGCCGCTGGACTATCCGCTACCACAGGAACTACTCTTCGGCCGACGGCGAATACGAGGACCAGAAGATACCTGTCGGGGCGTCGGTGAAGCTCTACTGGCTTGACTCGCAGCTCGGCTGGACGCGCAGCGGGTACTGGTTCAAGGGCTGGGCGAAGTCCCGGACGGCTGGCGCCGCGTACCAGAACGGCCAGACGGTGAAGGACCTCGTGCCCGGCGGCCAGGTCCTACACATCTACGGCGCCTGGGGCAAAAAGACCAACTGACGACTCGTGCCGCTCCGCGCCCGCCGCTTCATAAGTGCGATAATTGCTAAAATCATTTCTCGCACTATTGCATCCAACGCAGCCACGCGCAATGGCGCATTTGTCACACACATCTGGCAATGACTAGTGTTATCCACATTCTTGCATAGCCGATTGAAAAACTAAACGAAAGTTTAGTGTCCGAAGCTGGGCATTGACGTTG
>CAMZEN010000085.1 GCA_947305775.1 uncultured Verrucomicrobiota bacterium
CAACACCTGTTGAGCAGGAACAGGGGGATAGTCTATCAGAATCGAACTAGACAAGAGGGAGAGCAGGCAGGTTAGGGGGTAGCACTGTCCACCCCCCTAGGATGGCGGGTGCGCCCCTCTAGCTAGCAAAAAAGCCGGCGGGGGATTGCTCCCCCGCCGAGGCACCGGTGTGTGTAAGTGCCTTAAACCGTTTCTATCTCAGCATCAGTACACCGAGAAGATGGTGCCGCAGAGGGCTTTGGGGATATGCTAGGCCCTGAATGAATCCCGGCAAGAATTTTGGTATAATACTCTTATGTCGTCGTACAACAATCACAACTTCAAGCAGATTGGGCAAAATGGCAACTGGCAATCCCTTGGACTACCGCCATTACGCGAGATCGACTATGATCCGCCAATGCCCAAAACTAAGATTTCCGAAGCATATAAACGATTGCGAGCAGGCGAAACCGTCTGCAACCCCTTTGGCGAATCACTCCATGTCGACAAACGCACTCTCGCACACCTGGCAAAACGCGGACGCACGCAGACGGAACTTGCGGTCAGACTATCCGAACTTGACATAGCAGAAGAAACAGTGAGAAATCCGCATGAGATATGGATTGGACAACAAAGAAATCGCCGCATCTACATACGTATGATTTCGCTCGCAAACAATGCCAAAGTCATAAACGCTGTTGATGAAGCAGACCACGTCTTGTCTTGGCATTCGAATGCCAGCCACTATGACTACTGGCGAAAAGGAACGCTAGCATATCTTAGACCATAAAAACAGTGCGACCCCGCGCGAGATCGCACCTTGGCAGGTTGGAATCGCTTCCCCTGCGGCGGACATGCGAATTTCACCGCTTCGCATCCTGTTTGGCTCATCACAGGGCGGGAACCCTCCTAGCCAAACACCGTGGATGACTTCTGGAGCCATCCAAGTGATGAGCATTATAGCATAAGCGTAGCATCCACGCAAGTGGGGCGGAACAAAAACATGAAATGTCGAGGGTGTTTAATAAATAATCGAGCGTGGGTTGCCGTTGAGAACTTGCGGGCGAAGGCTCGTTTCGGGCGGGGAGCTCGGCCCGTCGAGCGCATCGACTCGCGAACTTCGCTCGCCTCGATGCTCGGGATTCGCGACACTGGACAAGATGCACATCAAGGCGTGGCGCACTCAGGTCGCTTCATCACGTCGCCGGGCGACTCACCGCCCTTCTCTCGCAACACGACCTTTCGTCTCAAGTCACATACAGCACATCACAATGTGGGGAGTGTCCCCGAAAGAAATGCGCACGGTTAATGCGGGGTCAGTCCCCGCAAATGACCACTAAAAAACTCATAGGCGAGGTTTTACACCTCGCCTAAGGCAGGAAACTTTCCCGCATGCCGGTGACTCCGGCTTTCGCCTTTGTCGGTGTGTATTATAGCAAATATTAGTCGCATAAGGCAACGACAAATCCGCCATGCATTAGCCCGAAATTTCTGCGCGCATTTCGGGAGTAAAAATGCACGCATTTCGAGGATGGAAATGCGCGCATTTTCTTCCGAAAGTGCACGCACTTTTTTAGCCCCCCTTCGCCCTCTAAAAAAAACCAGCGGGGGATTGCTCCCCCGCCGAGGCACCGGTGTGTGTAAGTGCCTTAAACCATTTCTATCTCAGCATCAGTACACCGAGAAGATGGTGCCGGAACGCAACGAGAAGGTATAAACCTTGGCGCCTTCAGAGCCATCTTCAACATTAACCTTGGTGAACGCACCAAGAGTATATGTAGGCGTTACTCCGCTTGGCGCCGTTACAATAAGTGTTCCTGCATTTGCAGTCACCGTTCCAAGTGCCAGTGCCGTAAACGAACCTACCAATTGGCAAGTAGCACCTGAATTGACTGTAATGGCGGCTACAGTTGTACCATATTCCATAGTAACTGTTGCTTCCGTGGTGAAGACCACACTGTCCCCTGCCTGCGGTTGGCGCGAAGCTATGACAGTCTCGCTGCTATTGTTGACATAGCGCCAGTTGCGCTTCTCGGTCCACTTATAGCTGCCGGGATAAAAAGTATCTTCAACTCCACCAACCCAAGTGTATGTGGTTGGCTTGTTGCTCTTCGTATATACAGTATACGCGGGATTGGACGCATCCTCATCATAAGCGCAATCATCAGCGACACCTGTAAAGGCAAGCGTTGCCCCACCCGTATTCTTAATCTTAAGAGATTCAAGAATATCAAGCGGGACATTAATGTTGCCGCCAACTAGTATCTCAATATAATCGTACACACAGCCAGCCATCCCCGCTGCCATAATCGCCGACTGGACATCTGGTTGATAATCACTCGCTCCAGAAGTGACCAGCGCAACAGGATATTTGGTAACGACGCCATTGTTTTTGTAATACCCATCCGGCAAGGCGGCACTACCATCAAGCACAGTTATACTTGCAAGGTTGCTATCGCCAGCGGCAGTTATGGCCTCCTGCATTGTTGCATAGTAGGTTGTGCTAATTTGAGCAACAGCCTTGTAAAGACCAGATTGCTCGCCAATCGTTCCATAGACGACTTTTGTGCTGGTTGCTTCGCCCGCAATCTCAACGGTTGTGCTTCCAACATCAAAATATCCATCTGTTGAGGATGCAAGATCGGCGTGAGTCTTTGCTGCCTTAACATATGGCGTTCCATAGGCGGGTTCGGTACTACGTGTAATCTTGGATATTCCAATATTATATTCATTGCCGATTGTCAATGTGCCAGTGAATGAATCAGCATCAATCGTGCCAATGTTATATCCGACTGTGCCAGTCCAACGGTGCTGGGTGTTGGCAACAGTAAGATTTCCCTTGCCCGTCAGCGACCCAATTGTTACAGTACTACCAGTCCAAGCATTGTTGATGGTTAATGTAACGCCTTCAGCAAGTTCCAGCGTTCCCAGGAAGTTGGCATTACCGGCACCGTCGCCATTGGCTTTTCCACTCGCCAAATGACCGCTACCAGACTTATTTATCACGACACGAGAGCCAGCATGCCCTGCCAATATGTATGGAGAACTTGAACCCGCCCAGTCATGAACAATCACACCATTACCTGAACTAAATCCGACAAACCTTACATTTGCTGCCTTGTTGGTTATGATGCCTTCCCAATTGGCAAGATTCGAAACTGTATAGTTTACTTGAGCTCCCTTGCTGCCAAAAACCAGCAATCCACCACCAGATATCTGCGGAATTACCCTTCTACTATTGGAACTACCATCGTTAACACTGACAGAACCAGAAACCTTAAGATTTGGCGCCAAATCATCATTGAAATAACTATTCCCAGTAATCGTGCCATTCTTGCCTATTTCAACGGTTGATCCACTAACACCATATTTGCTATTAAACTTGCCGCTGATGTCTTGCGTGCTTACAATATTAGCATAATCAAGCACAACTCGCCCTTGCCATCCAGAGTTGACGGTCGGATCCGCCTTGAATGCCGTGCTAGTATAAATTACGCCCGAGCCCGATTGAATTGTGGTTATTGCAACAGCCGGAGATGTATTTGTTATAACGCCATTCCAGTCTTCAAGCGTGGTAACCTTGTAATTTGTGGTATCGCCGCCATAATAGTAACGCGTGAAAGTCAACGAGCCATTACCTGTTATGTAACTTATAGTCCGCTCGTTATTTGAAGAACCATTTTTAATTTCCAGTGAACCATTAATCTTAAGTTTAGGAGTTGGGGTGGAGCTAAGATAACCGCTGGCAGAACCGTTTGCACCAATTTCGACCATCGAACCCGATATGCCATACTTATTAAATTGTGTCGGCAGTTCATTAGCAGAAACAATATTCTTCCAATCCAATGCTACCGTACCCGTCCAACCTTCGTTAACGAACTTGGCGGAAGACCATGTAGTTGCGGAAGGTGCCATTGAAAGAACTATGCGCCCAGAACCAGTCCATTTACCACCGAAAGCATAGCCGTTCTCGGCAAAGATGAAATCCTTGCCGGTCGTATCGACAGCCGTTTCATCAGTATCAGTATCAGCCAAAAGCTTTATTGTATCACCATCGGAAGATGCCGTTATCGCTTCTTGAAGCGTCGTGTAAACGACATCTTTTGTCTCATTATAAGCAAACTCGTTGTTGAATGTAAATACACCATCGCTATATGTCCATCCAGGATAAGTGTCACCAGCCCCAGCATATACGCGGGTGAAAGTTGTATCCGCAGCGCGCGCCGCATCGGCTGCCGCCCTCAAAGACTTATAATAGGTGTCACCAACCTGCGCAATGGCAACATACAAGCCGTCCGTATCTGCATAGAGCTTGGCGGTGTCCGCAGTACCTCCGACCGTGACATCAATCAATCCATTGTCATTAAAGGCCGTTCCAGAAGCATTTACGAAACGATTTCTATTGGAATTAGCGATACCGACCAAGAGACGTCCATCCAGCGGAACTTGATCCACATCCACGACACCGATAACAACCCGCGCCTTGTTGTTCGCAGTGATGGTGCCGGTATAGGGATTATTTGCGTTTAGAGCACCATTAATCGTCGAAATTGTGTAGTTGGCGTAAGCACTACCTGTACTAAACGAGAAACTGAGATTTCCTGAGCCTGTAAGCCTCTTAAATGTTGTTACATTCGCAGTTGTGCTATTTGCGCCATATCCATCTTTTATGGTGACATTGCCAGACAGTTTTACAGTTGCATTTATATTCGGCATACCATTGGCGCCTGCATTTGAAATCCATCCCCCTGTCATTCCGGTTATTTCAAATGTATTCTCTGACGCATTGCCAAAATCTGGCGCTCTCAACGCACCGGAGCTGTGCGTATAAGCAGCCTTTACGGTTCCGTTGCCGAGAACCGTCCCAGACAAATAGGCAGAAGAAGATTTTGTGTCGGCTTCTCCATTAATCAAAAAGCCACCAGCTGCCGTCCAGACACTACCGACATTGACTGTCTTGCCCGCCATAACAATGATCTGACCGTAGTCCGTTGGTGTCGGCAAGGAATCAAGATCAGACTCGTTTGCAAATATATAGCAAGGACGATACGAACTTTGCTTGAACGACACCTGACCGGTAAAATCAGAAGTGCTGCCAGTGAAAACAACCTTATCAATATTTGCCGGAGCATTGAGCGGATTGCCAGCATTGCTCTGGATGTTGAGATTTATCGGTCCAGCACCACTAATATCGGCTGCGATGACGTATGTGTGGCCAGTTGACCACCCGCCAACAGTAAGACCATTGCCCGTCAACTTCAAGCCCTTGATGCCATCTGCTATGCGACATACGCCAGACCCCTTAAATGTTCCGCTCAAGCCATTCGCACCAACATACGAATTCTCATTGCCGTAGTCTGCAAAATCAATATTAGAAATCGTAAGAGACTTAAGTTCACACGTACCGGTCCACTTTGTGGAATCCTGCACAGCCGTCTTGAACGAATCCTGAACACCCGCACCATCAAAAATCAAACTGGGTGGCTGATTGACGGGCCTAACATTCCGGGCCGTCCTTTCTGGGTGA
>CAMZEN010000086.1 GCA_947305775.1 uncultured Verrucomicrobiota bacterium
TCACCCAGAAAGGACGGCCCGGAATGTTAGGCCCGTCAATCAGCCACCCAGTTTAGTTTATGTTAAGGACAAAGAGCGATTCAAGGAAACGCGCAATCTACTACCATTGACTGAGAAGCAGGTGAAAGCGTACAAGAATCCTGATCATGATCCGCGAGGGCCGTGGCAATCGGTTTCGTTGTTGGCGCAAGGCTATCGGCCGAATCAGATGTATGAAATCGTTGCTCCCAATGGAACGGTACATCGTCCACCCCCTGGACGATGTTGGACTGTTGTTGAGAGTGAGTACAAAAAGGCTCTTGAAGATAACCGTGTAACATTTGGAACAGATGGTAATGGTGTTCCACGGCGGAAACAGTTTCTTGCAGAGTCAAAGGGTATTGTGCCTTGGACATGGTGGCCACAGGATGAGGTTGGCCATACAAGCGAGGCCAAAAAAGAAGCAAATGCGCTTTTTGGAGGTGATACATCTTTTGAGACTCCCAAGCCTGAGCGGCTTATTGAACGCATACTGACTATTGCGACGAATCCGGGTGATCTTGTGCTGGATTCGTTTCTTGGCTCTGGTACGACAACGGCGGTTGCGCACAAGATGGGACGGCGGTGGATCGGCATCGAGATGGGCGAACACGCGAAGACGCATTGTGCGGTTAGGATGAAGAAGGTCGTTGACGGCGAGCAGGGCGGAATCTCCAAGGCGGTGAAGTGGCAGGGCGGTGGCGGTTTCCGTTACTACGAGCTGGGCGAGGCGATCTTGAACGAGGACGGTTCGCTGACGGGTGACATTCCGTTTGACGTGATGGCGGCGCATGTTTGGTTCTCCGAGACGAAGACGCCGTGGAGCGAATGTAAAATTGAAAATGTAAAGTGTAAAATTGAAGGAGCGAAGTCAACTGTTCTAGGGGTACATGAAGGCGTGGCATACGTGCTTCTGTACAATGGCATTCTCAGGGACAGAAGCGTGAACGGCGGCAATGTGTTGACGCGCAAGACGCTGGAGGTGATACAGGCGGATTTGGCGGCGGCTCGCGTGGACGCTCGCCCTCCCGAATATGAGAAGATTGTCGTCTATGGCGAGGCGTGCCGTTTGATGGCGCCGACATTGGAGGCGTTGAAGATCGAGTTCCGCCAGACGCCATACGATCTGGTGACGAGGAGATAAATGGGAGGGCGCAAGGATGAAGAGTGTAAAGCGTAAAATGGGAAATGCGGAGAGAGGTGTCGGCTCTTGTGGGATCGTTGCGGCAGTTCGAGAGATCAAGGCGGCGATTCTCAGGACGCGCTACATGGCGGCGCGTCTGGCAAATGCGGAAATGCTCAAACTGTACTTCGGGACAGGTGCATACGTTTCGGTGAATTCACGCAAAGGGAAGTGGGGAACAGGGGCGATTGCCGAGATTTCCGCAAGACTTCAGCAGGAGCTTCCTGGGCTGAAGGGGTTTTCGCCAAGTAGCATAAAGTACATGCGTCAGTTCTTTGAGGTGTGGTGTCCGGAGGAAATTCGCCAATCAGTGATTGGCGAATTGTCAACGGATGGAAGTTTGTCTAAGGTAAATCGTCAATCGGCGATTGACGATTTAGCCGAAAGAAACTTTTTGCCGTCGATACGACAGGCAAATCGTCAGTTGCCGACTGACGAAATTCGCCAATCGGCGATTGGCGAATTGGGGGTTGGCAATGTGGAAGCGTTCCTTTCCGTGAGCTTTACGCATCATATCCAGATATTCTCGAAGTGCAAGCGGCCAGAAGAGAAGTGGTACTACATTCGGCGGGCTGCAGCCGAGTTCTGGAGCGTGACCGCATTGAAGACGCATATAAGAGTAGGGGACTACAGGCGGCGCGGCAAACTGCCCAACAATTTCGCGCTGACGATTCCCGAGCATGAACTGGCGGCGAGGGCGGCAAGGATGTTCACGGACGAGGTGTTTCTTGAAGGCATCAACGTCGGAGAAGACGATGGCGATGTCGATGAGAAGCTGCTGGAGCATGAGATTGCCGCCAACATACGCAAGTTCATGATGTCGCTTGGGCCGGACTTCTGCTTCATGGGCGAGCAGTTCCGCGTCATAGTGCAGGACGAGGAGCAGTTCATCGACCTTCTTTTCTACAATCGGGCGCTGAAGTGCCTGATTGCCCTTGAGTTGAAGGGCGGGAAGTTCAAGCCTGCGTACCTTGGCCAGTTGAACTTCTATCTGTCCGCGCTCGACGACAAGGTGAAGAGGCCGGACGAGAATCCGTCCATCGGGATTGTCCTGTGCCGTGAGGCGAACAGGGGCTTTGTGGAAATGGCAATACGCGACATGACGAAGCCGATGGGTGTCGCCGTTTTTCGAAGCGACAAGAGGGTGCCAAGGGCATACCGGCAGTTGGAGCCAATGCTCAAGGGACTGACAGAGATAATGGAGGACGCGAAATGACATTGACGAACTACCAGAAGAACACTCTGGCCGCAGTCAAGGCGTATTTCGAGAAGTGCGCGTTCGAGTCGCCGGAGGCCGCCTACAAGACGGTGACGGCGGAGGGCGACACGCGGCTGCGTCTGGGCGCGGACTACGGCTACAAGTCGCCAAAGGGGATGGAGAACGTGCCAACTGTCTGCATCAAAGTTCCGACGGGTGGCGGCAAGACGATACTTGCGGCACATTCGCTGAAGATCGTCGCCGAGGCGCAGTCAAAGGATTATCCGTTCGTGTTGTGGTTCGCGCCGAGCGACACGATACGCAAGCAGACGGCGGATGCATTCAAGAACGTGCTGCATCCCTACCGACAGGAACTTGACCGTCAGTTCGAAGGGCGCGTCAAGGTTTTTGACCTTGACGAGAAGTTCCAGATATTGCCGGAGGACATCGCGGACAACCTCTGCATCGTGGTCAGCACAGTCCAGGCGTTCGTTCATGAGGAAACCGGCAAATACAATGTCTATCGGCATAACGAAGACATGGAGCGTCATTTCGGTGAAATCGCACTCGAACCCGGCATGGAGGCGCAGGACGAGGCGGTTGGTGGTGATCCGGCGAAGCCGAAGTTCTCTTTCGCCAATTTCCTTTGCCACATACGCCCGATCATCATTGTTGACGAGGCGCATCACATGGTGACAGACCTCTCGCAGAAGTCGCTCGTGCGTCTGAATCCAAGCGCCGTTCTGGGCTTGACGGCGACGCCGGGACGTGACAACAACGTCCTTTACAGCGTCTATGCGCAGGAGCTTTTCGACGAAGAGATGGTCAAGTTGCCGATTGAGCTGACGGAGTACAAGCTTGACTGGGAAAAGGCCGTCGTGTCGGCAAATGCCAAACGCGCACAGTTGGCAAAACTTGCGGTGGCGGAGAATGCCGCAAAAGAGGGCAAATATGTTCGCCCGATCGTTTTGTTCCAGGCGACGCCGAAGAACGGTGACGTTCCCGTCGAGAAGCTGAAGGAGTATTTGACGGATACGCTGAAGATTCCAGAAGAGGAAGTCAAGATCGCAACGGGCGACCAGAAGGAGTTGGACGATGTCAATGTCATGGATCCAGCCTGTAAAGTCAATTACGTCATCACCGTCCAGGCGTTGAAGGAAGGGTGGGATTGTCCGTTTGCATACGTTTTCTGTTCGCTCGCAAATGTCGGCAGCAGCAAGGACACGATCCAGCTGTTAGGACGAGTGATGCGAATGCCGTATGCAAAACGGCGCAAGACGCGCGAATTGAACCGTGCGTATGCGTTCGTCATGAGCAAGGAGTTCGGTTCCGCCGCCAAAGAACTGACGGAAGGTCTCAAGAAGAAGGGCTTTTCGGAGGTAGAGGCGTTCAAGGCCGTGCAGGAGAATCTTCCGGAGGTTGGGGGGCAGGGAGATTTGTTCTCAGTGCCGCAGGATGTGGTCAAGTTGGACAAGGCGACGCTGGATGGCCTGGTCTTGCCAGCGGGAATCAAGGTTCAGGATTTTGCAAGCGGCGACGGGGAGATACAGCTTTCTGGTTCCGAAGATGATGGAGTGATTGAGCAAGTGGCCGTGCAACTTGCTCAAAACGGCATGCAGGAAAAGGCGCACGAGCTGAAGCTCAAGCACCAGAAGAAGAAGGCTCAAGTCGCGGTGCCGATTCCTGCGAAGAATCATCCATGGAAGTTCCCGAGGCTTGGCGTTGAGATAGATGGGGACAATCTGTTTTCGACAGATGCCGTCTATGAGACGATTGGGGACTCCATCCTTGGTTTTCTGCCTGAGGCGTTGTCTGCAAACGAAATATCGATTAGCGAAAACGACGGAAAGACCTTTATTCTGAAATTGGACGGCAACGAGATGACCGCACGATTTGCGGCCGATGCACATGCAGAGTATCTAAAGGGCTTCTCAGGAAAGATTGAAGAGGCCGATGTCGTGAATGTGCTTGACGGCATTACCAAGGATTGCGTGTTGTTGTTGCAGTCTGAAAAGCGGCACTGGTTAACGCAGATCGTTTCCGATCTTCGGATCAATCACGGCATGACTTGCGAGCAGATGGTTTTGGTACGCTTCCAGATCAAGCAACGGTTGGAATGGCATTTGAGCGAGGCACTTGGCAAGGCAAGGCGCAAGGCGTACCAGCAAACCTTTTGTTTGGGCGGCGATTACAGGATTGCTTTGGATCTGCCAGGAGGGTTCGCGCTTGACGAACATATATACGCGGGTAATTCTGATGTGTACAATGGAAGCTGGAGGTTCAAGAAACACTATTTGGGGACTTATGCCATACCGAAGTTTGACGGCAAGAAGCCATTTGGAGAGGGTGAAGAATTTGAATGTGCAAAATTGATTGATTCTTCGCCAAAGGTCCTTTATTGGCTTCGGAACAAGGATTCCGATTCAGCTTCGTTCCGCTTGCCAATGGGTGGCAGGACGGAGTGGTTCTATCCTGACTTTGTCGGAGAACTTGTGGACGGTCGACTTTTTGTCTTGGAATACAAGGGAGGGCTTACAGGTCAGTCCGCCGATACAGTCGAAAAGACGGCTATCGGGAAGCTCTGGGCCGCGCAAGATACATCGTGCTATGTCTATGCCACAATATACGGTTCTGAACCAAGCGGTTTGACCGTGGCCCAGCAGATAGAAGAGGCCTTCAAGCTTGCGTCGAATTGATGCGGGGCCTTGTCCCTGAATCAAACGGGGACAGGCACCGCACTTTAGGAATCAAGAATAGATGCGGGGACTTGTCTAATTCAGATATGGTAGACTATGCAACCGTTCTACCGGCA
>CAMZEN010000087.1 GCA_947305775.1 uncultured Verrucomicrobiota bacterium
TCGCAGATCAGAAGTATGCCGGGGCGCGTCGCGGACGCGAACACGTCGTAGGCGATGCATCCATCCTGCTTGAGCGAGGCGGCGGTCAGTTCCTTGGCGGCGGCAAGAGCGTCATCGAGACGGCCTTCCTTGGCCTGAAAGAAGCAGTTTAGTCTGAGCATGGTGTTTCCCTTTCTTATTGTTGTTATTACTTGATTGCTCCAATGCCTTTCAGAATTCCCGCTATCCCAGTCGCGGCGACATCCTTGAATATCTTTCCATCGTCGTCGAACGAGTAGAAGTTCATAACGGTCGTTGAGAACCTGCGTCCGTTCGGCTGAAGCCCCGCAAACGGCTCGTCGCCGTTGAACGTGCCGGAGCATTCCCACTGTACGGCGACCGTCTTTTCGTCGGACACCATATCGACAAGTTTCCATTGCACGTCGGGGAAACTCTTTCTCATAAGCGTCACAACGCTCAGATATCCCTCTGCCCCGTAGAGCGGGGTCGGAGAGACCGGCGTATCGAACGCGGCCTTTTCGGAGATCAGTTTGCGCCCCAGCTCCAGGTCGTTCGTATTGATGCACTTCTCGAAGAGCCGCATCGCTTCGCGGTTGCGCTCGACTTTCGCAGTCGACGCATCAACAGCAGTGCCCCTCCCGTCTGCCGGATATCCTACTGGGTGGTTGAGATGAAGGATTGTCGTGTCGGGCAACTTGAGTGCCTTCTTGAGCGCGTCGTTGTCCATCGAACGTCTGCACACCGTGGCGAGTCCGTTCGCCGCGCAGTAGAGGTAGATGTTCCCGGAGACTATGCCCGCGTCGTAGTTGGAAAGCGTGCTTCGCGCACCAGTGTAGATCGGATCGCTCACGTCAGCCGCGATAAGGAGCGAGACGGGGGCTGTCGCCGCGAACGACTGGTGCCCGGCGATGGCAGGACGCAGATCCTCGTTGCACACCTTGACGAGCGCATTCCCCGTCGCGTCGTAGCGGTAAGCGCCTGACTTCATGATCGCATAGACCATTATCTCCTGCTTGTTGAGGCCCGTCGCATTCGTGCGCTTGTCGGGGCGATTGAATCCGTTTGCCGCCCACAGGACGCCTGAAAGCAACTCGGGCGAGAGATCCTTGTCCGCGAACGCCCGCTCGGAATGTCGAGCCTTGAGCGCCTGCGTGACAGTGACGCCCGAATCCCCGTCGGGAGCCGGAAGCTTTATCGTCTCCTCGCCAAAAACGCTTATTGCAGCAATCACCGCTGCCAGCATCATAATTGTCTTCATTGCTGCCTCCTTTGCTGTTTCGGTTTTACCGAACCCATACGCGCATTATACCACACCTCACCACCCGCCGCAACAGCAGGAAGTGAGAATATCGGTCAGGCCTAAATTCTCACTTGAATGGACAGTAATTTGTAGCCACTCCACCACTCTCTACTCCACCAATGGGGTCCGACCCCCGCGGATTCACGTCGCCGGGCCGCCTCCCAGCCCTTCTCTCGCAACACGACCATTCACCTCAAATCACATTCCGCGCATCTGATAGCAGAGACTTGTCTAAAACCATGATATTCTTACAATCACACTTGACAGATACATAGTCGCGATGTGTGGATTGAAAAGCCTAAGACTTCACATACCACGCCGCCACACCCTGCTCTTCAGTGTCGACGTGCAATCGTATCCCATACACCATCTCTAGAATAGACTTCGCACAGCAACAGTCTATATTTACGCTCCTCTGATTCCGAATATGCGGAAATAACAGCACTTGCCGCTGCGCTTATTGCAATGCTGGCGACAATACCGATAACACCCAAGACTACACCTCCAGCGGACTTTCCCGCGCCCATGCCAAGCCAATAAAGTATAGCATTTTTCTGCGCAGCACCACTCAATAATACAATCTTCGTTTCTGTGGATGCCTTACACAATGCGGCAACTAACGCAGTAACGCCATTCGTGGTGAATGCGCCGCCCGTTATCCCCAAGACACCAACCACAAATTCTTGATGGGCTTGTTCCCAAGTGGACTTACCCAACCATACGCCTCCATATGCTGTAACTGCAGATGTCGCCACTGCGCCCAAGCCGCCCGCTAGCGAATTGCGCATCAACGAGGCGCTGCGCAATTTGAATGTCCTCGAAAGCACCCTGACGACACACGCCCCGCCCTTTGTTTTGATGAAAACTATTGACGCGATCTGGCCGACAGCCGTTCCGGCAGCCGCAGCAGCAGCCGTGAGCGCGATGCGTTGCAAATCAAGTTTTCTAGCAAACACATACTGTATACCTGCATCAATTGCAGCCGAAGCCCCCGCCGCCAATGCAGACTGCAACGCAACTGAACCAACGATTGACATCGCCTCTTTTATGAGGCTTCCGTTGTTTTTACGCTCGGCAATCTCATCAACAAGCTCGCGAATCTCGTCTTTTGAAAGGGACGGGAACTTCTTTCTCAATTCCTCTCCCATCGCCCGCTTCAACTCTTCGTCCGATATCTTCTTTCCCAAGATATCTTTTAGGACAATCTCGCTCTTTGCCGTTATCGCTTCGACATCCTTGCTCCCGACCTTGCTTTTGACGTCCTCCAATGTAATACGTATATCATTGCCTTCCGCCTGAATATGAAACTTTCGTCCTCTGATGTTGCATGTCGGGGACTTAAGGTCAAGTCCCATTCGTTTAGCCGTCTCACGAGCTTTATCAAGCTGTTCCTTCGTGCCGTTGAAATGCCATTTGCCGTCCTTGTCTTTCCAGAATGTCACTTTTGTTCCATCATCCAGCGGCACATCGTATGTCTTTACGCCCGACCTAAACCATGGAACCTTTCTAAACGTTACACTACGCTCAGACAATTTGATATATGCATCACCGAGTTTCGCAGCGCGTTCATGTATCCAAACCCACGACATCTGCCGAACGCCACCTTTGGTAACGCCTAGCGTGCTTGAGCCAAACTTGGATTCGCAAACCATCCATTTGAATCGATTGCCATCCTTACGGACGAAGAGATGATCAAAGCCCTGTCGCCCGGTCCTGGGCGCAATGCTAGTCCATTTTCCGCTGATCTGCTCGCCAAGCTTATTGCGCAAGAACGCACTTTGCGCCAACGCTTCGCCTATCGTTCCTTTTGCATGTACGCGCAAAAGCGAGGCGTGGGCATATGCCAAGTCAGCCCGGGCGCAGATCACGCGCGAAGCAGATACAAGCGACGCGGCGCTGTTCTCAACCCCACGCACAATATTGCCCATTGGCATCAAATTTCCTCCAGATTGAACTTCTTCGCCACAACGCACTTATAGTCGAAATCAACCCTCTTGACCATATCCAGCTTTGCAACAAGGGTGGACTTGGCAAATTGGAAGAGCCCGGCAGCTTCAGGGCTGAGCAACGACTCGTCAACCTTGCAAAACTCGCACTCTTCAAGAATATTGATGGCATCTGCCTCAAACACCATCGTCATGGCATCATATTTCTTCAGCGCCCGCTGGGCAAGTCCTGCGATGCGAGCCTGGTACCTCGCGTATCGCATACGGCTCAAGGAAACAATCAACTCGGAGAGTCTTTTAAGATAAGATTGAACACTTGTACGATGCTCCTCGAAAACGATTTGCGGAAGAAGCCCCTGTATGTATTCTACTGCCAGTTGAACTTCTTTAATCCGCATTGAAACCGAATCAATGCTCATCAAGTTCTTCTCAATTCCTTTGAGTTTGCTTTTGATCAGCTCCAAGGTTTTCTGCGACAGAACCTCTTGTGCGACTTTCTCTGTTTTATTGAATGCCTCCTGCATCGACTCCTGTTCTTCGCGCAGTTCGCGTTCAGATAGCGGACCTTCGTTGGCGAGGATCCATATTTGAGAAAGTACACTTGTTGCCTGCGCCATTAATGCGTTTATGCGAGACGAAGAGATCTTGTTTGAAACCCGTGCGGTCTCTTCTTCAATAGATTTGAAGAGACTGCCGAGAGACTCTTTAAGTGAAACAAGATTGATTTGCCACTGAGTCTCTTCAAGTTCATCCATATAATGCTTGGTCTGGTCGTCAGACAGGCAACCAGAACCCAACGCTTGCCTCAGCGCAGCAGCTTTGTCTGCCAGAACAGAGGCAGAGAACAGCCTGCCATTTTTCTTTAAATGAGGCCATGAAAATGTCTCGAGTTCGCGCTCAATCTGCGCAAGCTCCGACGACTCCTTTTCTGGCGCATTGGCTTCTTCAGCAGCGTTTGCCATGCTGATGCTCTGCAGGTCAGCAATCAACTGACGGATTTCTGCAATATCATCAGCATGGCAGTTAAGTGCCGCCATCGACATTATGTTATACGCCTGCTGATACGCTTCTTCGTCTTCTGGCGACGCATTCTTCTTGAGGAAGTCTACATACTCTGCAAGATATTCCACTCGGGAATCATGCGTGATGGCATTCAAGAGATAAATACGGGCAAGTTCGAGATCACCTCCCTTTATGGCCTTTCTATACATTTCGAACGCTACTTCCGCCGAATTATTAGTCGCCATTGTGTGCACTCCTTTATTTCATGTAGATTACTGCAATATCAGATCCCACCATCTCTTTAACCACCTCATAGTCAGGATCTTTGATTGAAAGATTGTGCCCGGCAATTGCCGCAGCTGCAGTTGCACCAACAACAGGCGCAACTACCGCCAACCCGGCGGCCAGCCATCCGCGATTTTCGGTCCGAACCCTGCAAGTCAAGCCGGCAGCTTCAATTGCATGTTCGACAAGCTCGACTGCGATAGACTGGTGTCCCGAAACCACATTCAAAACCTTGAATGATTTCTTCTCTTGTATCAGTGCCGCGATTTTTGACGGAAATGTTCCTCTGTCTTTGCTCCAGTCAATAATCGACATGCTTTTTGCCTCGTTGCCCATCACTTTGCCTCCTTCATTTGTTTCTGCACCTTTTAGTTCGATTCGCCGCCCTAAGCACAAAGTTTTAGTGCGGCATACGCATCCAAGCAATCTGATAGATCACTTTGTAGCGTTGTGCATCTCACGGATTTATCCCCGCAAGACCGCCAATATAATACTAACTGGGTGGCTGATTGACGGGCCTAACATTCCGGGCCGTCCTTTCTGGGTGAT
>CAMZEN010000088.1 GCA_947305775.1 uncultured Verrucomicrobiota bacterium
AAATCTCCAGCGCCGAGAACTCTTCCAAGAGCGCCCGCGTACTAACAAACGTCACTCCCCAAGCAAGAACACACAATAACGCAATCATCGGTCGCTCTTGACCGCATTGCAGCGACGGCAAAGCATCTGGAGATTGTCGGGAGTCGTCTTGCCGCCCTTCGACCACGGCACGATATGGTCGCCCTGCATCTCCTCGTATTCGAAGTGTTTGCCACAATCCGGACACACGCCCTGCTGCTCCTCGTACTTCGCGCGTTTCTCGTCGTCGTCAAATGTGCGCAAGTTCAGCTTCTCCGGTCTCGCCCCATCCGAAAGTAGATACTCATATATCCCCTTCTTCGCCTGCACCTCCTTGTCCATCATAAGCCGCTGCACCGACTTTTCGAGTTCGCTCGGATTGTAGCTCTTATCGCCAAACTCCTTGTAGAGCCGCCCCCACTCCAGACCCTTCATCTCCTTGCGGTACTTTGGAAATATCGTCTCTACCCAGTTGATCACTTTCTGGAAGTGCAGCCACAGCTCAACCGCCTCGCCGTCTCCTTGATGGATCGCCATGTAATCCTCGATGGCCTTGTCCTTTGCCGAGTTGATCATCCAGGTTATCGCGGTCTCAAGATACTCCTGCCGGTCGGCGCTTCCGTTAAGATACTTTGCGCCAATCTTCGTGGCCACACACGCCGGCTTGCTGAAGTACCGCTTGGCATCACTCACCCACGGGCCAGAATACACGGCGTTCCGCATCTCCTGGTCGGTCAGCTTCAGCCCCGCAATGTTGATTACCTTGAACCAGTCGATTTTCTCGGTCGGCGTGCCCTCGCAAAAGTACACCATAAGTTCGTAATCGAGAAACTTCTCCTGCACGTCAGCAAGCTGCCGATGGAAATACTTTGCCGCAAGGTCCAGTTCGCCCCACGCAAAGTCGCCGGCAAAATACCGGCATATCGAAATCGTGCGCTGCTGCCCGTCCATCACCTCGAACGTGCCGTCGTCCTTCTTCGCCCAATACATCACATTCAGCGGAAAGTTCTTCATCACCGTGGAGATTACAGCATTGCGCTCCTTCTCCCTGTAGACAAACTCGCGCTGGTACGCAGGCCGCACATCCAGCTTGCCGTCATATGCCCTGACACCTTGTTCCGGGTCGTCAGAGTAGCCCTTTACCAAATCGCGAATCTTGATTCTCTTAAGCTCAATCTTCATATTGTTTAGACAGGATTTACAGGATTGACAGGATTACTTGCGGCGGCGAATTAGGATGCGGGCATAAGGATCCTTCCGACCTACACCCTTTAGCGTCAATTGCTTCACTTTTGGCAATCCCTGCTCTACCAATGTAAAGAAATGAGGATTGATATCTATTATCTCAAACTGCTCTGGGCAATATTTATCAAGAAAAGTTATTGGAACACCCATAATACCATCATAATCATAAGGGATGTCAGATGATTTATCAATGTTTATTGCGTCATAATTATCATACTTTGGAAACTCATCAGGAGAATATTTCTTGTAAAGAGGCAATGTTTCATGTCGTTGAGGATAATCAAGGTTTGTCCACCAGCGAACACCTTTAACCCGTATGAACCTCTTGCCATTTTCGTCAACTCCGCAGCCAGCTGCATTTAGTGGATAGTCATTCGGAACGCAGAATTTCCTATCGCCACTATGTATCGACACGCCCATCCAAACCTTATTATCGCGTATCATGGGGAAGAACTCTTTATAGGTAATTGCATTAACATTGCCGATAATCAGAAACTTCTTATCGTATTTCACCAGCTGTGCAACATACTCGCGAAACAGCGAAAACGGCGGGTTGGTAACGACAATGTCCGCTTGCTTCAAAATCTCGATACACTCAGGACTTCGGAAATCGCCATCACCCTCAAGATAACGTACGCAAACTTCGTTATCGTCAAGCGTCATATTGCCGTTTGTGTCGCCTTCGTATATCTGGCATATCGCACGTTCGCAATCGCCTTGAGAAAACAAGTCGACATCCTGACTCTTGTAGCATGTTGCGATAAGTCTCTTTAGTCCAAGCGCTTCAAAATTCTCAATAAAGTATTTAAAGAATTCGCTTTCCCTCGGATCGTCACAGTTGCAGAGAACCACTTTATCCTTGAAATGCTCCTTGTAATGCCTTAGTTCGTTTTCTATATCGACCCGCTGCGTGTAAAATTCATCCTTCTTATCACGCTTTGCCTTGGCAAGCTTTTGACGATCGCCCATCGCAACTCCTGCACATATTGAAAGGAGAACCACCATCAATGTGACTCTTCGCATATCGGCCCTCCTGTCGCTTCTGCGCATCAATAGTCGCAGGCCCCGTGCCTATACATAAAAAGAGCGCATTTTCTATCTTATGCACTCAGCAGATGCCCTACCACAGGCTTTCCAAGATGCGATAAGAGAAAATGCGCCCAAACTGGACGCATCTCCGCTTAACATGCCGTCTTGGATTTGAAATAGTGGTAGTATTTCTGCTGAACGACTGTTAACGGTGATGCAAAATCACTTTAAAGCGGAAGAACGTATCTACCCGCCCATCCTTGCGGATTTCTCCCGCAAGAACAAGAGTATTATATCATTTTTCTGCTTAAAAAGTCAAGCAGAAAAGCGGGAAATGTGCCGGTTAGATTTCCAGCCAGGTCGGTTCGTAGGCGATTTCGTAATGTTCGTCAAGACGGGAGACGTTGTAGATGCGGCTCCCCTCGAAATCCACTCCGCCATGTTGGCCCGTGTGGATATGCCCGCAGAACACCAGGCGCGGCCGCTTCTCGAGGATGGCCTCGGTAAGCTCCGGCGAGCCGAAATGCCCGGAGTCGGTCTGGAGCGAACGGTCGACATCGCTTCCCGGGATGCGCGGCGGCGAGTGCGTCACCAGCACGTCCAGACCGGCGGGAATCTTCGAGAACCATTTCTTCAGCGTGTCGTGCTCGCCCTCGAAAGCCCACGAGTAGGAAATGATCGGCACCCATGGCGTGCCGTAGAACTTGATGCCGTCAATCTCCGTTCCCTGGTCGCCGAGAAAATGGACGTTCGGCGAGAACCCGTACTTCCAATCGATTCCCCGATTCTTGAAGAGGAGGTGCGCAATCGGGTAGAAATCGTGGTTGCCGGGGATGACGACAAACCGGATATCTGGATAAGATGCCGTCCACTCCCTGAACTGCCGGTTGATCCACTTTTTCTGGTCGTTGACGTGCCATGGCCCGAACCCGCTTAGCGGCGCGATGTCGCCCGCCAGCACCACGACATCCGCGCCCTTGGGGTCCAGCCCCTCAAGGTTGCCGTGCAGGTCCGATGTGGCCATTATTTTCATGGCACCGCTCGCATCATTCCGCCGCCTTGAGCGCCGCCTGTTTGGAAATATTGCCCATTGCCGATTATTATACCATAATTCCCCGCCGAAAAGCAAGCGGAAACGGCGCCTACCCCACCACTTCCCAATGCCCGCCCTTGTCGGGGCCTACGCGGCGGATGCGACCCGCTTCCTTCAACTTTCCTAAATGCCACTTTACGCCATTTCTAGACAACTTTGTTACTACCATCAAATCATCTATGGTAGCGAATGGCGTCTGCCGCAATATCTGAATAATCAAACCTCGTGCTTTTGTCCTTTTTTCCTGGTCTGTTTTCTGGCTAGTTTTCAGGCCAGTTTTCAGGCCAGTCTTCTGGCTAGTTTTCAGGCCAGTCTTCTCCACATCCTCCTCACGATTTTTCCTTCCAACCTTATCTTCCCATTCCTGTGCGGTCGGGCGGGTAAATACGGTGTAGATAAAACCGCGATCCTCGTAAATTTTGGGCGGAGGCAGGCGCGCCTTTTTGCAAGCATCGACAATGAGGCTGATGCCGCGCCCCCACATCTCGATTGCTTTGCGCAGATACAGTACTTTGGCTATTGAAGGATTACGGGGCGAGGACGCCATGCCGGGGATGGCATCGTGCAAGGTAGAGTCAGGATTGAAGTTCCCGGGGTTGGAAATCTCTACTCGATCCTCGTATATGGCAAGCGACACGCCTCCATTATTTGTATAAAGGCGGTGCGCCAAGGCATTGATAATCGCCTCTCGCAAAGCCTCCGCCGGGATTTCCAGTTCCTCTTCCCGGTAAAGACCCCGTACGACACCGGAAAGATTCAGGTGCTTGAAGCAGAAGGCCATCGCCTCCGACTGTAGCTGAATGATATTCCCGGAGACCAGACGGTTGTCGAGAAAGAATGTTTTGTCCTTGCCCTTGAACCATGCCAACTTGAGTATGCAGTGCGGATAGAAAGTAAGATCTTTACCGAACAGCGCCATCGCCCCATTAAGCGGCTTCCCATCCTTAATCAATCCGAATCGTCGAAGCAGGTCTTTCGCATCGCTTACATCCACATCTGGCGAAAGGCGCCCTTCAGCGACGGCGATCCTCGCCGTCCTCGTCACTTCGTCAAGATCGACATCCGCGAGCGAAACATTGTCGTCACATTCAAGTTCCCACTTGCTCTGAAAGCCGCCACGCACCGCAAGCATGGCATTGTACTGCTCTTGCGGCATCTTAGTCGTTGTCGACTGCACTCGCCTATACGGGCGGCCATCGTACGCGTACGGCTTCTGCTTCCCGCTACCGACTCTGCAGACAATCGCCTGATGCGTATCGTCAATTGCGACATATTCGACGGGAATCTCCACACCCGGCTCAAAATCGCAAAACACGCGGGCAAGATCTTTCTTCGTTTCGTCGCTCACGATTTGCCCGACAAGCTTCCCGTTCCGGGATGCGCCAAACACAACCGTACCCCCATTGCCATTCAAAAACGCACATAGCGTCTTGGCCGCTTCGCCGCGCTGGCCGGTCGTCTCCTTGAACTCGACCGTCTCGCTCTCGCCGCCTTGCACGATACGGCGCAGCTCATCTATCGTCATTTCGGTTTTCATATTGAGTATTATACCATATTTTCCGCCAAATTTCAAGCGGAAAGTGCCCGCATAAATAATGCGTGCGCTGTTCGCGCACGTTGCCGGTCTTTCCCGGCCGTCCTCCCGG
>CAMZEN010000089.1 GCA_947305775.1 uncultured Verrucomicrobiota bacterium
GAACCCCACGGTCTTCCTCTCTTCTTTGCTGACCCGGTAGATATTACCATTTGTGGTTCACATTCGAGGGTCTACCGCGATTGACACGGCGAAGAGATATTTGGTATCATACGCTCCGTTTGAAAAACTGTATGAAAACACGAGTCCAGTACTTTAGCTTTTACGGCTTTTACTTCGCCTCACAAGGGCGCGGGGCCGGTTTGCCGTACTGAAGGAAGGTGAAACCAGGAATTTGCAGGCGAAGCGGCCCCGCTCCAAAAGGAGAGAGGGCCGTTTTTCCATATCTGAAACAAGTCTAATCAAGGAAACACAAAATGATAATTCTGATAAAGAAGGGCGCGGACGAAGCCCAGGTAGAAAACCTGAAGTCGCTCCTTAAGTCGCGGAACATCGAGCCGCACGTGTCTAAGGGGTCCCTTCAGACCCTCATCGGCTGCGTAGGCGATGTTGCGCATCTCGACCCGTCTCTCATCGAGGCGCTGGACGTTGTGGAGTCGGTGCAGCGCATCCAGGAGCCTTACAAGGCTGCGAACCGCAAGTTCCATCCGGACGACACAGCCATAGATTGCGGTGGCGTGAAGATCGGCGCAGGCAACTTCAGCGTCATCGCCGGCCCCTGCAGCGTCGAAAGCGAGGAACAGCTCGTCGGCATCGCCAGGGCCGTCAAGGCGTCGGGGGCCACGCTGCTTCGCGGCGGCGCGTTCAAGCCGCGCACTTCGCCATACGCCTTCCAGGGTCTCGGTGCGGAGGGCCTGCGAATCCTCTCCGTCGCCAAGAAGGAAACTGGCCTTCCGATCGTCACCGAGCTTATGGACTTCAAGGACATCGAACTCTTCAACGATGTCGATGTCATTCAGATCGGCGCGAGGAACATGCAGAACTTCAACCTCCTCAAAGAGGTCGGCTCCCACACGAAGAAGCCGGTCCTCCTGAAGCGCGGCATGTCCGCGACGATACAGGAGCTTCTCATGAGCGCGGAGTACATAATGGCGTCCGGCAATCCGAACGTCATCCTCTGCGAGCGCGGCATACGCACGTTCGAGACATCCCTCAGGAATACGCTCGATCTGGGTGTCGTGCCGCTGCTGCACAGGCTTTCGCATCTGCCTGTGGTCGTGGACCCGTCGCACGCGACAGGTTACGCCTACATGGTGGACCCCGTTGCTGTCGCAGCGACAGCGATCGGCGCCGATGGCCTGATCATCGAGGTCCACAACGATCCGCCCCATGCGCTCTGCGACGGCGTCCAGAGCCAGACGCCGGAGATGTTCGCCAAGACCATGGGCCGCATCGCCAAGATTAGGGACGCGCTCTCATGAAAGACCTGAGAGACATACGCGGCGAAATCGACTCGATCGATACGCAGTTGGCGAACCTGATCAAACGCAGGCTTGACATAGTCGGCGACGTCGCCGCGGCAAAGCGCGAGAAGGGCGTGCCGGTTAGCGACCCGGCGCGCGAGCGCGAGATAATTACGCGCGTGGCAGAGATGGTCGGCCCGCAATACGAGAACGCTGCGCGGCTTCTCTTCACGACGCTCTTTGGCGTCACCAAGGCGCGCCAGAGGGCGATGATCGGCGGGGAATCGCCTGTCGTCAAGGCGATACGCGAGGCTGCGGCCAAGGCGGAGCCTTTCCCGACACGTGCAGTTGTGGCCTGTCCTGGAATAGAGGGCTCTTATGCGCAGCAGGCCGTGAGTGCGCTCTTCCCGATGCCGACGATTTTGTTCTTCACGAGCTTCGAGAAGGTCTTCGAGGCGGTCGAGAAGGGGCTATGCCCATACGGAATACTCCCCATTGAGAACTCTGCCGCAGGGTCCGTCGCCCAGGTGTACGACCTGATGGTAAGACATCGTTTCCATATCGTCCGCGCCCTCAGGGTAAAGGTCGATCATGTGCTTCTTGCGAACCGCAACGTAAAGCTAGAAGACATTCGCGAGGTGAAGAGCCATGCTCATGCGCTTGCGCAGTGCGGCGACTTCCTTAAGGCGCATCCTTCGATCAAGGTCGTTCCGAGCGTGAACACTGCCGTCGCCGCTAAGGAGCTCGCGGCATCCGGACGCACCGACATCGGCGTAATCGCCTCTCGCGCATGCGCGGAGCTTTATGGACTCGATATCGTCTCGGAACATCTTGCGGACGCCGCGTACAACTACACGCGCTTCATCTGCATCTCGCGCAAGCTCGAGATCGCGCCCGACGCCTCCAAGCTCAGCATAATGTTGAGCCTCCCGCACCGTCCTGGCGCACTGAACAGCATTATCGCGAAATTCGCGGCTATCGACGTGAACCTGACTAAACTGGAGTCGCGTCCCATACCGGGCATGGACTTCGAGTTCCGCTTCACGTTTGATTTCGAGTCTTCGCCGACAAACCCAGATGTGCTTGGGCTGATAGCCGAACTGTCGCGCGACCCTGAGATCGAACACTTCGAGTTCCTTGGCGCCTACGCCGAGCGTTGACGCAGCCACCGCCTTTTTCGAACCGCTTCACAAGCGCGGGAGAATATGGTATATTATTTACATTCTTGTGAAAACAATTTCATCACAACCAAAGGAAAGTTAAGGAACATGGCTAAGAAGATCATGGTCGACGGCAACACAGCCGCGGCCCAAATCGCGTTCGCGTGCAGCGAAGTTGCCGCGATCTATCCGATTACCCCGTCCTCGCCCATGGCCGAGACGTGCGATGAGCTCGCCTCCATGTGCAAGACGAACATCTGGGGCTCGATTCCCTCGATCGTCGAGATGGAGTCCGAAGGCGGCGCCGCCGGCGCTGTGCACGGCGCTCTTACGACCGGCTCGCTCACGACGACCTTCACGGCGTCGCAGGGCCTGCTGCTCATGATCCCCAACATGTACAAGATCGCGGGCGAGCTTACCCCGTCCGTGTTCCACGTCTCCGCCCGTTCGCTCGCGTCGAACTCGCTCTGCATCTTCGGCGACCAGGGCGACGTGATGGCCTGCCGCCAGACCGGCTTTGCGATGCTCGCCTCTAACAGCGTGCAGGAAGCCCACGATATGGCGATGGTCGCCCACGCGGCTACGCTCAAGTCGAAGGTTCCCTTCCTCCACTTCTTCGACGGCTTCCGCACCTCCCACGAGGTCCAGAAGATCGAGGAGATCCCGACGGACGTCATCCGCCAGATGATCGACGAGGAGTATGTCGAGGACTTCCGCAAGCGCGCGCTCGATCCTGAGCACCCGACGATGCGCGGTACGGCTTCCAACCCCGACGTCACGTTCCAGCTCCGCGAGGTCTGCAACAAGTACTATGATGCGACGCCCGCGATCGTCCAGGAGTATATGGACCGTCTCGCCAAGCTCACGGGCCGCGCCTACAAGCTCTACGACTACGTCGGCGCCCCTGACGCCGAGTATGTCGTCGTCGCGATGGGCTCGGGCTGCGATACGCTCCACGAGACCGTCGACGCGCTCGTCAAGGAAGGCAAGAAGGTCGGCCTCGTCAAGGTGCACCTCTACCGTCCGTTCTCGATGAAGGATTTCGTCGGCGCGTTCCCTGCGACCACGAAGGTCGTCACGGTCCTCGACCGCGTGAAGGAGCCCGGCGCTATCGGCGATCCTCTCTATCTCGACGTCGTCGCCGCGTTCCGCCAGGCCAAGCAGGGCGGCGTTTCGCAGTTCCCGAACTGCCCGCCCGTGGTCGTCGCCGGCCGCTACGGCATCGGCTCGAAGGACTTCACGCCCCAGATGTGCGCGAACGTCTACGCGAACATGACGAAGGAGAAGCCCATGGACGGCTTCGTCGTCGGCATCGTCGACGACCTCACCGGCCGCTACATCCTCGGTGACGACGGCTTCGTCGTTCCGAAGGGCGACCGCAAGGAGTGCATGTTCTGGGGTCTCGGCGCGGACGGCACCGTCGGCGCGAACAAGAACTCCATCAAGATCATCGGCAACTACACCGAGAACTACGCGCAGGGCTACTTCGAGTACGACTCCAAGAAGTCCGGCGGCGTCACCATCTCGCACCTCCGCTTCGGCAGCGACATGATCCGCTCGCCCTACTTCATCAACTCGGCCGACTTCACCGCGTGCCACTGCTTCCCGTACCTCGAGAAGTACGACATGCTCAAGGCCGCCAAGCCCGGCTCGGTCTTCCTGCTCGCGTCGCCCTACACGGCCGCCGAGATCTGGGACCACATGCCCGATGAAGTCGAGGAGGCGATCATCGCCAAGCAGCTCAAGTTCTACGTGATCGACGCGGCGAAGATCGCCCGCGAGAACGGCATGGGCACGCGCACGAACACCGTCCTCCAGACCGCGTTCTTCAAGCTCTCCGGCATCAAGCTCGCCAAGGCCGACGGCACCGAGCTCGATCCGATCCAGGTCCTCAAGGACTACGCCGAGAAGGCCTACTCCAAGAAGGGCCAGGACGTCGTCGAGATGAACTGGAAGTGCATCGAGGCCGCCAGCGCCGCCATCGAGGAGGTCAAGTATCCTTCGGCCCCCGCCGGCAAGCTCAAGATGCCCGCGACCGTCGCGGCAGAGGCGCCCGAGTTCGTCAAGAAGGTCTCCGCGAAGATGATCGCGCAGAAGGGCGACACGCTCAAGGTCTCCGAGCTTCCCGTCGACGGCACGTGGCCTA
>CAMZEN010000090.1 GCA_947305775.1 uncultured Verrucomicrobiota bacterium
TCCAAAAGCGCCGTTCCGGGTGTGCCGTTCATATCGCAACCCTCCATTTCTTCGTGGGCCTTATGACGATTTTCGCGCCCTGCCTGTATAGCGTGAAGCATCCGTCGATCTTGATGGATAGTTTGTATCTGACCACCTGGCGCAAGGCGCAGTCGAGAACGCCGAGCACAATGCCTTTGATTGCGCAAGGCGCAAGCCCGCGCGCTACGTAGCCGTCCTCGCGGGCGATTTCGGCCAGTCCTTTCGTGTCTACTGTCATGGTTTTTCTCCTTTTCGCAGCGGTGCACCATGCCCCGCTTACGCGGAAATTATTTCACCCGATAGCGGACAAACAAGATTTGTGTCTTTCGAGTTTGATGTCGAAACCTTGAAAATATTGGGTCGCGCGGGGAGTTAAATGGACTTGACGTTTTTTGTCCGTCGAGTTTGTCTGGGAGAGCGGGCGTAATGACTTGGGAGAGCGGGCGTAATAACTTGGGAGAGCGGGCGTCTCGCCCGCTCATCAAGGAGGGTTAAATCTTCCATCATCGCGGGCGAGACGCCCGCTCTCCCAGTGAATGTGCGCTCCCAGTGAATGCGCACTCCCAGTGAATGTGCTGCATTTTGAAATTTTGGATCTGACCCCTTGCCGCACTTTGGCTGTTGTGCTAAACTACCCGCATCCCAAGTGCGGATGCCAAGGAGCTGCATGTGGAGCCTGTCCGCCCAAGAGAAAGTGCCGAAAAATGACAGAATATAGCCATGTCCCTTTCAGTTTCTGCGATTATGCCGCAGATCGCCTTTGCCCAGCGCATAAGGGAATTCGCCCGCGCCATGTTGCGCCGCGTCGTTCCCGGAATTCCTCTTGAGAAGCTGCGTTTTGAAAGCGATCTGATATTCGAGACCCATGTGAACAGGGCGGTCTATTCGCTGCCCGAGACGGCGACCGACTACGACAGGCGGTGCGCCGTGGTGAAGGTGATGTGCGAGGACGCCACAAGGCTCTGCGCGATGCTCAAGAACGCATGCAAGGCGGTGGGGCTGGGCGGCATCGCCGACGAGTACCTGAACCATGCGACGTTCTTCAACTTCGTCCTTGAGCAGGACAACGCCAAGATGGACCTTCTCATGAGCTTGGCCGGCAACGGCGACACGAATCTGGGAAGGGTGTTCTTCAACGTCGCAAGGGTGCTGAAAGGCAAGGAGATCGACTACTACAAGCTGGGCGACGACGCGCGGCAGAAGGTGTCGGACGACATCAAGAACCTCGCGACGGAAATGCGCGACCACATCGAACGGGTAAGCGCCAAGGTTGACGGCGTAGGGGCGGCCGTTCAGATTGGTTTCGCCAATGCAGACCAGAAGCTGCTGGAGTGCAAGACGGCGATTGAGGCGGTCGGCGAGAAGGTGTCGAAGCTGCGGCGCTCGGGCAAGGCTAAGGGCAGATACGCCGATGAGGCTAAGACGCTTTGCTGGCACTATTGGACGACGGCGAACAGCCGCGAAGAGGTTTGGCGGAGCGTCAACACGCGAATAACATACAAGGCGGTTTTCGAGCACGGCAGAAAGCATCTCGCCTGCGTCGGCGTAACGAGCGAAAAGGAGTTCAAGAAGATCATTCACGCCGAGGCCATGCGTCACAACCGCGAGCTGCAGACGCGGCAGGACGAATCGCGGAAATCAGCTTCAAAATCCAACACGAAACGCGGCGAAAATGGTATAATGCGCAGCATGAAGAACCGCGCAAAACCCGCTCTCGCCATCGCGCTTGCCATCGTCGGCGCAGTGGCCACGCCCTTGCGCTCTGACGCTGGCGAGATCTGCCGCGAAATAAGTTGGTTTTTGGGGTGAGTGCGAGGTAATTTACGGAGGAACCGAGAATGAAAAAAGAAGATGGTGTGAAACTGAGCAAGAGGTCTGAGGAAGCGCAAGGCGAAGAGAAATTTATCTTAAGCCAGTTCAAACCTATGTGCTGGACGAGTTCTATGATTCAGTCGAGTCAATGTGAAAGGGGTTCTCCATCATAATGACAACTAGCGCCGACTGTGCGAGGGTGAAATGAAAATCAAAGAAATACATGTAAGCCATTACTGCTCGTTCGGGCATGTTGCATGGGTGTCATTCAGTTCAAACATCATGGCGTTGATTGGACGCAATGGTGTTGGCAAGACGAATGCCCTTGATGCCATATCGTGCATGAAATTCTTTTGCAACGAAGTCGAACAAGTTATACCAGCCCGCGCGGTTAATCAAAATACGAATGAATCACCGGTTCTGAAGATTTTTGCGACTCTGGATGATCAGGATATTGCCGATATAGGTCCCGAGATTGTCGGCACGGAAGAAAACCGCGATGTGGGATATATGTTCGACTACGACAAACCTACACGGCGAACGAGATTGTCGTACATAGGTTTTTTCTTTTCGGTCATGCAAAATATCAAGGAATTGGCGCATATTCGCGATGACATTAAAGAGCTTGGCGATTACCTTGCGACAAAACGGATATTAAAAGACGACAATTATCAGCGTCTCGTGTGGGCCCTTAAGGAATATGGTAGATTTTACATTCCGAACATTTCAGGCCTTGTGTCTTGGGCATTGCAGAATCTCATCCATCATCTTGAAGAACCTCGCAAGAACAAGCTGAAGTTGCTGCTGGAGCCATTGCGAGACGCGCTGGAGAAGCGCTATGCGGCATTTAGGAAGGTGTCGCCCCAGATCCATCTTTTCGAAGATGCCGCCGAATTTCCAAATGCATACAATATCGACGAAGTCAGTGCGTGGGATCATCGGATTAGCCGTGATAAGAAAGTCGCGCTAGAACGTTTTCTGGGCGCGATTGGCAGTTCTCGCGAAGAGCTGATTGCGGCATTCAGCGAGAAGAACGAGAGTGTGCGTAATACGATACAAGACCGCATCGCCAAGGAAACCCGAAAGCTGATGCGGGAATTTAACGAATCCTACCTTAAAGGATCGGCCGAGATTGAGCTCAATGTCAAGTTCGACGGACCGTATCTCCGATTCACCATTTGCAATGCCGATACGACCGGCAGTGTTTTGTGGTCCGAGGCAAGTTCTGGCGTGCGCTGGTATCTGAGTGCCTTTTTCGAGTTGAAACGTGCTTTGCATTCCCGTAATAGCATCATTCTGATTGATGAACCTGCGATACACCTACACATAACGGCGCAAAAGGAGGTTCTGAAACTTCTTCAGACTTTGGCGCAAGGGACAAAGTACGTTCTGTACACGACGCATAGCCCTTATCTCATCGACAAGAACAGACTTGGCGATGTCGAGGCGATTGTTCGCCAAGCCAACACGTCGATCATAGAGAATTTGACCGCTATCGAAGATTGCCCTAGCCGAATGGAAGTTCTTACACCGGTCTGCCATGCGCTTGGATATGACATGTCCATGAGCTTAACGCCGCAGACCTCACGTATGAATCTGGTCGTCGAGGGAATATCTGACGCGTATTATGTCAATGCAATGCTGAGATTTCTGAAGGTTCCTGATGAAGATAAGCCTTTCGTGATTCCATGTCAGGGTGCGCCATCAGTTCCAAATGTCGTTTCAATATTGTTTGGTTGGGGCCTGCCATTTTCCGTGCTTCTTGATCGAGACGAAGAAGGGTTGAAGACTTCCCAGAAGATCGATGGTGCTTTCGGTGAAGCAGGGCTGGGTTTTCACATATGTTTCGTCGCACGTGAGTGGGGAAATCAAATAGAGAATCTGCTTTCCTCCGCGGACTATGAGAAGGTTTGCGGGAAGGATTTCGACCCCAAGGATATTAAAAAGTCGAAGGTCGCTAAAGCAAAACGATTTGCTGCGATGGTTGAGTCTGGTGAATTGATTCCAGATGAAACAACAATTAAGAACTTCAATCGAATATTCGATTGGCTTGAAATTCTTGATTGGGAAGGAGCTTTTGATGATGAAATTGAATGGTATGACAAACATCACAATAAAGTGTAGTTTGATTTTTGTGGCCTTGACCACTTGGAACCTGTTTGCTGAAGGAGAGCCGAAAATGCCGACGTTGAACTGGATGGGAAGGGAAAAGGCGACGAAGTCCGTCAAGGATGTCGTAATGAAGATTCTGCGCGAGGACAAGTCGCTGTCGTATGGTTCGGGCGACAACGTTCTTGTGCATGGCGACAACCTGGAGGCGCTGAAGGCGCTGTTGCCGTTCTATGCCGGGCAGGTGAAGTGCATCTACATCGATCCGCCGTACAACACCGGCTCTGCGTTCGAGCATTACGACGACAACCTCGAACACTCCACATGGCTCAACATGATGTACCCTCGCCTCAAGCTCCTGCGCGATTTCATGCGCGAGGACGGCAGCATCTGGATTTCCATCGACGACGATGAGCAGGCATATTTGAAAGTCATTTGCGATGAGGTATTTGGTCGGCAGAATTTTCTTACAACTGTTGTATGGCAAAAGCGTTTCTCACGAGAGAATCGCGAAGCAATCGGAGATTCGCACGAATACATTTTAGTTTAACTGGGTGGCTGATTGACGGGCCTTGCAGATTGTGATACCATTTCAGGCAT
>CAMZEN010000091.1 GCA_947305775.1 uncultured Verrucomicrobiota bacterium
GAGCGGGCTCATTCACTGGGAGAGCGGGCTCATTCACTGGGAGAGCGGGCTCATTCACTGGGAGAGCGGGCTCATTCACTGGGAGAGCGGGCGTCTCGCCCGCGATAATGGAAGATTTAACCCTCCTTGATGAGCGGGCGAGACGCCCGCTCTCCCAAGTCATTATGGCCGCTTCTACGTCAAGAACCCATCAGGCAAGCGAGTCGGCTTCGGGATGGTCGCCATCTCCGAGAGGAGCAGCGACACGATCGAGTACGCCTTCACGATCATACCAAACAGGAGGGGGAGAAAATGAAAAGGTTAGAAGACATTGCCGGCTGGATTCGCCTTGACTGGGGCGACGCAGGGGACCCGAAGAAGAACTACGCCGGTGGACATGGCCTCTCGCACATCCTTGCCAAGCACCCGGAGGCCGCGAAACAGCTACCTGACATCCTTGCCAAGGGCGACATCTACAAGCACGAAGAGCCAGGTAAGCTTTATGTGCTTCATGGCAATTCTTTTGCTGTCATAGGCTCGCTCAAGAAAGGCGGGAAAAAGACAATTACAGAGTTCAACTCAAGCCACGACCCCAAGCAGCTCGAGACTATAAAGAAACTCCCCCGCGCAAAGAAGGCAGGGGAAAACTGAAAGGCGGACGACATGCGGTACTTTGCTACTTCCCATTTGCATGCCTACGGCAACGGAGATCAGTTGGCTACTTCCGTCGCTGTTGCGGGCCAATGCAGACATTATACCACAACTTCTTTCAGAAAGGCAACAACGCAAAATGAAAAACCTCTACCTCTACAACACCGCGCATCCGCTCGCCGAGAGCGGCAAGCCGATCTTCATTCCCTTCGGCGAGCGGCCCTACGACGCCACATGCCGCCAGGAAAATGCGGGGACAGTCCCTGAAAATGCTAATGGAAAATTTAACCCTCCTTTATGAGCGGGCTCATTCACTGGGAGAGCGGGCGTCTCGCCCGCGATGACGGAAGGTTTAACCCTCCTTGATGAGCGGGCGAGACGCCCGCTCTCCCAAGTCATTACGCCCGCTCTCCCAAATATTCTTCGGCGGACAAACCGCCGCTCGCCGCACTTCCCTCGGCGATATTCTGCTTGTAGCCGCCGTGCGGCAACACTATCTTCGGGACATCAGCCATTCGCGGCTCCTTTTAGGGACGAAAGAGACTTAAAAGACTTAAGAGACGGCCCGGTCGCTTTGGCATAAAGCCCGAAGAGGTGGGCGACGATTTCGGGTTCGGGCGTGTCGGGCTTGAGGCCGTAGGCGGCGAGAACGGCGCGGTCGTTCGCCGCGTGCGCGGCACGAAGGTCGGGCGGCATCGTCAGCGGATCGTAGAGGTCGGCGAGTGAAGAGTCGGGGTATTTTGCGCGGGCGTCAAGTATCGCCTGTGCCGTTTGGGATATTTTCTCGCGCAGAGACGCAGAGTCACAGAGGTCTGGCCACGGGAAATTGTTGTAGACAATCGCGGCAGAATAACGGTAGCGCATCTCCAGCCGCCCCGCGACCGCCCGCATCCATGCCATGTGCGCCGAAGAGGTGAGAACGCCGAAATGGTAGAGAGTGGCGGAGGGAACGATAAGCACTAGATTATTGGCCACAGTGTTCGCGTCCATGAAACCCATCGGCACATATTCTCGCCTTTCAGAAGAAACACTCGGCACAAGCAGATAATTGCCTTCCTCAGGCTGGCGGATTTCTCCGAATAGCGTTGGCGTGGCGGCAAGCTTGCGCGTGGCTTCACGCTTACTGGCAAGCCGCATCTCACGTACCTTCTCCACCGCTTCCACCACAGGCGGTACGGAGCGAATGACGGCTGGCGATGCGTCTTTCAGCCAAAGGCACCAGCGTGACTTTCCGTTGATGAACTCGACAGAACCAAGCAACGGTCGAAACAGCGCTTCTGCGGCGGGGTATTTCTTTACAAGTGCCGTCTTGTCTTCATCGCTCCAATCAGAGAGGAAGCCGCCATCATTTGGCATCGAGCCGAAGATGAGCGGCGGCACATCGCATATTGGCTTGGAGCGGCTTTCGATCCATGCGTCAGGCGCGTCCATCAGATAGCCGTTTATATGCGAGGCGGGAATTGCCTTGCCCTTGTCGAAAATGGTCTTCGTCTTGCCAGCTACGGGAGATTTCCCAACATGGAATCCGACAATGACACAATGCACATGGGCTTTCTCAAATGACTCGTTATCCCAGCGGAAGGTGCGGTGTGCAAAGTCTATTTCAAGCCCATTCTCAAAAAGCGGCTTCCACAAGTTTATGACCGCGCCTCCCTGGCAGATGGAATTGGTGGAAACAAAAGCTACCTTTGTGTTCTCTGTGTTCTTTGTGGCAGAAATAAAATCAACAGCTTTCTTGTACCATGCTGTCACATAGTCGAGGTCGCCAACACCCTGCCAATCCTTGCCGAAGATAGACAGCATATCCTCTTTCTGCTCATTGCCCATCCACCTTGCGCCAGAAAACGGCGGATTGCCCATGATATAATCAAACCTCTGCGCCTCGGCGTCTCTGCGCGAGATCAATTCTCCCCAATCCAACCTCAGCGCGTTGCCCTCGACAATTCCGTCGTAGTCGTGGAGCGGCAGATACTTCGGCGGCGCATGAAGAATGCTCGCCGTCTCATTGAGCATCTTGGCTTCCGATATCCACATCGCGGTCTTGGCGACGGACACCGCGAAGTCGTTGATCTCGATTCCGTGGAACTGCTTGATTGACACCTTTACAATACCGTCAAGATTGAGCAGCACTTCGCCAGGCTTCAACCGCTCACCAACGACAATCGCCTCGTTCTCTAGCTTGCGCAGCGAAAGGAACGTCTCGGTGAGGAAGTTGCCGCTTCCGCAAGCGGGGTCGAGGAACGTGAGCGAGCCAAGTTTATCCTGAAAAGCCGTCGCTTTCGCGCGACGCACCGCAATCGCCCTTTCCGCCTTGATCGACTCCAGCTCCGCCGTGAGGTCGTTCATGAAGAGCGGATCGATGACCTTGTGGATGTTTTCGACGGATGTGTACACCATGCCGCCCGCGCGGCGCGTCTCGGGGTTCAGGGTCGATTCGAAAAGCGCGCCGAAGATTGTCGGGCTTATGTCGCGCCAGTCGAAATCGGAGGACTTTATCAAAAGCTCTTTTATGTCGTCGTCGAGCGGCGGAATCTCCGCATCGGAAACGCCGCGGAAAAGTCCGCCGTTAGTGTAGGGGAACGCGGCAAGTTCAGGTTCAAGGTAAGGGTCGCGCTCGGCTTCAGGCGTGTCTAGCGTGCGAAATAGCGCCAACAGCGCACGGCGCAGATTCCTTGCTTCTGTGTTTTTGAGAAGCGTCCATAAAGCGTCCTTCGGGAAGATGTCGGCGTCCTCGGCGTAGAAGCAGAATACTAGGCGGACGCAAAGGCGGTTGAGTGCCTTGAGTGTTTCCGCTGAATCCGGGTCGGCGTAGCGCTTGCGAAGCGCACGGTATACGTCGCCGACGATGCGCCCGGCCTTGATGGAGATGTCCATCTCCTTCTCGCGGACAGTCTTCACGGAAGTGTCTACCAGGAATCCGAGGCGTGATATCTCCTTCGGCAGATTGGCGAGCAGAATCTTCTGCGGGTCATCGAGGGGATGGTCCATGTCGTAGACCCATATCTCGTCGAAGTTGCAGGTGACGATCCAGCGGGCCTTTTCGGAGAAAGGCCGCGCGATGTTGTATTCAAGCGCCTGTTCGAAGGGAGTCTTACCGCCATGCCCGGACTGCGGAGCGTCAAGCTTTATGCCGCGTGACTTGTGCTCGATCAAAACGCGCGTCTCTGGAATCCAAGCGTCAAGGAATTTGGTGGTGTCCTTCAACTGCACCGGCGACTGAAACTGGATGCGCGACATGACATTCTCCATGCGCAGTACTTCGCCCAGCAGGGAGAGCCAGAATTTCTGATATCCGCCGACTTCTGAATCATTCGCGAGAGCCCAGAACTCTCTGAACTTCCGCGCACTTTGTCTCATGTCTGTTGCCATTTTGAAAGTATTATACCAAATCTTCGGTGCAAGTTGAGTTGCCATTCACTGGGAGCGCACATTCACTGGGAGAGCGCATTCACTGGGAGAGCGGGCGTCTCGCCCGCGATGATGGAAGGTTTAACCCTCCTTGATGAGCGGGCGAGACGCCCGCTCTCCCAAGTCATTACGCCCGCTCTCCCAAGTCACTGCGCCCGCTCTCCCAAGTCACTGCGCCCGCTCTCCCAGACAAACTCGACGGACAAAAAACGTCAAGTCCATTTAACTC
>CAMZEN010000092.1 GCA_947305775.1 uncultured Verrucomicrobiota bacterium
ATGAAGATCGAGAAGTTCGAGATGTAGGTGTCGTGACCCGCCCCCGCCAGAGTAGGCTTCGAGCTGTTCTTCTCGCCGCGATTGTTGCGGCGGGGGCAGGGCTTTGTGCGCAGGCGACAACCCATCGTGATTGTTTTGATGTCGAGTTCTATGGCGATATTCGGCATGTGGCCTGCACCATTGACGGCCTGACCGACATTCACTACGCCGTCGACAAGTTCAAGACCAACGACTGGAAGGTGGTGTGTCACGGAGGCGGAAATGAAAGCCGCATAGTCGTTGCGCAGCCAGGCGAACACATCCTCGCGGACAATGTTTTCACGAACAATTCTCCGACCATAACCGGCGCTGCGTATCCGTTTGTCTTTGAGTTCGACAACTGGTACAAGATCGGCACATCCGGCAAGACATGGTATGGCTATGTGTCGCTCGGACTCGACGAGAACGCAGAGCTTGTCATACTGGAGAGCGCGATAACGGACAGGCAAGGTGAGCTTACGGTCATTGGCACACCAGACCCGATCCTGCCTCCAAACATCAGAACCATCGACCACGGCGACTGGCTGGAACTTGACGGCAACTGCATAAAGCAAGACACCGAGGGATGGATTGCCGTTCCGTCGGCAATCAACGGCAAGCCGATACGGGCGATAGGACGGTTCGCCTTCTCCAACTGCCGCTTTATAACGCACATAACGATTCCCGACTCCATTGAATCAATCGGCGACTGTGCGTTCGAGCACTGCAGGTCGCTGACAATACTCGACATCCCCAATTCGGTGACGAACATCGGGGAACAAGTTGTGAACGGATGCGATGTTCTTGGGGAGCTGCGCGTCGGGAGCGGAATCGCCACAATCCCTCGCATTGCATTTGTCTGTTCTGGCATGACGAATCTCGTGATGTCTATTGGCACGACAAACATCGAGGAGTACGCATTCGCTTCCAACACGCTACTGAAATCCGTGACGATACCGCAGAGCATGGAGCGCATCCAGAGTCTTGCGTTCGACGGATGCTCCGCGCTGACGGCTGTTTCCGTTCCCTACGCTACAATCGTCGAGGACAGCGCGTTCCCATCCGGCTGTGTTATCACTCGATACGGACCATACATCAGTGTTCCCGGCAGTCTTGCATCTCCTGATGAAGAAACCAAGATCGCGATGATGAGAACGCTTGGCTGGAGAGACTATGCAGGGCTGTGCGAAGTCCGTTTTATAGAAATACAGCCTCCGTATGCCGAAGACCCAGAATTGAGATTTGCGATCTATGCCTCTGCGCACCTTGGCATTTCACCGGCGGTCGTTGATGACGAAGGCAGTGAACATTCTACCGTTGCCTACTACAAAATGCCGAGCGTTGAGTTCATCGGCATCGACCCGGCAAGCCGCACCATCACGGGGCGCGTCATTCCCGCTGAAGGTACGCATATCGTATCAGCGCCGCTTGACAGGGCGTTCGGCTTCCATCGGATTTACAGGGACGAAGATGGAACGATGCTGGACGGAATGGACTGGGGGCGCGAAATGAACAACGGTTCTCCCGGCTTTGAACTCGACACGTCATGCTATGTTGAGTCCAACGGCCTTTTTCGCATTTCATTCCCGGAGGATGTTCTTTGGGAGAAGAATCCGCAGCCCGCCCACCTATTCAGGATTAATCTCAGCGACAAGGCGGGAGGTCTGTGGTGAAGTCGTTTTCACTCTACGTTGTCATCCTCTTTGCCTGCTGCGTCTGGGCTGAATGTCCAAAGCCCGACACGACGAAGGCGACGGTAATTGACGACCTTTCGGTTCTTGGATCGAGTGGCGACATCGCGACGCCTGACTACCTCTTCGGCACGGTCGTGACGAACGAGATGTACGATGCGACGGGTACGAACCAGAACTACTGGACCAAGAACCCGTATGTCGAACGGTACAGGCTGTTTGTCGAACTCAACCAGGACGGACACGAGGATGTGATACTTTCCGCGCCCATCAACCAGAGCGGAACGGGCGGACTTACGTATGGCGTCTATCTCTGGACGAACGGCAACTATGTGTGCATCGGGGATATCGGCGGACATCTCGGAAGTATCAAGGTCGAACACATCAACGAGCTCACCCGGATCATCTGGACTTATTCGCACAGCAGCTGCCAGTCGGGGGCGATAGGCACGTTCGTTGTAAGTGGATGGAGTTGCCGCGACAACCGATGCTGCCATGTCGAACTTGGAGACGAAGGGCGCAAGCCGCCGACGGTGGGCTTCCAGCTACTCGACATCATTTCCAAGACAGCCACGGTTCCGCTCCGCATCGAGAAGAGCGAAACGAGGGATGGCAAGATAAGGTGGCGCCAGTGCTGCCGCTTATCAACGGCGGTTTCTGAATTGCACCCCCTGAACTTTGGCGGTTAGCGGTTTTTAACCACGGAATGCACGGAATGGCACGGAAGGGCGGTATCGTGTCGAAATGACAATACACTTTCCGCTTGACATACGGATAGGGAATATGATATAATACTAGCCGTAAATCCAAATAAGCGCTATAAATCTAGTTGTTATGCGAGCACATACGACCGTCCTGTTGCCTAAAGCCGCTGCTTCCCTGGCGGCGCTGGGGGAGAATATCCGTCTTGCCCGGATTCGGCGGCGGGTAACCGCCAAGATGATGTGCGAGCGCGCCGGGATCAGCCACGCCACGCTAACCGCCATCGAACACGGCAAGCCCTCGGTGGCCATGGCCAGCTACATGTCGGTGCTGTTTTGCCTTAATCTTTATCGGGACATCGAGCAGGTGGCGCGCGAGGATGGCTTGGGGCGCGACCTGCAGGATTTGCAACTGCCCAAGAGGGTGCGCTCATGACTGCGGTAGAGGTGTATCTGGGCGACTTGCCGGTCGAACGCCGGGTTGGCCGGCTGGAATTCGACGAAATCCGCGGTCGGGAAGTTTCGTCGCTGGTGCTGGATGACGATTTCGTGCGCAAGCCGCCGATGGAGTTCATGGGCCCGGACATCGGGATCTATGCCGGGCGGCAATACCCGACCTTGAGCGCGGGATTCGGCATGTTCCAGGATGCCGCGCCGGATTCGTGGGGGCGCCGGCTCATACGGCGCCGGGAAAAGCGCGCCAATCTGCGCGAGAGCGACTATTTGCTGGGCGTGTTCGACTTGGCCAGGGTTGGCGCCTTGCGGTTCAAGCTGGCGGGGGAAGCAGATTTTGCGGGCACCGATGCCGGCGATACCATTCCGCCCTGGACTTACCTGCGCACGCTGGAAGAATCGGCCATGCGGTTCGAGGCGGACAATACCGACGATTCGGCGTTGGCCGTTTTGCTCAAGCCCGGGTCGTCCCTGGGCGGTGCGCGGCCCAAGGCCAGCGTGACGGCTCCGGACGGCTCCTTGTGGATCGCCAAGTTTCCTTCCAAAGAGGACGATATCGACACTGGCGCGTGGGAATATCTGGTGCACGAGCTGGCCCAAGCCGCCGGGTTGCGTTTGCCGCTGGCCGACATGCGCCGATTTTCGCGCAACGGCACCACCTTTTTGTGTCGCCGGTTCGACCGGGAAGGATCGCGGCGCATCCACTTTGCTTCGGCGATGACCATGCTGGGGTGCGAAGACCGCCAGGAGCACGGCAACGGCACCTATCTGGATATCGCCGCCTTCATCATGCAGCACGGGGCGCAACCCGACGCGGATCTGTACGAATTGTGGCGGCGGATGGCGTTTTCGGTAATGGTGTCCAACACCGACGACCATTTGCGCAATCACGGCTTTGTGCTCGAAAACGGCAAGTGGCGGCTGTCGCCGGCTTACGACCTCAACGCCAACGCCAAGCGGCCCGGCGAACTCTCGCTGGAGTTGGAGGCGGGGGTGGTTATCGACTCGACGGCGGTGCTGATGGACGCCAAGGAATACTTCAGGTTGAATGGCGCCCAAGCCGAGGCGGAGCTGGCGCGGATTCGCCAAGCCGTGGGCAAGTGGCGCGAAGTCGCCGTGCGGTTAGGGATTCCGCGCCATGAGCAAGAGGAAATGGCGCGCTGCTTCGCCCGCCTATAGGGCCGGTCCCCATATAGGCGCTAGGGGGCGGTTAAGCCCCCATGGCGCCGGAGCGGGTTAACTCCGGAATAACGTATTCCAAATCGCCTGGATACAGGAGTTGATGAGCTCGAGGATGAGCTTGAATTTAAGCATAAGACTCCTTGGGGATTTTACGATTTTACGATTTACCGATTT
>CAMZEN010000093.1 GCA_947305775.1 uncultured Verrucomicrobiota bacterium
GAGCAGCTGCCTTCTAAGCAGCGGGTAGTGGGTTCGAGTCCCGCCAGGACCGCCAAAATCTAATCAGAAAGTACAAGGAGACGCTAAAATGGATTCCTATCAGTGGAAATGGTTCTATGCCGGAGGCACCGCGCAAGTAAAACTTGAGTGCGGCGATGATGTTGCGCATCTATCGGAACTTGACCCCAAGCAGTGGTTTGCCATTTCAATGCCGACGACCGGCGTGCGCTTTGATCAGCGGATGCTTGATCTCATGGACAGCGACAAAGATGGCCGCATACGCGCCGACGAGGTTATATCCGCCATAGACTTCCTTAAATCCAAGGGTGTCGATCTCGACTCGCTCTACCATACTACCGAGGATGATGAAAAGGCGCTTTCTGATGTTATTTCCCGCCAGAGCGATCTTGCCAAGCTGGAGCCAAGCGAAGACGAAAAGAAGGCCATAGCCGAATGGGAGGCGAAGGGCGCCGCGCCAGATGTGGCCGTGCTCGGCGATTCCACGGCATCAGCAGAAGCCGCGCTCGCCGCTGTCGAGCCGGTGATAGACGAGTTCTTCACGCCTCCGGCGGACATGCCGCTCGTAACAGAGGCACCGGATGTCGCGTTGCCGCTGAGGACGCATCTGAACCCCAAGTATCTCGAGTCGATTGTCGACTTCGCCGCAAAGTGCGTCAATCCCATCATCGGCGAGCGCGAGGAGCTTTCGCGCCTCGAGTGGAAGAAGGTGAAGGACGCGTTCGCGCCATACCGTGCGTGGGTTTCATCAAAGCCTGTCGTCAATGCCGCCGCCAAGGCCGCTCTTGACGACGAAGAGCGTGTGCTTAGGTACAAGCTGCACATGGCCGAGTTCCTTGAGAACTATGTGAACATGAATCGGCTCTACATGCGCGACCAGCCTGCGATGTTCCAAACGGGCACGCTCAGGATCGACGCGAAAGAGCTGGACCTTTGCTTCCATGTGGATGGCGAGGCCGCCCATGCCGCGCTTGCGGAGAAGTCGAATTGCTGCATACTTTACCTCAAGCTTACGCGTCCTTCCGACAAGACCGAACGTTGCGTGTGCGCCGTTGTTACCGCCGGCAGGGTTTCGGGCCTCTATATCGGGCGCAACGGCGTCTTCTGCGACCGTGACGGCAAGTTCTGGGAGGCGGTCGTCACCAAGGTGGTCGAAAGCCAGGTTTCGCTTCGCGAGGCGTTTTGGTCGCCTTGGAAGAAGATGGGCGATGGCATCGCCGCGACCGTAAAGAAGTTCCTCGGCGACAAGCAGGCCAAGGGCGAGGCGGTTGCGCAGTCCGTTCTAACGGCACCGCAGGCGGGGCAGGGCTCGCAGGCCGGGGCGGCCATGGCGAGTTCTGTCGCGGCCATAGGCATTGGAGTCGGCATGATGGGCGCCGCGTTCGCGTCCCTGATGGCGGTAGTCTCGTCAATGCCTTGGTGGAAGATTCTGATCGGCATCGCGGTGATCGTCGTTGTCGTGTCGCTTCCGAGCGTGATCCTCACTTGGTTCAAGCTGCGCCGTCGCGACCTGTGCGCGATCTTGAACGCTTGCGGATGGGCAATCAACCGTCCCATGAAGTTCTCGATGCGCCTTGCCGCAAGCTTCACTCGCGTCGCAAGGCACTGAGGCATAGACCGAGTGCGTCAAATTATGGTATAATTCGCAGACCAATTCAAAAAGAAAGAAAAAAGACAAAATGAGCGAACAGAAAAAGTACGTATACTTCTTCGGCGCAGGGCAGACCGAAGGCAACGCCAACATGCGCGAGCTTCTGGGTGGCAAGGGTGCCAACCTCGCGGAGATGGCCGGTCTAGGCCTTCCCGTTCCGCAAGGCTTCACGATCTCGACCGAGGCCTGCACGCGTTACTACGACGATGGCAAGGTGATCGGCGAAGACATCATGGCGCAGGTCATGGAGTACATCGACAAGCTTGAGAAGTCGGCCGGCAAGAAGTTCGGCGACGAGAAGAATCCTCTCCTCGTTTCGGTGCGCTCGGGCGCACGCGCGTCGATGCCGGGCATGATGGACACGATCCTCAACCTCGGCCTCAACGAGACCGTCGTAGAGTCGCTCGCCAAGCAGACGAAGAATCCCCGCTGGGCGTGGGACTGCTATCGCCGCTTCATCCAGATGTTCTCCGACGTGGTGATGGAGGTCGGCAAGAAGTATTTCGAGAAGCTCATCGACGATATGAAGGCGAAGCGCGGAGTAAAGCTCGACGTGGAGCTGACAGCCGACGACCTCAAGGAGCTCGCCGGACAGTTCAAGGCCGAGTACAAGGCGAAGATCGGCCGCGATTTCCCGACCGATGCCAAGGAACAGCTCTTCGAGGCGATCAAGGCGGTGTTCCGCAGCTGGGACAACCCGCGCGCCAACGTCTATCGCCGCGACAACGACATCCCCTACAGCTGGGGCACGGCGGTGAACGTCCAGATGATGGCGTTCGGCAACCTCAACGACGAGTCCGGCACGGGCGTCGCCTTCACGCGCGATCCTGCGACCGGCGAGAAGAAGCTGATGGGCGAGTTTCTGATGAACGCGCAGGGCGAGGACGTCGTCGCAGGCGTCCGCACGCCCATGCCGATCGCCAAGATGGCCGAGGTCATGCCGGAGGTGTTCGCGCAGTTCCAGAAGATCTGCGCCACGCTTGAGAGCCATTACCGCGACATGCAGGACATGGAGTTCACCATCGAGAACAAGAAGCTCTTCATGCTCCAGACGCGCAACGGCAAGCGCACGGCCAAGGCGGCCCTCAAGATCGCTTGCGACCTCGTTGACGAGGGCATGCGCACCGAGGAGGAGGCCGTTCTCATGATCGACCCCCGCAACCTCGACACGCTTCTCCACCCGCAGTTCGACGTTGTCGCCCTGAAGCGCGGCAAAATCATGGGCCGCGGCCTTGCGGCTTCTCCCGGCGCGGCGTGCGGACGCATCGTCTTCACGGCCGAGGACGCCAAGGAATGGAAGTCCCGCGGCGAGAAGGTCGTGCTCGTGCGCCTTGAGACGAGCCCCGAGGACATCGAGGGCATGAAGGCGGCCGAGGGCATCCTTACGGTTCGCGGCGGCATGACTTCGCACGCTGCGGTCGTCGCGCGCGGCATGGGCGAGTGCTGCGTCTCCGGCTGCCAGGATATCGTTATGGACGAAGAGAACAAGACGTTCGTTCTCGGCGGCAAGGTGTTCAAGGAGGGCGACTGGCTCTCGATCGACGGCTCGACCGGCAACATCTACGACGGCGTCGTTCCGACCGTGGCCGCGACGATCGCGGGCGAGTTCGGCCGCATCATGATGTGGGCCGACAAGTTCCGCCGCCTGAAAGTGCGCACCAACGCCGATACTCCGCGTGACGCGAAGAAGGCCCGTGAGCTTGGCGCCGAGGGCATCGGCCTCTGCCGCACCGAGCACATGTTCTTCTCGCAGAGCCGAATCCTCTCCTTCCGTCAGATGATCTGTGCGGACACCGTCGAAGAGCGCGAAATCGCGCTTGCGAGGATTCTGCCATATCAGCAGGACGACTTCGAGCAGCTCTTCGAGGCGCTCGACGGCCAGCCTGTCACGATCCGCTTCCTCGATCCGCCGCTGCACGAGTTCGTGCCGCACACCGAGGACGAGATCGCGCTTCTCGCGAAGGAGACCCACAAGCCGATTTCCCGCATCAAGGAGATCATCGACTCTCTGCACGAGTTCAACCCGATGATGGGCCACCGCGGCTGCCGCCTTACCGTCACGTATCCCGAGATTGCGGTTATGCAGACGAAGGCCATCATCCGCGCGGCGATCAACGTCCAGCGCAAGCACAAGGGCTGGACGGTCAAGCCGGAGATCATGATTCCGCTCACGGGCGACATGAAGGAGTTCAAGTTCGTCAAGGATATCGTCGTGCGCGTTGCGAACGAGGAGATCCAGGCTGCTGCGATCAAGCTCAACTACGAGGTCGGCACGATGATTGAGATTCCTCGCGCCGCTCTCACCGCGGGCGATATCGCTGAAGAGGCTGAGTTCTTCTGCTTTGGCACGAACGACCTTACCCAGATGACATTCGGCTTCAGCCGTGACGACGCGGGCAAGTTCCTTGGCGCCTACTACGACAAGAAGATCTACGAGAACGACCCGTTCGCGAAGCTCGACC
>CAMZEN010000094.1 GCA_947305775.1 uncultured Verrucomicrobiota bacterium
TCCTTTGAACAGATAAACACTTCCGCAACTTGCGTTTACTCTTGCAATCAACAGATCCATAATCTCATTTCGTCGCGCTTGATTTGGGCGCGGGGGTTTGCTATAATTCGCAGCACATAGCCCGGATGTGGCGAAAGCCGCGTTTGGGAGGCGTCGCGAGAAAGCTTAGGAAACTTATTCACAAGAGACGCAACAGAAAGGACACTGCCGTCCGTGCAGTTTCGCCTCCTCTGGTGTATCTCTTAAGGTAATCCTAAGCACCTCTCGCGATGCATCGAAGGAGGTGTCTTGTTTTCCCGCAGCTTTCGATATGTGACACGGAGAGCAATCTCTTAGGAAGACGAAGGCACACCACACTTCTTTCCCGCGCCTTTGGTGGTTGGCCTGTAAGCAGCTAAGGATCGGACGAAAGAGTGATGAGAATGGAAAAACAGGATGAGGTTCCATCAAAGCTATACAAATATTACTCTCCAAGTGCTATAACGAAGACGCTTGTCACTAATACATTACGATGGTTGCCCCCTTGCGAAGAGAATGACCCATTTGAAGGATTGGCAAGTGGATGGGACGAGGTTGTTGTTAAGAGGGCAATAGAAAACTCGCAGGAGAAAGAAGATATCCTCAGTGCACTTTTCAAAGGCAGGGAAATTCAGAATAGAGTTTCGCACATTACTACGTTTGTGTCCTTTGCGAAGCGAAGCGACAATCTTTTGATGTGGTCACATTATGGGGAAAAGTTTACTGGTGCTTGCCTCGAATTTGATACATATTCCCTCAAGAAAGAAATTGATGAATTTAAACAGGTTGACTATGCTAAGACGATAGGCGCACAGCGCATGGAAGTGCCACTTCTTCTTGAGGGTCAAGACGATACGTCACCTGAATATCAAAATCGTGTGAGGGATTTCTTTTCTTTTAAAGCAAAAGAGTGGGAGTATGAAGAAGAGTGGCGATTTATCGTTCCTCCAATGGCATCATGCATTAAGCCAAAAGTAATTGACGATAAAGTCATTCTTGTGTCGGGTATTCCCAAAGGCGCGATAACGAAACTAATTTTCGGATACAATGTGCCAGTCCCGACAAGGCTCGGATGGGCAAAGCAAATACGAGAAAATCATCAAAACTGTAAGTTCGCCGAAGTTGTGCCTAAGAGAACAACTTATGAATTGGATGTTGTAGATCTTGATATAGATGCAATCGAGAATCATTCATATCGACAGCCAACCTGACATTGTGCGGGAAAGACTACATTTTAACGACACAAGAAAGGACAAATCAATGAACAGCAAACAAAGCATCGTCAGCATAATCGTACTCGCTGCGATTGGGATGACAAGTTTCGCTTCTGCCGCGGCACCGACGATAACTGGCGTGACGGCGCAGCAGCGGTATCCGTGGAACGGGAAGGTTGATATCTCGTACACGGTAACTGGAGACATTGCGGAGGAGGCGAAGCAACAAGCGGTACTTACCTCGCTGAAAGTAACTGCTACAGACAGGGACGCAAACAAAACCTACACCGCAACGCAGCTATCAGGCGATACTGCGCTCACGGCGGGAACACATGCCATAGTCTGGGATATGGATGCGGAGGGGTTTCCGCTTCCTTTCAAGTCATCCAATGTCGTGTTTAAGGTTTCGTGTGAAACAACACCTGCGACCTACTGTGTGATAGACCTCTCGGCTGGGGCAAATGCATCATCCTACCCTGTCACATACTTGGCAGCACCACCAAGCGGAGGGTTTAATGTTGATGCGTACAAGACCACGAAGCTCGTACTGAAAAGAATTGAGGCAGGGACGTTCATCATGGGTGAAGATCAAACAGATGAATCTCATCGTGTCACGCTCACCAAGGCATTCTTCTGCGGACTCTTCGAGATGACGCAGAGGCAGTACGAACTGGTGACAGGATCGAATCCGTGTTCGTCGACTTCTTACGGCGAGGGAAACACTTATCCCGTTTATTGCGTATCTTACAATATGATACGAGGTGCTTCAAATGGTGCGATGTGGCCGTCCTCATCTGCTGTTGATTCGTCTTCATTCATGGGCAAGTTACGTGTTCGAACGGGGCTTGATTTCGATCTGCCAACAGAGGCACAGTGGGAATACGCTTGTCGGGCGGGAACGACCACAACATACAGTTATGGAAATTCAGCGAATGAAGATTACATGTGGTATGAAGGCAACTCCGAAAGTAAAACACACCCTGTGGGAATGAAAAGTGCCAATATATGTGGACTCTATGATATGCATGGTAATGTGTGTGAGTGGTGTCTTGACTGGTATGGAAGCACCTTGTCATATGATACAGATCCTCAGGGGCCTTATTCGGGGACATATCGGGCGCGGCGTGGTGGTGGTTGGTACTACGGTGCGAGCCACTGTACATCGTCTCATCGAATCTATGGCTACCCATGGGGCGAGGATAATGACCGCGGCTTTCGCCTTTTCAGAACATTGTCAAATACTGGAAATGTATACCTCGATGTGCTGTGTTCGGGCGAGAGTGAAATGGGAAAAGTCGATCTTGTATCAAGTACGCGGATGGCGGCGCAAACGGAGCAGATTTGCTATTCGTCGATGTGGGAGGACGGCGCGGTGTCGGAAGCAACGGCGGTAGTCGAGGTGAACGGTGAAACGCTGTCCTCGGCTGTTGGCAGTGGATATGTCGATTGGACGCCGATGAGTAACGGAATCTACACGCTAACGCATAAGGTGATGTCAGGTGACGAGCAAGTAGGCGAGACGTTGACGGTGATATTTCTTGTGGAGGGGCTTGCCCCAATTTACACTTCCACGCAGACAACGCCTGTGCCAGTCCCTTATGCTTGGCTGACACAATATGAGCCAGACATTGTTGACGAGTATGATGCCTACGAGGCGGCGGCGAATGCGACTGCGTCGAATGGGCGGAACAAGGTGTGGGAGTGCTTTGTCGCGGGGATCAGTCCGACGAACGAGACGGCGAGTTTCACGGCAAGGATCGAAATGAAGGACGGCGTGCCTGTTGTGACATGGGAGCCAGACTTGAACACCAACGGCGTTGTCCGCACATACAAAGTCTACGGCAGCGAGACGCTGGAGAACGGCGGCGAGTGGCAGTACCCGACCAACTCGCTCCACAGGTTCTTCAAGGTCACTGTAGAGATGCCGTAGTCTTACAACTTGCCGATGCCGGCGAGACGAGGACTGAAAGAATGCAGTGCCTGTCCCCGCATTGATTCGGTTGCGCCTTGTCGTGGAAAAAAAAGTCTTGATTTTTAGGACGATGTCCTTCATTTATGGTATAATCCTTTATGCGATGTCCATACAAGAGAACATTTACCTTTGCGGACTATCTCCCTTCCGCACGGAGGAGGAGCAGCGCGAGTGGTCTACGCCACGCGGTTTTGCCGCGAGGCATCCCGCGCTGACGACGTTGGCGATCATCGCATTTACGCTGCTCGTCGCGTGGCTTGTCATTCGTCCTCTTTTGCCTTTCTTCCCCTGATTGCCTTAATTGAAAAAAACGGGGACAGGCCCTTGGATAGTCCGAGCGTGACGTTCCCGTCTCCCCCCTAGGGTCGCGATCGAGAAACCCCCTAGAGGGAGAGCGCACAGGGTAGGGGGTAGCACCGCGCTACCCCCTAGGGTGCGACTCGCGGGCCTCTAGCCGAATCGCGCGAGGTAACGCCTGCCGCCTTTCGCCAACACCATCGGTGATTTGCCATTGGCGCAGTGACGTCTTCTAAGGCAATGGCTCTGCATCGCAGGTGATTTGGTATAATATGGGGCATGAAGAATGTTGATATTGAGGGCGCAGACCGCAGGACCCGCGAGACTTGGGAAGCCGTTGCCATGGTGCGCAACGCGGAATCCGAAACCGCCGCACGCTCGAATTTCAAGACGACGCCGGAGGCGCGGTGCCTCGACAATTCCGACGCGATCTTTGAGTTTGTCGCCGACGCAATAA
>CAMZEN010000095.1 GCA_947305775.1 uncultured Verrucomicrobiota bacterium
AAAGTTCGCGCCGCCTTGCGCCGTGCGCACGTCAATGGCCCCGTGGTTGGTCCAGGATGGGCTTGTCAATCTTCCGCTCTATGCCATAGGGCGCATCGCAAATGAAGTGTCGTCTGCTGGTGCCTAAGATGGAGGCCACGAAATGAATACGCGGATGAGGGCAAGCGCGGGTTGGAGGAGAATGTTGCCAGCCTCCTTCGCCGAGGCTACGGCGGTCAAGATGTGAAAATGTTGCCAAGACCAATTCCAATTTTCAATGAAAGGAAAACGGAAATGAAGAAAATGATGATGGCGGTGGGGTTTGTAGTGATGGTCGCGGCGGCGGGGTGTTCGACGAAGGAGTTTTCATCGACGCCGCTCTACACGGGCAACGAAGTGAAGTTCACGGGCGCGGTGGAGGAGCGGGTAAACGTGTGGCCGGTGGTGTATTGGCGGGAGCCGGTAGGATCGGTGGCGTGGCCGGTGGTGTCGTTTTCCGATACGCATTTTGCTTTGAGCCCGGTATATTCGCAGTGCCGGCAGAACGGCAAGGAGGGGGCTTTTGACGAGTTCAATCTGGTGTGGCCGCTGTGCCAGTTCGATTTCAAGGGGCGGGACTACCGGGTGTTCCCGGTTTTCTGGGGCGACGATGCGGACGGGCAGCCCTACCAGACGGTTTTCCCCGTATACTGGAACGGCGCCAACTACAATTCGCTGTTCCCGGTCTATACTTACAAAAGCAAAGGCGAGGAGCGATCGCTTTCGGCGCTGTTCGGGTTGGCGGGGATGTCCAAGGACGCGGAACGGGAGAGCAATTGGTGTTTTCCGCTCTGGTACTGGAATAGCGCAGGGACGTTGGTGACGCTCGTCTACGGCAGGTGGGAGAACGGCTGGGCGGTTCCGCCGCTGCTGTCGTGGGGCGAGAGTGCCGAAGATGGCACGCACGAGAACTATTACCTTTTGGGCTTTGGCGGCGACAAACTGGAAAAGGATCTCGGCGAGGCGTGGGCGTTTCCTATTTTCGGTTACGATTGGTGGGAGCGGGACGGTGTGAAGACGGCGAGGACGCGGTTGTTGATGAACCTGTTTGGGTGGGACCGGAAGAACGGAGAGACGGTTTATTCCTATGCGTTGCCGCTCTGGTCCTGGAACGACAAGGGTTCGCTGGTGACGATTTTGGGCGGCAGGGAAGTGGAGGATGGAGGCGAGACCGTGAGCTGGATGGTCACGCCGTTTATCGGGGTGACAAGCGGAAAGAAGAGCGGAGGATGGATTTTTCCGCTATGGCACCATTACAAGCAGCGGGATTTCGAGGAGAGCGCGGCGATCGCGGATTGCGACAGGTTGCCGGAAGAGATCAAGCTCTGGCAGGAGACGGTGACGAACATGACATGGAACGCGGAGCACACGGAGCGGAATGTGCCGGAGGAGCAGGTGAGAAATCGCGGAGACTGGATATGGAGCAAGAATTGGACTACTTGGCTGCTGTTGTGCGATTGGGAAGATACGGTGAGTAGTCATGTGGCGGCCGATTACGTGCTCAACCGGCGGGTGAAGAGGGGAAATGGTTTGGTGTTCGAGTACGGGTGGAATCGTAGGGCACATTTCGATTTCGAAAGCCGGGAGAAGACGGCGGACCGGGAGACGTGCGAGGTTTCGATGCTGGTGTGGCTATACAGGCACAAGCGGGAGACGAATTCGATTACGGGGGAACTGGAATCACGGCATAACGTACTTTGGAAGCTCTGGGATTGGGTGGAGAAGGACGGCAATGTTTCGCTGGATGTTTTCCCCGGATTTACCTACGATTCAAAGACGGATGGCTACAGGAAGACATCCTTCCTCTGGCGGCTCTTCCGCTATGAGTCGGATCCGAAAACCGACGCAACTGCCGTCGATTTCCTGTTCATACCGGTTTGGCGGTAAAGGAAAGGAAAACGGCCATCTTTTCGTGACGCGCCCTGATGCTTTCTTTCCCTTCGCACGGTGCGGGGGGCAAGGAGAAACAAACAAGAAAACGTTGATTTTGTGACACTCCCTCTTGCAATCAGGCGGAGAATATGATATAATATTATCACCTAATTGGAAATGTTGTTGGAAAATTGTTGCCGAACGAGGGAGAAAGTACGGCCATGATCGAAAGAAATCTGCAAAGTCTGAACGAAGTGATTGTCGGGTCGGCAAGCCCGGCAACGGCGAAGTTGTTGGCCCGGCTAAAGCGGGATGGGCGTGTTGCAAAACTTGCGCCGCGCCTCTATACGACGAACCTTACGGATTCGCCGGAGAATATCGTGCGCCGCAATCTCTGGGCGATCGTGGGGCAGCTGTGGCCGGGAGCGCGGCTTGCGTACCGGACGGCGTTCGAATATGCGCCGCACGAAGGGAGGGTGTTTCTCGGCTACAAGTATACGCGAAAGGTATCACTGCCTGGAGTCGTAATCCACTTTATCGCCACGCCGGATTCGCTGCCGTCGGATTACCCGTTTATGGAGGGGCTCGGAGTCTCGTCACATGCGCGTGCGGTATTGGAGAATCTCGAGCCGGACCGGACGCAAGGCGGAGTGGAGAAGTGCTTGCCGGTGGAGGCGGTGGAAGAGCGGCTGGAGGCCGAATTTTCGGCGGGAGGCGAGGCGGCGCTCAACAAGTTGCGCGACGAGGCGCGGACGGTTGCGGCGGCGACGGGGATGGCGTATGCTTTTGCGCGGCTGGACAGGATGGTCGGGGCGCTCCTTTCGACACGTCCGGCGAATGCGCTCAAATCAAGCGTGGCGTTGGCGAGGGCGGCGGGCGAGCCCTTCGACAGCCATAGAATCGAGCTTTTCGGCAAGTTGCTGGAGCATCTTGCCCGAAAGGAGTTCTCGCTATATCCCGATGCGAACATTACCGATGCCGACTACACCACCTTTGCGTTCTTCGAAAGCTACTTCTCGAACTATATCGAGGGAACGGTATTCGAGCTGGACGAGGCGCGGCGCATTGTCGAGACGGGCGTGGCGATTCCGGCGCGCGATGCCGACAGCCACGACATACTCGGCACTTACGCCATCGCGTCCAACCGTCGGGAGATGTGCAGACGGGCGGAGACGGCGGACGAGTTTCTGGAGATCTTGCGATCCCGGCACCGCGTGATCATGTCTGGGCGTCCGTCGTGCGGGCCGGGACTGTTCAAGACGCGCGACAATCGCGCCGGCAACACGCATTTCGTATCGTTCGACCGGGTGCGCGGAACGCTGAAGCGCGGATTCGACATGTCGCGCTCGATCCGGCATCCGTTCGCGAGGGCGGTGTTCATCATGTTCGTTACGAGCGAGGTCCATCCGTTCGCGGACGGCAACGGACGCGTTTCGCGCCTGATGATGAACGCCGAACTCACGGCGGCGGGGCAGACGAAGATCATCGTTCCCACCGTGTTCCGTCCCGACTACATCGGGGCGCTGAGGCGACTTTCGCGCGACGGCGAGGCGGAAGTGCTTATTTCCGCCATGTCGAGGCTCTGGGAGTTCGGCAGCTGGCTATCATGCGGCGATTTCGAGACCATGAAGAACCGTCTTGAGCAGTGCGGAGCCTTTGCTGACGACGAGGGCACGATCCTCCGCTTTGACAAGAAAGGACGCAACCCATGAAACCCTTTGCACGAATAAACTTGTCCTCCGCTTTATCCTCTGTCTTGTCCTCCGTAGCCTTGGCGAAGGGGGAAGCCTTGGCGAAGGGGGAAGCCTTGGCGAAGGGGGACGCACTGCGTAGGGGGAGAGGGAAATGTGAAAATGTGCAAATATCCAATATCCAATAACCAATATCCAGTGGAGGAGAGAAGATGAACGATTTTGA
>CAMZEN010000096.1 GCA_947305775.1 uncultured Verrucomicrobiota bacterium
TAACTTGGGAGAGCGGGCGTCTCGCCCGCTCTGAAGGAAAGTTAATCTTCCATCTACGCGGGCGAGACGCCCGCGCCCCCAGTTGTTGCGTCCGATCTCACGGTGAGATGCGATTCTTTCGCGTCTTTTCGCCGCGCTTGATATGAGCGCGGAAAAGCGGAAGGAAAATGCGCATTTCGTCAATGCCGTCGGTGATTTGCTATTGATGCAGTGACGTCTTTTAAGGCAATGGCTCTGCATCGCAGGTGATTTGGTATAATATGGGGCATGAAGAATGTTGATGTTGAGGGCGCAGACCGCAGGCCCCGCGAGCGCCGGATCGGATATCAGCCGATACGGTAGGCCCGCGAACTTAAGTGCTGAATGTCCCTATGGCTGGTGCGCACCCCGCGTGTCAAAATAGGGGGTATTTTGCGCATAAAATAGGGGGTACTTTACATGTAAAATAGGGGGTATTTTACGCGCAAAGTAGGGGGTATTTTGTGGCGTTCCCTGCGCACCACAGCAAGTCTGTGGTGCGCAACACCCAAAGGCAAGCTCCGCAACCGTATACTCTCCTATGCGTATGGGTTATTGTCCCTATTTGGTTTGGTCAATCGACCTATTGGGTTGGGTTGCTTGGCCTATTGGCACCACATTAAGCAACCCTTGCGCACCAAGGGAAATTTTGCTGCGCACCATTTACTCTTTTGCTGCGCAGCATTTGTTGCTCTGCTGCGCAGCAGGCGGCTTGGAAGAGCGTATGCTGCAACTTGGGAGAGCGGGCGTCTCGCCCGCTCATATGGAAAACTTAACCATCGCCTATTCCACATTGCGGCAGGATTCGCCGCAACCGTGCTCGCCTTCGATGACGGGCGATTTCCGCGTCCTTGCGACCGCTCGACATACACTAGTATGTCTTCGGGTCGCAGTCCTGCGCAAATCGCCTCGTCCTCGAAGGTTCCGCCCGGCTGGCGGCGGCGAATCCTGCCGCGCTTGGCATTTTCGAGTGCGCTCGGCGGTGCGTCTCGGCGCTCTTCGCTCGCTCCCGCTCCGCGACCGTCTTCTCCCGCGCCATCCATCGCCGATTCGCGGCGCATGGCGTCGTCGCGTGCCTTCTCGCTGACGCTCGTCGGCCCACGCTCCTTGCCATGCTTGCGCCTCGTCGCGTCTGCCGCGAACCGAAGCCGTCCGCGTCGCTCAGCTCGCTCATCGCGTCTCGCCGCCCCGCCTCGCTCGTAGTACATCAAGCATGCGTACTTCATGTCCTCCCCGGTGCGTATCCCGGCTTCTCGCCACATAGTATAAATGGGTGAGCAACCTGACTCGGAAGAGAGGGTCTAAATTGGGGGAGCGGGCGTCTCGCCCGCTCATAAGGAGAGTTGAAATCTTCCATCATCGCGGGCGAGACGCCCGCTCCCCCAATTTAGGACGCCCGCGCTCCTAGTTATTGCGCCCGCGCTCAGTGTGGTGCCTCCGCTGCAAAGGACGCGCAGGACAATAACCCTTATCACAGGACAATAGCGTTGCCTTTCTCTGCGACATTATGATATACTTCCTATCGGCAAGCGCAAGAAAGAACGCCGACAGTGACGTGTCGCGAGATGGCGTTTTTATGTTTTTGCGCTCACAACCAACCCAAAGGAGCAACACGATGAAAGCGAAACTGACGATGATGCTGGCGGCGGTTGCCGCGATGCTTGCAGCCAATGTCACGCTGGCTGATGAGGATGCCGGGCCTAAGGGCGCGGTGCAGCTTTGGGCTGACGGTCCGTACTGGGCTACGACCAACATCGGCGCGGAAGAGCCGGAGGACTATGGCTACTACTTCTGGTGGGGCGATACGCTTGGCTACAAGAGGGAGAACGAGCAGTGGGTCGCGAGCGACGGCTCCGCGTCGGGGTTTTCGTTCAGCGACGCGAATGCGCAAACCTGGGTCAAGGATATTGCTACTCTGCAAAGCGAGGGTTGGATCACGGCGGAAGGCGTACTTGCGCCTGAACACGATGCGGCGCATGTACAGTGGGGCGGCAGTTGGCGCATGCCGACGGATCAGGAATTGCAAGACCTTGTAGTCAACTGCGAATGGACACAGACTACAGTGAACGGAGTGAATGGCTACAACGTTCGCGGCAAGGGCGCATACGCCTCGGCGCGCATCTTCCTCCCCGCCGCCGGCTACGGCGGCGGGTCTTCGCTCTACAATGCCGGTTCGTACGGCCTCTACTGGTCGTCCGTACCGTTCTCGGACAGCAACTTCTACCTCTCGTGGTACCTCAACGTCAATTCGAGCAGCCACTACACGAGCTACAGCTACCGCGACCTCGGGTTTTCTGTTCGCCCTGTCCGTATGACGCCATTGACGCCACCACCCGCGCCCGCCAAGCCCGCGCCGACGCTCTTCACCGCCATTTCCGGCACGACTGTTGTCGGCGGCGGAGAGCCGGAACTTGACGTTGCGAGCGTGTGGGACGGCTGGATAGAGGATGATTCGGGCATCGTCGGCACGGTTCAGGTGAAGGTCGGCAAGGCGACGGCGAAGAAGCCCGCCAAGGTGACGGCATCGGTCGTCCTCAAGGATTCGACGAAGAAGCTCTCGTTCAAGGGCGAGATGGCCGCCGACGCGACGGAGGCGATGCTGACATGCAAGGGGCAGAGCGACATGTCGCTTTCGTTCGGCGAACGCGCGCTCGCGGGCGAGTGGAGCGGCAAGAACATAATCGGCGGCAGGAATCTCTTCTCGTCCAAGGACAAGGCCGAGGCGAAGGAGGCGGATGCACTTCTTGCGCCGTGGAAGGGCGCGCTGAACGCGGCGTGGGACGGCGGCACGCTCTCCGTCTCCATCGCGGCAAAGGGCAAGGCCAAGGTTTCCGCCGTGCTTGCGGACGGGACGAAGGCGACCGCCAACGGCCAGTTCGTCATCGGCGATGACTGGTGCGCGGTTCCCGTTGTCGTCAACAAGAAGGCGAAGCTCGGCTTCATCGTCTGGCTGTCGCTGGACGGCGAGGAGGCCTCCGTCGAGGGGCTTGGCGACGGCGTGGAGATAGGCATGCCTGCGCCCGGCGCCAGTCTCGCGTTCACGCTTGGCGGCGGCTTCGACGGAATCGAAGGATTGCAAACCGCGCTTCTCCCGGCCAACGGCTACGCCTTCGAGGGCGGTGCGAAGTGGAAGTTCAAGACGGCGGACACGGTGAAGCTGAACGCCGACAAGACCGCCGCGGAGGTGACGAAGGACAACGGCAACCCGTCCGGCCTGAAGCTCACGTACACGGCGAAGACCGGGGCGTTCAAGGGCAAGTTCACTGTATACGCGGTGCAGGGCGGCAAGCTCAAGAAGCTGACTGCGAACGTGACCGGCGTGATGGTCGGCAAGACCGGCCTCGGCATCGCGACGGTGAAGGGCGTCGGCAGCGTCGCGGTCACCGTAGAGTGACGCGCACTAAGCGTGCAGGACCACAAAATATGGCATTGTGCGCATTGACAGTGCGCAATATTAAGTGCTATAATACTCCTTCAAGGCATGAAGGAGGCGTGGGATTTTGTGAAAAGTAGACGATATTTTCGCAAAAATGCTCCACAAGTCATGAAGTGCCACAAAATTCGCGGTCCTGTAGCTCATCTGGACAGAGCAGCTGCCTTCTAAGCAGCGGGTAGTGGGT
>CAMZEN010000097.1 GCA_947305775.1 uncultured Verrucomicrobiota bacterium
AAATCTCCAGCGCCGAGAACTCTTCCAAGAGCGCCCGCGTACTAACAAACGTCACGCCCCAGATTATCACACAAACCAACGATAGCAAACCACTTATCATCAAGTTGCCGGTTTCAACTTTTTGCAATTACATAGTTCGCGATAAGAACGCCCGACTTGTCGCACAATCCACGCGACCCGTCGGGCATCTCATTACCGATATTTGACAATCCCTTACAAAAGCCAGTTGTCAGCCCTTTTAGAAATAGCATCATACCACATTTCTTCATCTTCTGCCGAACTTGCTGCCGACATAGAATACTCGCAAAATGCACGCACTTTGTCGGGGCTTGGTATATATCCGCAATTCTTAGATTGCGTAAGCATCCCCATAAATCGGTCAAGCGTTAGCGGGATTACAACCGATTTGCCGCCATAGTGCTTCACCTTGGTCTGATGTAACATATAGAAGTGCGAAATCGTACTTTCATTTATCGTAGGTGCAACAAAAAGGCAATAGGCTGGCTTTCCTGTCCTTGCCTTGATGTCACCAAGATGTCGCGCCACAGGCTCACCTTCTGCATCATACTGTTTGTTGCCCGACATAAGCGTTACTTCAACAGTAACAGTAAAATCCCCATAGTCACAAATTATGTCAGCGTTGTTGCCTGGTGCTGTAGAAAGCGGATTGCCAGCATCGTCGAATGTGAGGTTCGCACGAATGTTGCCACCATCCATCATTGTCATTGTGCGCCAAGCGTTCCACTCGAGCGCAAGTGACGGATCGTAAACATCTTTTGCCTTGATGTCATTAAATACACCAATGACCTCATCGTATTTCGTAAACGCCTTTAGTTCAGTAATTTGTGCATTGATGATTGCCTTACGCTGCGCCTCTTGCGCATGCTTGATACGCCGCTTGAGTTCATTCGCAGTGAGTGTCTTTGCATCTGTTGCAGAATCAACAGCCGCACTCTTAACGGCCTTCGCCTCTAGCGTCTTGCGATCATCCGTCAATAATGTTGGCGCGTCAGCGCTATAAAGGTGTTTGCAGTATGCTGCTACATCGTTTATAAAAACAGGATTCCGGTCGACTGTATTCAGGATGTACTCCACCTCGTCGCGACGCGATTCGATGATTGAAATAGTGCGACCCGGATTGCTGACCGTGACGAGTCCTGTTGCGCGAAGGTAGCGCACACAAGCATCGGCATAGTCACGCATGTTATTTGCCTTTGTCTTGATAAATTTTCCAATGCTTGCGCCTGCTGATTCCCGAGTCTGTATGCGACCAGAGGCTATTTCTTGTGCAAAAACTTCTGCAACTATCCGCAAGCGCTCGTCATTGAGGAATTTCTTATATTGCCCCTTGTGTGCTTCTTTGTCGATTCGGAATTGGCGCACACCTTCAACGATGGCATTGAAATCATGCCAGTCTGTAAGTTGCATGCCGAAAAGGCACAATTCATCAAATGCCAATCGCCCAAGAGTGTAAATGAGGCGAAGAATTTCAAGATACGGGCGGACACAGAATGCCTTCTTAATCTTCGCGTTAGCCTTATGAAATGGTGACGGAAGCTGAAATTTCAACAACTGTCGCAATAATGCCTCTTCCGACAAATCGCCGTCAAGAAAGTTTTCTCCAGCGGGCGTGAGAGATATGCTGTCAAGGTTGACGAACCCTAAAGCTTTGGGGCCGCGAGTGATACGATCTCTTGCGCTCAATGCCGGATTATTTTGATTGTATTCGCCCTCAAATTCCGGCAATTGTGCGAGCCGTTCCATAAACGACGCTTGAAGAGTGGTGTTTGACACCCACTTTAATCCTGCAAACTCTCGCACCAACAATTCAATTTCGGGGCGCATTTTGAAAGGCGTTCGCGGAGACGTCACAAAGAACAAAGATGGGCTTTTAATTTGCGCCATATCACACCTCGTAGTTTGTCACGACATAATGCGTAGCCTGTGAATGGAAGCGATTGCGAATATTAACGGCATAATCCTTCGCATACTCGAATTTCACAAGATCGCCATATAACTCTTCTGTGAGTGGCGTATGGCCAATAATCATCATCGCGCGGCACCGCAACTCGCGGAAGCGATTTGCAAGGCGGCGATGCTCAGACTCGTCAAATCCGTTTTCCATTTCTTGATTGCCATAGTCGTTAAACACACAATCATACGGAGGATCAAGATACATAAAATCGTTTTCACCAGCACGTTCAAACGATTCTTCATAATCAGCACAAAGGATCTCGGCGCGTTGTAGCAGTTGTGAGTGTTCGCTGGTCACGAGTTTGGTATTAAAATGCTCGTAGCGTCCAAAAGGAACATTGAAGTGTCCTTGGGCATTAAAGCGAATCATACCCGAATAAGCCGTCTTGTTGATGAAGAAGTATAGCGCGGCTCGACTGTATTGAGCAGGAGCCAGGCCATTATATTGGTCTCGCAGACGATAGTAAAGTTCTTCGTTGGCATTGGGTATGCGTTCGTCTGGTTGATCTTTCTTTCGTGCCTTATAGTCTGCTTGATTACTCTCATAGATGGCTTCAATCTCCGAGAGCTCTCTTGAAAGATCTTCAAAACGATTGCGCACATCCGTATAGAAATTCACCAAAGGCTCGTTGATATCGCCTATCACCGCTCTCTGCGGAGCAAGAGCGAAGAACGTAGCACCACCACCAACAAAGGGTTCGTAGTACGTTTCATAATTGCGAGGTATGAAACGTTCGTATTGCGGAAACTCTTTATACTTGCCGCCGCGATACTTTATAAGAGGTTTCAAGCCGGTTCGCATTTCTTTTGCAAATACCAGATGCGGTGCTACTACCACTGTCAAAGCCGTAGCGCCCAAGCTCTTTATAAATTCTCCACGGGTCATTTCGCACCCAGTGGATTGCATCTCTATCTGGTTTCTTGTCTTCACATCCTATATTATACCATTTTGTAGATCGATAAGTCTATAATGGACGTTGAAAATCTTACTTTCGCGACAGAGTTGGTAACATTGGAAGCCACATAAAATTCGCTCAAATGGCAAGCATTTTGATGATATTTGTCATTACTGAGCCTATATAGTGTGCGACTTTAGACATTCTCGCCCATATGGTGGTTGTACCAACAAAGCACCGCATCGCCACAAACGGCACCGTAGCGCGCCTTCGCCGTTTCTCGTATCAAGAGAGCGGCGCATTACTCAAAAACCATTCAAACTGCAAGCCGAAAGTGCGGCGTCATGATTTTCCCACTAGCCACGCGGCGGGAAATATGGTATAATACTTGCCCGAATATGACAAGGAAGACCAAATATTACTTTACGGCGCCCATGATCAAGCGCATCAACGTGTGGCGCGCGATCGAGACCATCGTGGCCATTGCCGCTCGCGAGGGGGCTACGCTCGACAAGCTTGCCATGCTCCACGCCCTGCGCACGCCCGATCAACTGGTCGATTTCATCCAGCAGCTAGATACGCCCTTGCGCGATGCCGTCAACCGCGAGTTCCGCAACATCAAGCGGATTTCGCGCGTGCCTAGGATCAAGAGCACCATCCTGCAAGTGCTCGCCGCCCTGCCCGGGAGCAAATCGGGCCGCGAAGAGC
>CAMZEN010000098.1 GCA_947305775.1 uncultured Verrucomicrobiota bacterium
TCACCCAGAAAGGACGGCCCGGAATGTTAGGCCCGTCAATCAGCCACCCAGTTATCCATATGTATTGTCGTGGTAACCGAAAGCAGATCGAAACGGAACTTGTTTGGATACGTCTTCCTCAAGTATCGCAGAAGCTTGAGGATTTTAAACAGCACTCTCACCCAATAAACAATCATCGCCACAAACAACAAAGGGTTTATTGCGACCAGAATAAAAATCAATATTATTGTTGGTTTCATCGTTTATTCCTCCTTTGGGTTCTCGCCGCCCCCGCGACGGCCCGCGCAAACATCATCCGCGTATTCATGGTTTCTTCTTGAGAATATCACGGAGGTCGGCGATGATGGACTTGGCGTTGCCGACGCCGAAGCGCTCGCCGACCAAAGCCATGTCGCCATCGGTTATGCCCTGCTGCTTGCCGCACACCGAAATGGCGTGAATATTTGCGAAGTTGCCCCACACGTCATCCTCGCACGATGCTGGCGTGCCGGTAAGGTCGTACGCTGGCGCGAGTTCCCACCTGCCGCCTTCGCGAAGCCGAAACGCAAAGTTCTTCACATGGTCGTCGCATTCGTCCACCAGCACGTTGAAAACCATCCGGCGGAACATCTGCTCCCTGGCTCCATAATCCATCCCCAGCCGCTCGATCGCCATGAACAGCTGCTCGTACGAGGCATTGGCCACGCCCGTCACCCCCGGAAACAAATGGCACATCGCCGCGAACGTCAGCACATGGTGGCGCTTGCCTCTCTCGCGGTCGAACCGCCGCGTCATGAAATGCTCGATACCGCCCAGCTTGTACAGCCGCGACTCCATCATGTCGATGCCGCAAGCCCTCGCGCGCTCGTACATCTCAAACTCGATCCGTCCGCGATTGGGATGCTCCTCGGGCGTGAACTTGAATATCCACTGCTCGAATTCCGGCGGCAAGTCCAGCGTACCGTAGCGGAACGAATCCGCCTCGCGGTTCCACCCCACCACCGCCTTGGCTTGCGCCCCGCCGAGCGACGACCCCAGGCGGATTATCTCGTTCAATTGACATTTCGCGTCCAGCGCCTCGAACTTGCGGTTCACCGCCAACCGCGCCTGCTCCACCAGCTCCTTCATCTCTACCGCAGACTCGCGCGTTTTTCCGAGCGAGCGGTTGGGACGGAACGTCAGCGCGCCCGGGCCTCTCGTGCCGGTGTAAGCCAACCGATCGAGCGCCGTAATCTCGCGCTTCTCCACACCCTCCTGCGCCAGATACCGGTCGATCAGCGAATTGCCGAAGGAATCCGGCAGCGAATCCGCAATCGCAGGCGGCAGCCCGTAAAACGCCTTTTGCGGAAAACCAGGGAATTCGTACACCCGATCGTCAAGCGGCATCATGAGCGGCGCAATCTCCACCCCGCCCTCGATGAAGCCGAGGTCGTAGATAAACGCATAGGCGCCGCGATGCGTGCGCGACGGAATCACGTCGCCCGCATGTTTCCCCCAAAGGAACACCCCGATTGATCTCGTATGCTTAAACATGTCTCGACGCCCGCTTTCTCTTGGTTTCCGTTCCGCGCATATACCGCTCGAAGTCGTCGCGACTCATCTCCGGCGGAGTCAGCGACGCGATCCAGTCCGTCTTGCGCAAACTCCGGCACACCGACACAAACGACTCCAGCGTCGCGTTGGCGCCGCTTTCGATGTTGCGCACCGCCTTGAGCGACACACCGCTCCGGTCTGCCAGCTCCTGCTGTGAAATGTTCATGGCGAGCCTGTGATTACGCACATGCTCGCCCAATTGTTTCAATTGCTCTTTTACCGTCAAGAACTCCATAAGACTCCTTAGAAGGAATATTGACGGCATATATTGTACTATACATTCCCTAAAAGGTCAATAGCAAGCACCCATTTTCTACGACAGGGCCTTTGGCTATACACGCGTTAGAATCCTTTAACTTCTCGTTGGCATAACTTTGACGAATTTGGGGCGGGAGTTGGACCAGTCGGCGAGGAGTCTGGCGGCGAGCGGGGAGGCGGTGCGAGCGATGTGCTCTTGGATAAGCGAGAGTAGCTCGCGCTCATCGTCGGAATTGGCGGCGACGCTCGCAAGGTCGATGGAGTCCAAGTTGCACTTTAGGTCGAAGTCGCCCGTCTCGTCGAGAACGTAGGCTACGCCGCCCGTCATGCCCGCGCCGAAGTTGACGCCGGTGGGACCGAGAACCACCACCTTGCCGCCCGTCATATACTCGCAACCGTGGTCACCGACGCCTTCGACGAAGAGCGTGGCGCCGGAGTTGCGGATGGCGAAGCGCTCGCCCGCCGTGCCGGAGATGAAGATCGAACCCGACGTCGCGCCGTAGCCGGTCACGTTGCCGACATTCCCCTTTATGGTGATGGCGCCGCCCGAAAGGCTCTTGCCCACATAGTCGTTGGCCTCGCCGTCGAGCGTAAAGGCGATGTCGCGGTGCAGGAACGCGCCGAAGGATTGTCCGGCGGTGCCGGTGAAACGGACGGAGATGGGAGATGTCTCGCGCAGAGGCGCCGAGACGCGGAGGTTGGCTAAATAGCCGGAGAGGGCGGCGCCGACCGAGCGGTCGCAGTTGGAGATGGTGCGCTCGAGATGTGTTTCGCCTTTGGAGAGATAAGGTATCAGCTCGCGCTCGTCGTAGTTCTTCTCGCTGGTTTTAGGTGTAGTTGGGAGTTGTAGTTGTAGAGTGGAATTGCCGACTTCATTTGAGGCGAGGATGACCGAGAAGTCGAAGCGGGTATCGGTCGATTCCAGGAGATCGGTGCGGCCGATGGCGTCACGGAGCGATTTGAGTCCGAGCGAAGCGAGCGTTTCGCGCACCTCTTCCGCGAGGAGCCGCAGGAAGTTGACGATATGTTCGGGCTTCCCAGCGAATTTCTTGCGCAGGCATTCGTTCTGGGTGGCGATGCCGACAGGACAGGTGTCGCAGTGGCAGCGGCGATCCTGCACACAGCCGAGCGCGACGATGAGCGTGGTGCCGAAGCCGAATTCCTCCGCGCCGAGGATCGCTCCGACGACAATGTCCTTCGCGGTGCGCAGCCCGCCGTCCACCTGCAGCTTGACGCGTCCGCGCAGATTGTTCTTGACGAGAGTCTGCTGCGCCTCGGCGAGTCCGAGTTCCCACGGCAGCCCCGCATGTTTCATCGACGTGAGGGGCGCGGCGCCCGTGCCGCCGTCGTAGCCGCTGATGAGAACGACATCCGCGTGCGCCTTGGCGACGCCTGCCGCGATGGTGCCGACGCCCGCCTCCGAGACGAGCTTCACCGAAACGCGGGCGGAAGGGTTGGCGCATTTGAGGTCGTAGATGAGCTGCGCGAGATCCTCGATGGAGTAGA
>CAMZEN010000099.1 GCA_947305775.1 uncultured Verrucomicrobiota bacterium
ACCACCTTGGCAAGGTGGCACTCTACCAACTGAGTTATCCTCGCATCGCGAAAACAGTGTGTAGTATATCATAATTTGCCGCGATAGCGCAAGGGGGTATTTTCAGAAATTTCTAAGAGTCCCCTTTCCTGCTTGAATGTGGGGACGGTCCCCGCAAGCTCAGACAAAACGGCACACATTAATAATCAAGCTCGGCGGTTTATATTTGGTATAATTCACCCGTATGAACACAAAACTCTCCATATCAACAGTAATCACCGTGACGGCATTGTAAAGACGTAGCAGAAGACGCGGCAAAGGCGACCCTGTCTCGGTAATACTTGGAACGCAACTCGTCGGAGATGCATACAAGGTAGACAACCTTCGCTTTGCAAACCACTCAATAGACGGACTGCTCATAGATATGCGCCACCGATTGGAAGGCCGCAGGTCTGGATGACTTCACGACCTTCTCGACGACTGATTGCGTTGCCGCAAAGCAAAGGCTACACAAGAAAAAAAAAATACAGAGTCCAGATTCTCCAAGTGACTGTCCCCGTAAGGTTAAAACAAAAGCTAGCAAAACCAAATTGCTCTAGCTCTATTGGACAAAGCGCCCACACTGAAAAGCGCAGTCGAAGAGTCACTTAAGCCCGATAATACAAATGCTGCATACCAGAGCATTATTTGTGCTGCGCAGCAGAGCAGCAAATAATGCTCAACCGAGAAAACGGCCTAGACGCTCGATGGCCAGGTCTATCTTGTCCAGCGAGGTGGCGTAGCTCATCCTAACGAAGCCAGCGCCGGACGCACCGAACGCGCTGCCGGGGACGCATGCAACGCCCTGCTCCTGCAGAAGCCTCAAGGCGAACGTCTCATCGTCCATGCCCGTGGTACGTATATCCGGGAATATGTAGAAAGCGCCCTTCGGTGTCACGGTTGCAAGGCCCATCGCATTCAGCGCCGAGACGAGCCTGTCGCGACGGCGGCGGTATTCGCGCTTCATGCGCTGCACGTCGGCGTCGCCGTGGTCCATCGCCTCCACACCGGCCGCCTGCGAAAGAGTCGGCGCACTCATTATTCCGTACTGATGTATCTTCATCATCGCGTCGATGACGTCCACGGGTCCGCATGCATAACCCAGGCGGTAACCGGTCATCGCCCAGCTCTTGGAGAAGCCGTTAAGCAAGATGACGCGATCCTTGTGTTCCGGAAAGCCAGCGAACGAGGGGAGAGGGGCATCCTCTACTTCGTAGTTAAGCTCCGAATAAACCTCGTCGGCAAGCACTATCAGATCATGCCTTTCTGCGAAAGCGAGTATCTCGAACATCTCCTCGCGGGAGAGCGTCGCCCCCGTCGGATTGCACGGGAAGTTCAGGAGTAGAGCGCGCGTCTTCGGCGTAACCTTGCGCTCCAGCGCGGATACCGTCAGACGGAAATCGTCCTCCGAGCGCGTCTCCACGGGAACCGGCACCGCATGCGCCAGCCTGACGGTCGGAGCGTAGCTCACAAAACAAGGCTCGTGGTAGAGAACCTCGTCTCCCGGCGAACATATGGCGCGAATCGCGAGGTCTATGGCCTCGGATACGCCAACGGTCACAAGTATTTCGTTCCTCCAGTCGAAGCTTGCGTCAAAGCGACGAACAAGGTAGCGCGCGATGGATTCGCGGAGGGACGGCGTGCCAAGGTTCGAGGTATAGTGGGTGCCGCCGTTCTCAAGGCATGTCACGGCGGCGCGGGAAATGTGCCAGGGCGTGTCGAAGTCGGGTTCGCCGACGCCGAGGGAAACTATGTCCTTCGACTGTGCGACGATATCGAAGAACTTGCGGATGCCGCTCTTCGGGAGCGCCGCCACATGCGAAGCGACTCTCGACCGCACGCCCATCGCGCTACTTCACCAACTCGTCAGCGAGAGCCTCCAGCTTGGCTTCGCTCTCCGCGTTCAGCGCGCTCTTGATCGTCACGACATTCTCGCAGAACTTGAGGTTCTTCGAGTTCTCGAGCATCTTGCGCATGATCTTCGCGGCCTGGGGCATCCAGGAGCCATTCTCGATGAAGCCGACGGTGCGGTTCTGGAAGCAACGCTCCGTAAGATGGTCGATGAAGTGGCGCATCCACGGGAAGATGTTCATGTTGTACGTAGTCGTCGCGAGGACGAGCTTGCCGTAGCGGAACGCATCCTCGACAGCCTCGGGCTGATCGTCGCGCGCAAGGTCGGCGACGGCCACCTTCGGGCAACCCTTCTTGAGGAGCATCTCCTTGAGCTTAAGCGCCGCCTCCTTGGTGTGGCCATAGACAGAGGTGTACGCGATCAGCACGCCTGGAGTCTCGACGGCGTAGCTCGACCATATGTCATACTGCTTGACGACATGCGATATTTCCTCGGGAGTCGAGAGGACCGGTCCATGCAGCGGGCAGATGGTCCTGATATCAAGCGAAGACGCCTTCTTGAGGAGCGCCTGCACCTGGGGACCGTACTTGCCGACGATTCCTATATAGTAGCGGCGCGCCTCGCAGTCCCACCCCTCTGGATCCTCAACGTCATTCGCGCCGAACTTGCCGAAGCCGTCCGCCGAGAAGAGCACCTTATCGGTCGTATCGAAGGTCACCGTAACCTCGGGCCAGTGCACCATCGGGGCCGAGACGAACGCGAACACGTGCCTGCCGGTGGAGAGGGTGTCGCCTTCCTTGACGACTATACGGCGGTCGGCGTAGTCCGTACCGAAGAAGTTCTTCATCATGACGAACGCCTGCGCGCTCGAAACGATCGTAGCCGACGGATAGCGCTCGGCGAAAGCGGCTATGTTGGCGGAGTGGTCGGGCTCCATGTGCTGCACGACGAGATAGTCCACCGGGCCATCGCCTATCTGGGCCTTGATGTTGGCAAACCACTCTTCTCCGAAGTTCCTGTCCACCGTATCGAAGACTAGAGTCTTCTCGTCCTTGACGAGATACGAATTGTAGGCCATGCCTTGGGGCACGACATATTGACCCTCGAAAAGATCTATATTGTGGTCGTTGACCCCGACGTACAGAATGTCATCTGTGATTTTCATAGTTTGAGTATTATACCAAAAAAAACGGCGTCGCGGGCGATACCCGCGACGTCCTTTACATCCGCCGAAGCGGAGGCAGGCTAGTTGAGCTCCATGCGGCCGCGACGCGAACGGTTGCGGATGCGGGCGCGCTG
>CAMZEN010000100.1 GCA_947305775.1 uncultured Verrucomicrobiota bacterium
GCGCGGAATTTTTGGTATAATGTGCGACATGACTGAGGGGTGGAAGGATAGATTCGTCAAATACTTTTCTTTGACGCTCGTCGCGGCGGTTTTCGTCGGCGGGCTCATTGTTGCTTGGCCTACCTTCAGGCGGGGACAGTCCCTGAAGCGTCAGGATGCCGAGCTTGCCGAACGCATAGAGGAGAAGCGCGTCGAAATCGCCAAGCTTATCGAGAACCAGAACCGCTTCAAGACCGACCCTGATTTCGTTGAACATATCGCGCGGCAGAACAGGCGTGTGTTTCCAGGCGAACTTGTCTTTATTTTTGAAGACTCGAAATGATGGCGGGCTTTCTAAGATGGCTGCTCGGGCTGGCGCTTCTGCCTGCGTGCTGGGGCCTGTCACTTGCGCTGGTTGACGCGACGTTCATCGCCGCCGGCGCTCAGGGCGCGTTCTCGGTCGAGGCGATATCGCTGCTTGCCGGCATGGCGGCTTTTGCGCTCTGCTGGACCACCATTAGCCACCCCGTTCGCATGTACGTTCTGGGTCATGAGCTTACTCACGCCTTGTGGGGCCTCCTCTTCGGCGCGCGCCCATCGGATGTGCGCGTTAGCGAGTCCGGTGGGAGCGTAAAGCTTACGAAATCGAACTTCCTCATAACGCTTGCGCCATATTTCTTTCCTTTCTACACGTTCCTGGTGATTCTCGCCGGGCTTGTGACGTATGCGTTCCTTCGTCCACTGCCGTTCCTTCCGCTGTGGATGTTCCTGATAGGCTTTACGTGGGCGTTCCACTTTCTCTTCACCCTCGAAACGCTTACCAGGCGCCAGCCCGACGTAAAGCTTTACGGTCGTATATTCTCCTGGGTGTTCATATATCTGGTAAACATTGCGCTCATATTGGTATGGATGGCGTCCACGACCCATCTGACCTTTGCGCAACTTGGCGAAACGGTGCTTGGCCGCATTTGCTCGGCGTATGTGGGCGTAGGGCTATTTGCCTTTCGCGGACTGCGCTGGCTATACAGACTCTTCAGGCGGGGCTGACATATGTTCCCGACGCTTCTCGATATAGGCTTTCTGCATCTCAGGACTTACGGCGCATGCATGGCGGTGGGTGTACTCCTCTGCTGGACCCTCGCCGAGAAGCTTTCGGGACGCAAGGACATGGGCAATCTCCTTATGGGGCTCACGATCTCCGGCATCATCGGCAGCCGCGCCGCATATGTGATTGAGCACTGGAAAAGCGAGTTTGCTTCCCGTCCGCTTGATATAGTGCGCATTGACCAGGGGGGGCTCATGTTCTACGGCGGGCTTATCCTCGCCGTAATCGTCTTTTTCGCGTGGTGCATCGCTAAGAAGGAGCGTCCGCTCGCTCTTGCCGACCTTATCGCCACTCTCGTTCCGCTCGGACACGCCTGCGGACGCATAGGTTGCTTCTTCTACGGCTGCTGCTACGGGCGGCTGTCGGATTCCGCTCTCGCGGTGTCGTTCCCGATGCATTCGCCGGCATGGTACGAGCAGGTGTCGTCCGGTCTGATAGCTCCAGATGCCGCCCGTTCGCTGCCGGTCTTGCCGACCCAGCTCTTCGAGGCCGCCGCGCTGCTGGTGTTTTTCGCGGTGCTTCTCTGGGTGTACCTCCGCTGGCGGCGGCACACCGCCGGACTCTACATGATCGGCTACGGCGTGCTTCGGTTCGGTCTCGAATACCTGCGCGGAGACCCCCGCGCGGCGGTAGGTCCGTTCAGCATAAGCCAGACCATTTCGTTCGCGACGATAGCCCTTGGCGCGGCATTTATCGCATATGGCAAATTTGCACGTCATAATCGGTGAGGACGACTACCTCGTATCTGAGGCCGCGAAGCGCATAGTTGGCGACGGACAGGGCCTTGAAGTCGTCGATTCGCTGAATTCCACCAACGAAGACCTGCAGCTGGCCGATCTGCGTGAGGCAGATGCATCGTTCTCCACGCCGCCTTTTCTTGACCCCAGCAAGGTGACGTGGTGGAAGAACGTGGGCTTTCTTCCGCATGGCGGCAAGGGCGGACCCTCCGCCGCAGTCAAGGAGGGTCTTGAGAAGTTCGCGAAGAAGCTCGCTACGAATCCGCTGCCCGACAACCAGCACTTCATTCTTTCCGGTCCCCGCCTTTTGATGACGTCTGTCTTCGCGAAGACGCTCAAGACGGCGGCGGAGATCGTATCTTTCGCGGCAGGCAAGCCCTGGGAAGCCGCCAAAAGCGCCGCGGTCAGGGTGATAGACATGGCGGGAGAGATGAATTTGAAGTTCGAGCGCGGCGCGGCGGATGCGTTCGTTGCGCGTGTGGGGACAGACTCCCGTTCCCTGATGAGCGAACTCGGCAAGATGCGCGACTATCTGGGGCCGAAGTGCCATACTGTGACTGCGGACGATATCGCGGCGGTTTCGTCGCAAGGCGTAGGGGTCGAACCGGAGGTGTGGTCCGTCACGGACGCGATTGGAGCGCGCAAACTTGACGCGGCGCTTGGGGCGCTCTCCCGCTTCGAGGGCGAGAACGGCTTTGCGGTGATGGCGACGACGGTGATAGAGAAGCTCTTCCGGCAGCTTGCGGAGCTTAAGGACGCGAAAATGCGCGGCATTCTTGATGAGGCGACCGAGGGCATGAACCCGTGGTCGGTGAAGAAGACGATTGCGTTTCTTGATAATTGGTCCTTGCAGGAGCTGCGCGTCGCCCGTGCGCGCTTCATGGCGCTTCGCGAGAAAGCCGTCTCCTCCGCAGGCTCGATAGATGTACTCGTCACCACAGAGCTCATCCGTGTAATGCGAAGTAAGGGGCGGAGATAGTCTTGCTCCGCACCCCTTGAAGCCTTGGTGCGCACCCCTTGATGCTTCGGTGCGCACCAGAAGTTACAAAGTACTAGTACTTTGTAACTTTCCCTCCGCAGGGGCGCGGTAAGAGGGGCTAAGGAGAAAGATATGAGGTGCCGGACTGGGAGCACGGGTAGCCTAACTGGGAGAGCGGGCGTCTCGCCCGCGGAGATGGAAGGGTTAGCATCCTCATTATGAGCGGGCGAGACGCCCGCTCTCCCAAGGGTGCGCCCGCTCTCCCAAGAGTGCGCCCGCTCTCCCAAGAGTGCGCCCGCTCTCC
>CAMZEN010000101.1 GCA_947305775.1 uncultured Verrucomicrobiota bacterium
CGGCAGCTGCGGCAACCTGTACAAGCGCGACTACCTGCACCAGGCGTTCGCCGCCATCAAGTGAAAGGAACAGCCATGAAAAGGCTTCTTACGATCCAGGACATTTCATGCGTCGGGCAGTGCTCGACGACCGTCGCGCTTCCGCTCGTTTCGGCGTGCGGAGTCGAGTGTGCGGTGCTGCCGCCCGCTATCCTCTCGAACCACACCGCAGGCTTCAAGTCGTGGACCTTCGCCGACCTCACGGGCGAGCTCCCCAAGGTCGAGGCGAAGTGGATCGAGCAGGGAATCCGCTTCGACGCGTTCTACACGGGCTATGTTTGCGAAAGCCACATCGACCCGATTCTCTCGATCTTCAAGACATGCGCCGAGAAGGGCGCAATCCGAGTCGTCGATCCTGCGATGGCCGACAACGGCGTTCTCTACACTGGCTTTGCGCCCGACTTCCCCTCGAAGATGGCGCGGCTCGTCGACGGTGCTGACTACATTCTCCCCAATCTCACCGAGGCGGCGCTGCTCGTCGGCGAGAAGCCGGTTCTCTCCGGCTACACGAAGGGCGAACTCGAGGCGCTCATCGCGAAGCTCCACGGCATTGGCGCAAAGAACGTCGTTCTCACAGGCGTCAGCTTCTCGCCGGACGAGCTTGGGAGCGCAGTTTCCGACGGCTCGACGGTGCAGTACGACTTCAATCCGAAGCTTGAGAAGATGAGCCACGGCACGGGCGATGTCTATGCGTCCGTCTTTGCGGGCGCGGTGCTGCGCGGCAAGACGGCGCTTGAAGCCGCCGCGCTCGCGGCCGACGTCGTCTGCGAGGCGATCAAGGCGACCGACGACGACCACTGGTACGGCGTAAGCTTCGAGCGCGCGATTCCCTTCCTCGTTGAGCGGCTTGCCTGAAAGACGCCGGCCGGGTCCCTGGTCGGAGCGCTACGGGGGCGACCGGTTCCTGATTCTGGGCGGCAAAGAGCTCTACCACTTCGGCTCTTCGCTCAACCAGCTTGGCCGGCACTACTGCGCCGTGGTGAAGATGGAATGTTTCGGCAAGAAGCTGAGGCCGATCAAGGCGATTGAGGGGCTTGACCTCTCGAAGTATGACGTTGTGTTCTCCGGCTCGTCCATCAAGTCGAGCGTCAAGGCGCTTGAGGAATTCGCCTCTGACCGCATGGCTGCAAAATGAAAGGCCATTTATATGCGGTTGTGTGGTTGATGGCGAGTGCTTCTGCCCTCGTTCGAAATTGGAGCGCCAGTTGCGTCGCAGTTCATCATTTTACGATTCAAGAAAGGAGGATGCAACTTTGACGAAATATGCAATGCTTATGGCGATAGCCTTGACAGCTTTTGCCGGTTGCCGTCTGCTGGAGACTGGCTATGGCAACGACAATGTCGTTGTTCAGGCATCGTCAAAAGCTGTTTCTGCAACGACGGATGCGGCAAAATCGACAGTGGCGTGGACCGAAGCCAAGGTGCTTTCGTTCGCAGATGACCTGGACCGTGATCAGCACAGGCATTTCATCGAAATCGGGGAGCATGTCGCAGCGGCCTATCGGTCTGGGCCAGGACTTCCCCGTGGCTATTGCCCACTGTCAATGGAAGCGTTCGCGAGACTGGACATAGCATCCGGCCGATACCGCTACGAACCGGAGACCGGGTTCATCGAAGATGTCGACGGAGTCGGGTTTGGGGCGCGCATCTCGCGTCAGGAGGAGGGTGATGTAATAGTCGTCGCGTTCCGAGGCTCCAACGCGCCCGGCGAGGACGAGCACTGGATGCAGGACTGGGTCGTGGACGCCCATCAGGGGGGCGGCGGAACGCCACGGCAGTATATCTATGGAGCGGAGATACTATCGGCGGTCAGAAACGCTTTCCCTGACGCCGAGTTAACCGTCACCGGACATTCTCTCGGCGGTGGCATAGCAGCGTATTCTACCATTAATCTTGCTAAACCGGGGCGCCTTGCATGTGTAACGTACAATGCGGCTGGCATTTCAACCATAACACTTCTTTCGCTTCCAAAGGACATTGTAGCTGGGGCAGCAGGCCGCATTTCCAATATCCGCAGCAAGGGAGATCCTGTCTCGGCCATTCCCGGCACTCAGCTTGTCGGCGCAATATACGAGGTGGACAACCTTCGCTTTGCGAACCACTCGATTACCGGGTTGCTAATCGACATGCGTCGCCGTGCGGAAGGACGCAAGGCTGGCTGGCTGCGCGATCTGTTCGATGACTAAACGCGAAAGGAGGCAATGGTATGAATAGAAGAGAATTCGTAAAAAGATCGCTGGCGCTGGCGGTGCGGTGGAGTGTCGCGGCGCGCTGATGCTCGTGATGTCACTTGCGATTGGCGCGGTGGTCGGGGAGATCGTCGATATCGACGGCCCCACCGGCGGCTACAACCTCACGCTCGCCTTCGCCACCGCCCGCGCCGCCGTTTGCGCCATCGCCGCTCGCCTATCCGCGAATAGGGGAATAGGGTGGTGGTTAAATAACCACGGAATACACGGAATTCACGGAAGTAGGCGCTACGGGGGCGAGGGCCTGCGGGTGATATAGGGTCGCTCCAGGCGGAGATTGCTTGTCGGATCGCTCGACAGTAGGCGCTACGGGGGCGGGGGCCTGCGGCTGACGGCCGACTCATGAGTCTCGGCCTGCGAATTGTCGAGACTGACCGTGGCGTCTAGCCAGGCGTGGTCTTTTTAGCTCGACAATTAGCCAGCCGCATCCCCCCGCCCCCTCCGCGCCAGAGAGAATTAACTCTTGAAGAGCGTCTGCCAGATAGCCTGCAGACACGAGTTAATTAGCTCCAGTATTAATCTGAATTTTTCCATATTCCTCCTTTGTTTGATCGGTAAGAACGCAAGCCAGGCCAAATGCCAATTGTGCCGC
>CAMZEN010000102.1 GCA_947305775.1 uncultured Verrucomicrobiota bacterium
GCTTACCGTCATTTGGCTGCATTCGCCTCAGGCTGGCGATATTGACATGCTTTCGGTCGTTGAGCACGGACTGTCTGATGCCTTTCGTGATTGCTGTTCTGAGGCGTTCAATGTGCGGATGCCTCTTGAATATCCACCGCTCAAGCTTATGACAGTGTCTTCGCCAGAGGAGATCCCAGCTGCGCTTTTCATAGATGGCGATCCGTCTCACGGCATGACCGAGGGCGGCTATGACGCATGTCTCTTCATGGTGGATGATTCGTTCTATGCCGAGGCGATACATGGCGTGCCGCTCAAGGATTGGTTGAAGGCTTACATTCCAACGCTTCCGAAAGTCGTAGTGATATATCCGGGACGCCCTCCGGTCGCAGTGCCGCAGCGCAGGTGGGCTAAGAAGAGCATTGAGGTTTTGTCTCAGCCAGATCTCTACCACGAGCGGATAGTGCATCTTTTCAAGGCGTTCTGGCTACCTCGATTCTGGAGCGCGATGCGGCAGTATGTGCAGGTCAAGGCCGGCACCAACTGGCACACTCCGGGGCACAACGGCGGCAACGCCTTTGCGGACTCGCCGTTCCTTCGCGGACTCTACGAGGCGTTTGGATCGATGATATTCCGCTCCGACCTGTCGGTATCGGTCGAGTCGCTTGGCGACCTTTCCAGCCCGGAGGTGCAGACGCCGCTTTCCGAGGCGCAGAAGATGTCGTCCGAGATATTCGGCAGCGCATTGAGCCGCTATGTCACGAACGGCACTTCGACCTCGAACAAAGCCATGCTAATGACGCTGCTCAAGCCCGGAGAGGTCGTTCTGGTGGACCGCAACTGCCACAAGTCGGTGCATCATGCTATTGTCACTGCCGGCGCGGTGCCGCGCTATCTGCCTTCGCACTGGAATTCGCGGCTTGGCGTTTGGGGGCCTGTGCCGCTTCATGACATCAGGGCGGCGTTGGAGTCGAGCGAGTCGCCGCGTCCGCGATTGCTGGTGCTGACTACATGCACCTACGAAGGTGTGCTGTATCCGGTATGGGAAGTGTCGCGGCTATGCGAAAAGGCAGGTGTGCTATTCTATGCTGACGAGGCATGGGCCGGCTACATGGCGTTCCACCCGTTTTACACGCGTCGTTGCGGTGAGTCAGGGTGCGCCATGCGATACAACGCCGTCAATGAGACGAGCGGCGCGCATTTCGCGGTGCAGTCAACCCACAAGACCATGGCGGCGTTTTCGCAGGCGTCGATGATTCATGTCTCGCTCAGGTTCAAGGCGCTCCTAGAGGAGGATTCTTCGCCGCAGTTCCGCTGGCTAAGGAGGCGGTTTGCGCTAAATGGACACGGCTCCTTCGAGAAGTTCACCCACGACCTGCACGAGTTCTTGCGCTATTGGCACTCCACCTCGCCGCACTATCCGTTCCTTGCGACTCTTGATGTCGCAGGCGTGCAGATGCGTCTTGAAGGAATGAAGCTTATTGACGAGCGGCTTAAGTGGACGGCGGACTTCCGCGCTCACGTTGCAGCCGAGTGTGCCTTGCCGGAGAGCGAGTGCTTTGCGGGCCTTGCTGATATCGCAGGCGCGGATTGCGACTGGGTAGACGGCGGCTATATGAAGGATCCGCTGAAAATCGTGCTGATGCTGCGCAGTCCAGAGGCATGTGCGAAATTCAAGAAGGCGCTTCTAAAGTCACACATCCAGTGGGAGAAATCGACCAGGACGACGATACTGTTTCTCGTTACAGTCGGCACGGTGGAGGAGCATTTCGAGTGTTTGTTTCGCGTCTGCCGCCTGAACCGCACACTAATCGGACGGCCCGTGAATGTCGTTGACGATGAAGAGTGTGTGACTTGCGCGGTCGAGGGGCAGCCGGTCGTGCTGCCGCGCGATGCTGCGCTTTGCGACGGCGAGTTCGTCACGCTAGATGCCTCGGTCGGGCGCATAGCATCGCAGTTTCTTGTGCCTTATCCGCCAGGTATTCCAATATTCGTGCCTGGCCTGAGGATAACCTCCGCGATGGTAGAGCTTGTAAAGGGCGTCATTGCCTCGGAAGGGGTTGGGGCCGTGCATGGGCTATTCTGCCGCGGCGGACATTCGCCTTGCTATGTTGAGGTGTTGAATCGCGACGAGGAGTCGCGGCTGATGGACAACCGAGTTTTATGATATAAATCCGCGAGGGTCGGACCCCATGGATGCCTTGCGCCAAGCCGTACTAAGCACGCCCACTGCGCTGATTCGCCGGGCGGGGGATGTGCGCGCAGAGTGGGTGCTGGCGGAGGAGGCATCGAGCGAGCGGAGGCCTGACGCAGCGAGAAGGCAAAATCCGGTTCGCGCATGGCGTGGACAGCTGCGGAGGCGGGGCTAGGAGGAGGTATTCCGCCGACGCCGCCCCGCGCCACAGATGGCCGCGGCAGGTGCGGGAGGATTGCGCCTTCGAGAGGAGGCGGGACGACGCGAACGAAGATAGACTTAAGGTCGGCCGACGACGCGGCAGTGACGTGCCACGGGCGGCCGAAGCCGGGGCCGCAAGCCGAGCGCAGTGAAGCAAGCGCGAGCCGGGTTGGGCAGGACGGCGGCTCGAAGTCATACTGGTGTATTACGAGCGGCCGCCGGACGCCCAAGCCGGCCGTGGTTGCGAACGAGCACGGGTGCCCCGTATTCGGCCGCATGAGGAAGAGCAGGCAGGGGACAGGGGACAAGTAATAGCGCACTTTCCGCTTGAAATTTGGCGGGAAATATGGTATAATACTCATTAATTCTGAAACATCCGTCCAATCCGGACAAGGGGGAGAGATATGGAATTCAAGGAGCTGCTCGCGGCGTTCGCCGCAAAA
>CAMZEN010000103.1 GCA_947305775.1 uncultured Verrucomicrobiota bacterium
TTTGCCGATGCCTACGAGCGTCGCCTTGAACCGGAACTGTTCTTCTAAACAACCAGAAAGGGAAAACGACAATGAGCATCAAGATAAAGCCTGTCCGTTTCGCCGAAAACGGCTTCATGACACGTCCGTTCGCACTTGGCGGAGAAGGTACGGAAGGGCTTGACTCTGCGGTCAAGTACCGCTCGTGCCTCCAGAACTGGGTGATCGACACGGGAAGCGAAGTCATTCTTGTCGATACTGGCGTTCCCGAGGACTTTCCGTTTGGCGAACCGACGGAGGACGCTACAATCTATGTCGGCAGGAAAATCAAGCCGTACATCGAGGCGCTTGCCGACCTTGGCTACAAGCCAGAGCAGGTCTCGAAGATCCTCATCACACACAAGCACGCCGACCACACTGGCGCGCTGCGCTATTTCCCGAACGCGCAGATCATCTGCTCGGCTGCCGAGGCTGAATCGGACGAGATCAAGCCGTTCAACCCGACCGTGGCGACGTTCCAGGACGGACCGTACTACGAGTTCCCGGCGTCGCAGCGCATTGCGGACGGCGTGACGTACATTTCCGCGCCCGGCCACACGAGTGGCAACTGCATCGTCGCCGTCGAGTCCGACGGACTTTTCTACCTCATCCACGGCGACGTCACCTACACCGACGTGGCTTTCTACGAGAACAAGCTGTCCGTCGTCTACGAAGACAAGGCCGCCGCCCGCGAGACGCTCGACCGCTGCCGCGCGTTCTGCGCCGCGCGTCCGACCGTCTGGCTCGGCACGCACACGCCGGAGGCGCTGGAAAGCCTTGAGGCGAAGCGCGTCGTCGATCTCGCAAATCCGCCCGCCGTCATCCCGCCGGGCGAAATCGTGTTCAAGACGCCGACAGGCAAATACGTTTGTTCTGTGTGCGGCTATGTGTACGATCCGGCCGAGCACGACGGCGTCGCGTTCGAGGACCTTCCCGCCGACTGGCGTTGCCCGCGCTGCAAGCAGCCCAAGGACAAGTTCAACCGTGCGTGAGGCAGTTCCTCGGCAGACAGTGGCACCATGAACGAATCAGAGTACATTCCCCCGGACTGTTTCTTCAAACGGCTTAAGGTCGATGTCCGCAGACTGGCGCCTTTTGGCTTTGCAAGGAAAGGTGCCTGCTGGGAATACTCCGAAAACGTGGCGGGAGGCGCCCTTGTCTGCCACATCACCATAGACAGTCGCGGGGGCGTCAGCGAATGCGTGACCGATATTGCAACGGGCGATGAATATGTGCAGCATCGCGTCGCAGGCGCTTCGGGCAAGTTCGTCGGCAGTGTTCGGTGCGAGATAATGGCGCTGATGAAACGCATCGCAGACTCCTGCTTCGAGCGCGATGTGTTCAAGACCGATCTCGCACGCGGCATCATCGCCTTCGCCGAATCGGAATGGGGCGAGAGGCCGGAATTCCTATGGAAGAACTTTCCCGACTACGCCGTGCTGCGACGCAAAGACACGGACAAGTGGTACGCGCTCGTCGCACGACTGACCGCCGACAAGGTGGGCGGCAACAGGAAGGACATCGTAGAAGCCGTGAACCTACGCAGAACTGACAGCATGGACGGGCCGCGCTTCCTGCCCGCCTACCACATGAACAAGAAGACATGGACGACAATCGTCCTCGACGGAACGGTGGGTGCAGAAGAACTGCAGAAGCTCGTAAAGGATTCGCGCAAGCTCGCGACAAAGTAAAGGGAACGACCATGAAACTTTCCCGTCTTCATCATGTGGCCGTGATATGCTCGGACTACCCCCGCAGCCTCGAATTCTACACAAAGACGCTGGGACTGCGCCTGATAGCCGAAAACTACCGCGCCAGCCGAAAGTCGTACAAGGCCGATCTCGCCATCGGAGACGATTACGTTGTCGAGCTGTTCTCGTTCCCGTCTCCACCCAGCCGCATAACGAATCCAGAGGCGGCTGGTCTGCGACATCTCGCCTTCGCCACGGACGATCTTGACGCTGCGCTGGCAGATCTGGACAAGGCCGGGATCACGCACGAGGAAGTGCGCACCGATGAATACACAGGAAAGCGTTTCTTCTTCTTCCGCGACCCGGACAACCTTCCCATCGAAATATACGAGGAATCTGTAAAACATTCATTAAAAGGATGAAGCAAGAACATCTGCATCGACGGCGGCATGACGCGAAACATGATTTACCACAACGACTTCGGATGGAGACTGGAGAAATGAGCAAGAACGCAATACATCGTGGGGGATGAAGCGGTCGAAACTCTAGAAACGTGCCTCAATCAGATTGAACGAGCTGATAACGGTCAGGCGGCGCGATAGGGGCAAAAACACCCATGCAATTTGCAGGAAAGGTGCTTAAGGTTGAAAAGTCTTCTCGCAAGTTGCAGGGGCGTTTTCTAAGATTGAAAACCCTTCTTGCAGATTGCAGGGGAGCTTTTTAAGGTTGAAAAGTCTCCTTGCAAATTGCAAGGGCGGTTTTTGACGCAAAACAGCCCCCGCACATTTTGTAGGGGCTGTTTTCCGGTCCGGATTGAGCCATTTTCGCTCACGAGGCGACTTCCGGCCCCGGTTCCGGCTTCTCCTTCTTGGCGGTGTGCGAGGCCGCGACGAGCCTGTACTGCTCGATTACGCCCGTCAGTGCCGTGACCGCGCTATCCAGTTCCGCCGACGGCATGAGCCTCTGCGCCGCGTTGATCCTCGCGATGATCTCTATGATGAGGTTCGTGGCCTCCTTGCGCACGCTCGCCGTCGTTCCGCCCGACGGCCAGCTCGCCGAAATCGTGGAATTGCCAGGCCATTCCTACTTTAT
>CAMZEN010000104.1 GCA_947305775.1 uncultured Verrucomicrobiota bacterium
GTATTACCAAGAGGTAACTGCAAGAGAAACTTGCATTAGCTTCTGGACATCACACTTTTGAAAAAAAACCGTCTTAAGTTAATTACCCCATTGACGGGCAGAAGGGGGATTTGATATACTACACCTCACTTGCATTGGTGGGATACTCAAGCGGTCAACGAGGGCAGACTGTAAATCTGCTGGCTTACGCCTTCCAAGGTTCGAATCCTTGCCCCACCACCATTTCATGATAACTCCGAAGTAAAAAAGGACGTACGGCGGAAATGAATAGGTTCATGAGAGCGGTTTTGCCGGCGTTCATGCTGGCTGTCTCTGTTGGTCAGATATACGCATTCACAAACTTCTCAACTGAAATCGCCAACTATATAGGTAGTACCCAGAAAGAGGTTCAGTTCGCCTTTTCTCTAGGTATATTCTTCCTAGGCATGGGCGCGGCGTTTTTCGGTAAGATCGTCGAGCGCAACATCCGTCTTTCGACGATAATCGGAACAACCCTGTTCCTCTCGGGCCTCTGCGTCACGGCCATCGGCATAACGGCCAAGTCGCTCATGCTGATATACTTGGGGTATGGCTTCCTCGTCGGCACCGGCACAGGCGTAATCTACATCTCTCCCGTAAAGACCATGATGCTCTGGTTCCCCGAGCATAAGGCAATCGCCGCGGCGCTTCCGATCATTTCGTTCGGCCTTGGCTCGACGCTCTCCACGATAATCTACAAAGGCTTTGGCTTCGGCGGAGCGGAGTCGCTCTTCACCTTGAGGTTCCTCGGCTTCTACGACTTCTTCCGCGTCGCAGACGGAGGCCTCGGCATAGCCAAGGTGTTCTACGCGTTCGCCGTGTTCTACGCAGTCCCGATGGTTGTTGCGTCGATGCTCCTCAAGAAGCCGCGCATCCAGGTGCAGAGCTTCGGCCATGGCATACCTGCGCTTGAGTTCAAGTACACGCAGCTGGCGAAGGACTCGTTCTTCCTCAGGGCGTGGCTCTTCATGTTCCTCAACATCTCCGCCGGTCTCTGCCTCATTCCGCTTGCCAAGCAGATGATGAAGTCGCCTGCGGTGGGCTATTCCGAGGGCCTCATAACGGCAGTGATCGCGCTTTGTGGCCTCATGAACGGTGGCGGCAGGTTCCTTTTCGCCTGGTGGTCCGACAGACTGAAGCGCCGCATCGACATCCTGCTCTTCATCCTTTCGATCTCCGCCGGCATAATGACGCTCAGCTTCTGGCCGCCCATGATCGGTCTTGCGCTTCTCGTCATCAATGCCTGCTATGGCGCAGGGTTCTCGGTTATACCGGCGATTCTGGCCGACCACTACGGCATGACCAACATCTCCAAGATCCACGGAGCGGTGCTTTCGGCGTGGGGATTTGCCGGGCTCGCCGGCAACCAGGCCGCAATGTTCGTGAAGGGCCACTTCGGTGGCGACACGGCCGTTGTTGCGATGCTGGTGGGAGCCTATCTGTTAAACCTCGTCAATGTTCTTACTCTAAGGGCTGCGAAGTCAAACTAAGGTGGTGTCTGAATGATTGCGGCAATTCATCATTGGGATTTTTGGCAGCTGTTTGTTTGCAAATGGTTCTGGTGCGGTCTCGGCGGCTGGATAGTCGCCTCGCTCATAAAGATGATAATAGCGGCGTGGAAGACCCACGAGTTTGATTTCGTGTACCTTGTCTCCACGGGCGGCATGCCATCTAGCCATTCGGCGACGGTCGCCGGTATTGCCTTCGGGATAGGGTACACAGAGGGTTTCGGTACTCCGATAACCACACTTGCGGTAGCGTTCGCGGTCATAACCATGTTGGATGCCGCAACCGTGCGCCATGCCGCCGGCGAGCATGCGAAGGTGCTCAATGCAATCATCCGCGACATAAAGGAGCTTAAGTTCAAGCCGAAGGAGCGCTTTCGCGAACTTCTCGGCCATACGCGCAAGGAAGTGCTTTGGGGCATGGCCACCGGCATAGGCTGGGCCACCCTGGTATGCGCCTTGTGGGACTGACTATAGCCCGAGCATCCCGGCGAGCGTGCCCTTGAGGTAAGCCCATGCGATGTCGGTTCGGTGGTTCTTAAACGCGACAGCCATGTAGTATGCCGCAGACAGCGGTGCAAACACTAGCGTCACGGAAATAACCTGAAGCAGATTGAAGTGTCTCCTTGCGAAGCGAAGCCTGTTGCGCGCGAAGCAATATGTGCGGTATGGCTTTTCGATGCCAAGCTGACGCAACTCCGGCACGCATCCGGGCTCGAGAAAGCCAAGATGGTCGGTGCGCGCCAGCGCGGCGATCCATGCAGAATATCCGGCCTCGACGATTTTCCACCCAAAATCTGATTCCTCAAATATCTGAACATAGCTTTCTTCGAAGCCGCCGACTTTCTCGAAGACCGTGCGTGGAACCATGAAGGCGTTTGGACTATATGTCGTTGGCCAGTCAATTGGCTCTTTGGAGAGCTGAGAAAAGGGAAGGTTCGGAAGGTTGTCCTTGGGCTGCGATGTCCAGCGGTTGAAGTCGCTGCCAAGTGTCCAAACAAGATTTTCATAGTTTGGCCTCTGATGGACGGAAAGGGGCGCTACAAGACCTGCGTCTGGATGTCTTTTGAAACATTCCAATA
>CAMZEN010000105.1 GCA_947305775.1 uncultured Verrucomicrobiota bacterium
ACACCTGTTGAGCAGGAACAGGGGGATAGTCTATCAGAATCGAACTAGACAGGGGGTGGTCGCCGGCGAAAATGGGAAACGCCCACGGAATCGGGGGAATCGTGTATCATGGAGCTGCTAAACAAACCAGTAGCAAGAAAAGCCGACACTATGAGCAGCATACCATAAGACGCGACGCCGGGCTGCACCTGACGGACAAACAGTGCAAGCTGCTGTAGACAGTCTAGAATGGATACGCGAACCGATGCGTCTAACTATTCAAACCTTATCTTAATTCGGAAGAATTTCACATTGTTTACGCGGTTGAGGTCAATGTACGCTGTATTGCCGACATCCACAAACGCTTCGCCGCTTGTGATGCCGGACTCGACAGCCTCGCCGGTCCTTGAGACCTCATACACCTGAAACTTGGCGGATACGCCAGCGAGGATCGGAGCGGGAGCACAATTACCAACGGTGAACGACAGGCTGCTCGGATTGGCATTCTGAACCGGCGCAAGATAGGGTCTGACGCCTTCGTCAGCACTGGTTTTCTCGATACCAAGAATGATATTCTGCCAAGCTTTTAGTCCATTGCCCCAATCATCGTTGAGCGCCTCATCTATTTTGTCACCAACCCCTATGCCGAGCAGATTCCTCAGAGTACTTTCGTCACACATCGCCGTTATCTCAAACGCGGCAATTCCCTTGCCGATGAAGCTCTGGAAATCGCCGTATCCCGAGAAGCCCAGCTTGCGCAACATCGGCAATCCGTTCGTGTTGCTGCTATGGGGAAGCGGAGACCCGACCTCCGAACCGTTGACGTAATACTGAATCTTAAGCAAACCATCCTTCACCATCAATTCGACAGCATTGGTGCAGGTGTCGCCGTCCTCAAGCGCTAGACAACCACTCAACTCATTCCATTTCGCACCATCCCAACCATACCAATGATTTGGTCCCTCGTCACTGACCGCCGCCGCAATGGAGGCATACGGATTCTTGCCCTCACCAACAAGCGAAGTATAGTCCGGCAGTGAATTCGTGTTCATATTGACATACAACTTGTCAATCACAGTCTCAATCCTGTATGTCTTAGCAACGCCCGAATATGCGGGAACATTGTAAAAGACCGGCGAGGAGTGATTCGTATCGACCTTCAGCACATTATTGGAAACCGTGGCCCCAGTCCAGCTCGCGCCTGTGGTCTGTGGCGCACCAACAGCATAGCCCTGCGTGGTCATATTCTCGGCGAACCACTCGTTATCGACCGCGACCTTGGCGTATATTGGCTCAGGCTCCTCCGGCTCAGTTGCGGCAGGGAACTGGTAGTACTTCAAATCAGACGGAGAGAACCACTCACCAGCAAACAGCGCGACACTTTCGATTTCTAGACCCTTCCACGGGCTAGGGGTTGCAACGGCAGGTCCGCCAATGGCCAGTTTAGAAATCGTATGCCCGCGCCACTGAAGACCAGCATACGCGCCGCCAGTCATGGCTTTAATAGAATCGCCAAGGTATAGCGCCGTTCCAGTAGCCGGTTGGATGGAGGTAGAATCAGACTGGAAAGAGAAAAGCATGTAGCCCTCACCTCCTGAAATTGTCGGAGAAGAGAGGTTGTAGCCGGTTGTCAGGGCGGTTCCGTTCTGCTCCTGATAATATCCCTCGAAAGCCGTGCCGCCGACCGTCTTGCAGATCGCGCCTATCGGATATTCAGAAGTGTCAAAAACACCTGCCAATACCGAGTTCACTGCAGGAGCCCCACCAGCCGGAGCCTTGAACTTTACAAGCACAGACGCCTTCGTGTAGGTGTTCTCCGGAAGCGAAATCTGTGCACCCAGATATGCACTTTCGCCAATTACAATGTTGCCGGCCGCATTGACAGAACCTGCAAGAGTAGTGCTGATTGCATATCCTCCATGCAATTCAGCATCTTCCCCAAACTGACCGCTTATCCAAACGGCTGTAGGTTCCGGACTCGGAACGGTGTAGGCCTCAGGCTTCACATAGACCAGGTTTTCCGTGCTGGATCCGACAACAGTGCCGCGCTGATCGACAAACTCGATCGTTCCGCCGGTGAGCGTAACGCCCGTGACCGTCAAGCCGTCCATCGCCTCGTCGTCGGTCAGCACGACCTGGAGCGTCGCGCCGGAGCAGACGTCGATCGTGCCGATGTTGGACGAATCGCGCGAAAGCGTGATGTCCGAAATGTTGATCTTGCCGCCCATCTGCGAGAGATCGCCAGAAATCGTAAGGCCGATTGAGTTGTCCACATAAATCGTGCCAGTATAGGCGGCAGGGATTCCCTGAATCACAAACGAACCGCCAGAAGCTGAAGTCTTAAGATAGACGTCGCCCGAGCCGGAGAAGAAGTTGGCGCCGAGGGTGAATGTATTGCCGTTGGCGTCGAGCGTCGTGTACTTGCCAGCCGCCGCGCAGAAGTTGACGGTCTTGGTCTCCGTGAGGTTCTTTGTGATCTGATACGTACCTGCCTTGAAGTTCAAGGTCGGCGCATTGTCGCCGGCGATTGCGCCATTCACTTTAACGCTGCCGCCATCCTCAA
>CAMZEN010000106.1 GCA_947305775.1 uncultured Verrucomicrobiota bacterium
GAACATCATCCTGAACATGGCTCTTTTCCTCGCCAACTCCCGCTCCTTTCATTGGCAATTGGTATTGGTCTTGGCAATATTTCCACATCTTGACCGCCGTAGCCTCGGCGAAGGAGGCTGGCAACATTTCCCGCTCCCCCTACGCAGAGCGTCCCCCTTCGCCAAGGCTACGGAGGACAAGACGGAGGACAAGTTCATTCGTGCAAATGGTTTAATGGTTCGTAACTCAATGTAGAGATTGATATTTCGAATTGATGGCACTGCCGCGCGTCTTTCTGCAGCTAACATCCATTCCCAAGCAGGCGGACTGCGAGTCCGATCAGGATTGCCGTCCAGCATATGCCGGCACCGACAAACGCGGCGACCACAAGGCTGGATGCGACATCCTTGGCCTTGCCGGAAAGCTCATTGCGTTCAAGCGATATGCGATCAACCACAGTTTCAATGGCGGTATTGGCGATCTCTGCGATAAGCGCCATGAATACGGAATACACCATAAGCGCACGCTCGCACCACGAAACCGGAATCAGAAGCGCGACAACAACCGAGGCCACAAAGACGACGATATCTGTTCTGAACGCCTTTTCGCCAAAAAGCACGGCCCTAAAGCCGCGTGCCGAATATTCGGCAGCGTCCTTCAATTCCTGCGGCGATTTCAACTCGCTCAAAGTCTTTATCTCGGCCTTAAGTTCGTTTGCCTTGTTAGCAAGTTCTGCGATCTTCTCTCTCAACTCATCCCGGTTGATAACTGTCATATATTCTCCTTTCTCGCGATTCGTGCAAAGGGTTTCATGGGTTGCTCCTTTCGGTTGGGGTTAATAGGGCAAGAAGTATCTGAAGAAGCGCATGTTGTTCATTTCGTGGATGATAAGTGAGCACTGCGGCGTTTTGCCCTCAGGCACCTTGAAACGCGCTCCGAGAACAGTTCCAAACGTACCCGGCTTGTGTACAAGTATCGAGAGGGACGTCGGCGGGGAACATTCGATATTCAGCCATTGCCCGATCACCTCGACCCCGGACTTGAACTCGTCAAGCGGCAATTTCGGTGGATCGACCGCTGCCACCTTGCGCACATGTCCCGCAATATCGCCCTGCCGCTCAAGCCGAAGGACGCCGTTGGAAAGGACGAACAGCGAGCCGGGGTCGTCGGCGTGGCCTTTGATCTCGAAGCGAAGGAGTACGTTTTCGCTCACGGTGTCGCACTGGAACGCACTGCCGAACCACTTGCGATACTGCCCGAACTTGTAAAGGCCGTCGCTCATGTGGAAAACGAACGGCATGTTGTCCGGCCCAAGCCTGTATTCCACCGCATCGAAAAATAGGTTTGTCTCTGATTTCAGATGAGTTTCTCGCGCCGTCCCCGACAATGCGGCTACGCGCGTATATCCGCACCCCGCCGCTGCGAGCGCGAGGTATGAGACGAGGATCATTCGTGCAAATGGTTTCATTTTCACCTTCCTTTCACCAGTCTGGCGGTATTATACCAAACTTCGCCGTTTTTAGGATGCTGCACGGCGGATTCGCGGCAAGTCGCCACGGCCTGACAAGTTCCCGCGACACCAGTGGACAATCCTTCGCCAGAAACCCCAACTCGTAGTTTAGCTTCATCTCGCTTCTCCTCTCGCTTCGTCACCAAATCCGCAGGGCGATTACTCCGGCAGACATGGCATGAAAAGAGCCAATGTAATTGTTACCGTAATGGTGATGCCCAGCATTTCCCATGCGACACGCATCTTGTTTTCCGTAATCCGCGAGTATCGCCACAATCTTACAATCCATGCGGCACACCAAAAAAGGCCAATGTAAAAAGGCTCGCAAAGATTTGATAGACTCTTGTGCGTTGCGACTTCAGAGGCAAGCAAGAGCCACAAGAATGCGACTGCAAATGGAGTCATTAAGTCGGGCCACGCAAATGGATTTTTCATCCAGCCCTCCTTCTTCTTGATGGCAACAAAGTAAACGCCGTAGAGTATCGGAAGTACAATCACCACTGGAATTGTAAAGATTATCACTATTGATTCAAACATTTTCATTTTCCTTTCGCCGTTCTGGCAGTATGAGCGCGAGGGATGAGACGAGGATTCCCGTACGCAGAGCGTCCCCCTTCGCCAAGGCTACGGAGGATAAAACGGAGGACAAGTTGATTCGTGCAAAAGGTTTCATGGGTTGCTCCTTTCGGTTTCATTTCAGTGGGATGCGGTAGGATGATGAGACGACTAGGCCGCTCTTGAACACCACCGTGGCGCGGAAATAGTATCTGAAGGCAGTATGACAGTCTTTTGCGATTCGCGGCATTTCCAGAGTCACGCTGCCGGACGCGATCTCCAGCGAATGCGTAAACTTCTTTTCATCGTTAATATCTCCTGGTTGAGCGCCAACAATCCCGTGTCTTGCCTCGCAAGCCGCACATGCCGCCGTCGCAAGTGCAACGCTCTTTACCTCTTCCGCGTCGCCTTTGAAAAGGTATTCGAACGTTGCGCGTTCGCCCTCTTTCAGCAACCCACCCACAAGCCGCACCTCGTAGCTTGGCC